>JBBSMX010000187.1:0-6653 GCA_038232935.1 Rhodothermales bacterium | reverse complement strand
GCGTGTCGTTGCTGAAGCTGGTGCATCTGAACCTCTGCTACGCAGGAATTGCCTCGATCTGATCAACCCGCGACTGACGTTGTGTTAGGGTGGAATGATCGAGCAGAAAAGCTGTTTTTCAACCCGCGACTGACGTTGTGTTAGGGTGGAATGATCGAGCAGAAAAGCTGTTTTTCAACCCGCGACTGACGTTTAGTTATGACACCGAGAGTGGAACGTTGTGGTGGGTAAACTGGGAAAATGCTGTGGTAGGCAACGAGGTTGTGACGCGTCGCTTCCTTCTCCTCGAAGGTAACATTGACGGGGTAGAAACGGGCCGCAGCGTCGAGTTAACGCCACCGGAAGGCCCGGTTACCTATTTCACCGCCAGCGGGCTGAGCTATGAGCCCACTATGGATCTCTTCTACTTCAACGGGCAGGAGGGCGAGCCCGAGACGCGGAGGCTCTGGGCAGTAGACCGCACGGGCACTCTCGCCGAGGGATACCCTCTCCGTCCCGAGCCCTACCCCCTGCCCGCCGCCCACGGTCGCCCTGACGTGCACGGCGGTGCGGAGGGTGGATCGGAAGGCGTGCGTGTGGAGTTTGCCGTGTACCCTTCATTCAGTGCGCCCGGCTACGACCGCATCGCTGTCGTGGACCGCTGGGGAAACAGCGAGGGCGAGGCGCTGGAGACGCCGGTACCGGAGGTGCTCTTCGAGGACGGGGGATCTGGCCCAAAGGCGAACCCACTGCGGAGCCGGATCGACCCCAACGGCGTGATGTACCTGACGTTCACGAGCTTCGAGCGCGAGGGGATCGTCGGCGTGCGGCCGCACCCGCTGCCGCCGTCGTGGCTCGTGGTGGACTCGGATGCCGGGCCGGAAGCGGCGTGGGACGGGACACTGGCACCAGACGAGAGCCGCACGATCACACTTGCGTTTCGGGCGGGCGCTCGGGAGGTCGGAGACTACACCTCGGCGTTGCAGGCGTTCGACGCGGAAACGGGCGAAGCGGTGGAAGTGCCGCTGTCGCTGACGGTGACACAGGGGACGGCTGCGGAAGATGGGACGACGGAGCCGAAGGCGTTGAGTTTGTCGGTGTACCCGAACCCGTCGGCGGGCGGTGCGACCGTAGCGCTCACACTCGACGCGGCATCGGAGGTCCGTGTCGTGGTCTACGACGTGCTCGGGCGACAGGTGGCGGTGCTCCACGCTGGGCCACTCTCGATGGGTGAACACGCCTTCGCGCTCGACAGGCGGACACTCCCGGCAGGGCTCTACCTCGTCCAGGCCGAGGGCGGCGGGCAGCGCTTCACCGAGCGGACCACGCTCGTGCGCTAGCGCGCCGGATCACCCGTCTGTGGTTTTCGAGCCGGCGTCGCTTTTCGACGGGCTATCGCTCTTCGCGCTGGCCTCGGTGGCCTTCGTTTCCGCCTTCGACTCCGAACCCTTCGCGCTTTTCTCGGACGAAGGCTCGCCGGACTTGCGGACGTAGTCGGTCTGATAGAAACCGGTGCCTTTGAAGATCAGCCCGGCCCCGCCGCCGATCACGCGCTCGACCGGCTCCCCCGTCTCGGGATCGACTTCGAGCGGGTCGTCGGAGATGCGCTGGAAGACTTCGAACGTGGTGCCGTCGGTGCGGCGGTAGACGTAGGTCGGCATAGTCAGTCGGGAGGGGAGTCTGAAACCGGGCCGGTGTACCGGGCCTCTGACGCTGCGGTTCCGTCCTCGCCCCGCGCCGCCCGGCCCTTCTCGAACGCTTCGACGGCGAGGTCCGCCACGGCGGGACGGACGCGCGCCATCTCGTTTGTGCTCCGGTCTGGGTACGTCCGGTTCGTCAGCAGGATCACCCACAGGCCGGTGTCCGGGTCGATCCAGATGGAGGTGCCGGTGAAGCCGGTGTGGCCGAACGCGCGCGGCCCCATCCGCCGGCCCGACGACGAGGTGCCCTCCGACGCCGGGCGGTTCGTCATCCACCCGAGCGCCGCCGGGTACTCCCCGACGGGGCGGGCGCGGGCGATGAACAGGTCGATGGTGGCGGGCGAGAAGAAGCGGCGGCCGTAGGCTTCGCCGCCATTCGTGAGCAGGAACGCGACGCGGGCGAGGTCGCCGACCGTCGAGAACAGGCCGGCGTGGCCGGCGACGCCGCCGAGGATCGACGCCGCCTCGTCGTGGACTTCACCCTGAAGCAGCCGGCGGCGGAACGTCCGGTCATTCTCGGTCGGGAGCGCGCGCGGGTCGAGCGTGCCGGGCGTGCGGAAGCCGGTGGCGGCCATGCCGAGCGGCTCGTAGAACGTCTCGCGGAGGTACCCGTCGAGCGGCTGCTTCGCGATGGCCTCGATGACCTCGCCGAGCACGATCATGTCGAAGTCGCTGTAGAGTGTCGCGGTGCCCGGCGTGTAGCGGGACGCGTCGGCGTGGATGAAGTCGAGGACGGCACCGCGGGAGCGCATGCCCGTCGTGTGGAATGGGTGGAACGCGCGCTGCCCGGCGCTGTGGGTCAGAAGCTGCCGCACGGTCACGCCCTGTTTGCCGTTCTGCCCGAACGCAGGGAGATAGCGGGCGACGGGCACGTCGAGGTCGAGCCGCCCCTCGTCGTAGAGCTTCATCGCCGCGAGCGTGGTGCCGACGACCTTCGTGAGCGAGGCGAGGTCGAAGATCGACTCCGGGGTGACGGCGGCGGCACCGGGATCGTAGGTGTACCGACCGTATCCCTGCGCCTTCACCACCGTCCCACCGACGCCGACGCCGGCGACCGCGCCGGGGAAGACGTGCTCCCCGATGGCCCGTTCGATGACCGCGTCGATGCGGGCGAGCACCGCAGGATCGAACCCAGCCTCGGTTGGGGTGTCAGCGCGGAGGGCTGCCTGCGGGAGCAGGACCGCGTCGCCTCGCTGGTAGAGAGCCTGCGCGCGGATCGGGAGGCGGCCCGAGAACGGACGCTGTCCGACGAGGGCCTCGGCCGCCGCACGCTGTGTCCGAGGGAGCGCGTCGTAGGCGACGACGGCAGCGTCGAGCCCCGCGACGTCGGGCGAGAGATACGGGTTGCCGAAGGAGACGAGCACGACCGGCTTGCCGAGGGCGGCGATCCGGTGGACGAGCGTGCGTTGGCGCTCCAGCAGCGCCGGCTGCCTGCTGCGCCTCCGCGTGCTCAGGCCGGTGGCGACGATGACGGCATCGTTCTGCGCGGCGAGGGCGAGGGTGCGTTCGACGAGGTTCGCGTCGGCGTTGGGCGAGAGCACGCGGTGGGTCACGCGCGTCGAGAGCCCAACCACGCCACGGAGACGCTCCACGAAAGGGCCTCCGGCGTCGGGCTCGCGGGCGTCGGCGAGGGTGAGGACGAGCAGGCGGCGGGCGGAGAGAAGCGGGAGGAGGTCGCGGTCGTTGCGGAGGAGCGTGAGGGAGCGCCGCGCGATCAGCTCGGCCAGCGCCTCGCCTCGGCGGAGGAGCGTGCTGTCGGGCGGCGCGATCTCGGAGAAAGGGAGGGCGCGGATACCACGTGCGTCGGGAGCCTGCGTCGCTCGGTCCAGCCCAAGCCATTCCTTCGCCCTCAGCACGCGCAGCACCGATTCGTCGATCCGGCGCTCGGTGATCCGGCCCGCGCGCACGGCGGCGATCAGCGCTGCCCGCGCTACGTACTCGTCCCGCGTCAGGACCAGCAGGTCCACGCCCGCCTCGATTGCCCGCACGGCCGCTTCGCCGACCTCGAACCCACGTGTGATTCCCCGCATGTCGAGGGCGTCGGTGACGATGAGGCCGCGGAATCCGAGCTCGTCGCGCAGCAGCCCGGTGATGATGCGCCGGGAGAGGGTAGCGGGCAGCGATGCGTCCGGCTCCAGCGCCGGAACGGCGAGGTGGCCCGTCATCACGCTCCGCACCTCCGCGGCGATGGCTTCGCGGAAGGGCAACAGCTCGGTCGAGTCGAGGCGGTCGCGAGCGAAGGGGAGGAGGGGAAGGGCGGCGTGGGAGTCTGTGGCCGTGTCCCCGTGGCCGGGGAAGTGCTTCGCCGTAGCGATGAGGCCGCCGTCCTGCATCCCCCGAAGCTCGGCCACCGTGAGGGCCGCCACGGACTCAGGATTGCCCCCGAACGAGCGGACGTTGATGACCTGATTGGACGGGTTGATGTTGACGTCGGCGACGGGCGCGAAGTTGTAGTGGACCCCGAGCGCACGGGCTTCGGCAGCGACGTGCCGGCCCAGGGCGTAGGCGAGCGCGGGATCGCCGGCGGCACCGAGCGCCATCGCCTGCGGGAACGCCGTCGTGCCTGCGACGCGCATCCCGACGCCGTTCTCCATGTCCTGCGCCACGAGCAGCGGCAGCGCTGCCCGCGACTGAATCTGACGCGTCAGCGCCGCTTGCCGCCCAGCGTCCCCCGTGGAGAAGAGCACGCCCCCGACCCCGAACCGCTCGACTCGGTCGAGCAAGCGGGCTCGCTCCTCTGGCCTCTGACCCTCGGCCGACCCGTGCGCGTCCGTCACGAACAGTTGGGAGATCTTCGCTTCGAGCGAGAGCGTGTCGAGGACGGCCTGCGCCCAGACACCGGTGCCCGGCCACAGCTCGGCCTGTGCCTGCACCTCAGTGGGTACGGCGAGGAGGAGCAGGGCAGCGGCGAGGACGCGCACGGGGGAGGGCGGCTGGGTGGGAACGGAAGGTACCACTGAGGCGGATCGGGATACGAGATCGGGCCGCCGCTCAGAAAAGAGCAGCGGCCCGGAAGAGCGCGGGAGGATCAGGTTCAGCGATCGATACGAACAGCTTTCCTCGCCACCCCGATGAGAGAGGTGTCGTCGAAGACCGACACGCGCAGGTAGACGTAGCCCGTCCGGGTAGCCTCGGCGAGGAAGATGCGGTCCCGGCCCTCGTTATCGGCTTCGAGGTGTCCGCTCAGCCGGCCTGAGCTGGAATCATGAATCTCCCAGCTATACCGGGTCGCCTCTTGGATCGGTTCTACCCGGAACTCCCTGGAGTCGCCGAGAATGATGGTCTCGGGGCCTTTGAGATAGATGGGGCGGGCACCGGTTTCTTCGGTCTCGGGTGACTCCGCCGTATCGAGCGGCTCGTCAACCAGGCTGTCGCGGCATCCAATGAGGCAGAGGGCGGCGAGGAGAAGGACAGGGACAGAGCGGGAAACCATAGCCGTTTCGCATTGAGTACGGACGAGGGAGGACGTTTAAGAATAGGTGAAGGGAGAAGAGGAATCAAGGGAGTTTTCGCTTGCCCTCGCTACTCCTTCAGAAGAGGTCGCCGAGTTGGGCCTGCATTTCGGCGGCGGAGCCGGACGGGCGGCCGTCGGTGAGCGCGGCGAAGAACGTCTCGTCGTAGAGCCGGCTCTGGATCACGACGGGCATGGGGACGGCGTGGCCGAGCAGGAGCGCCTGCTGCTTCGAGTCGAGCGAGGCGAGGACCTGACGGAGGGCGCTCGCCCCGCTCGTGCCGACGAGCGCGGCGTTGATGTCTTTCTCGTCGTTGAGCTGGGCGACGATCTTCGTCCCGATCTGGCTCAGCACCTCCTCGTCGATCCCGCTCGGGCGCTGGTCCACGATGAGGAGGCTGACCGAGAACTTCCGCATCTCGCGCGCGATCTTCCCGAACGGCGTCTCCTGCGCCGTCAGCGGGCCGAGGAATTTGTGCGCCTCCTCGATCGTAATCATGAGCTGCTTCGGCTCGTCGGCGGGGTCCTGCGTGGCCTCGAAGCGCTCGTACTTCTGCTCGTAGCGCTGCCGCAGCCGCCGCGTGATGACGTTGGCGACGAGGAGGTAGACGAGCAGCGAGTTGTGCTGCCCGAACTCGAGCACGACGGACTTGCCCGCCTCGATGCTTTCGAGCAGTTCGTCGAGCACGTCGCGGTGGCGCTCGGTGCGGTCGAGGTGGAAGAACGGGAGGCCGTCGAGCCGGTCGAGCTTGCGTTTGAGGGCGGAGAGTGAGCCGGGGTGCGTGCCCGTCCGCTCGGCCATCTCTTCGATCTCCTCCCCGGTCGCGCGGAGGAGGGCGGCGAGCCACCCGTCGCCGTAGACCTTCTTCAGCCCGTACGTGCTCTCGGCGGCGGTCGGATTCAGGTTGAGTGTGTCGCGGAGCGGGAGGATGTCCTCAGGCTCGACCTGGCTCGCGTAGAGGTGAACCTCGACGTCCGGGCTCTGGCCGCGCCGCCGCGTCGAAGCGGGATCGAGCGAGAAGACGTGGACGCGGCCGGGGAAGAGCTGCTTGAGGCCGGGAACGCGACCGCTGCCGGCACCGCCCGTCTCCGTCCGCGCCGTGAAGCCGTACTCGTTGTGCATGTCGAACACGAGGTTCACCGCGCGGCCGGTCTTGATGGTGCCGCAGAGCAGCAGCCGCGTGAGGAAGCTCTTGCCCGTGCCCGTTTTGCCAAAGACAGCGTTCGAGCGCTCCACGAGCCGGGCGAGGTCGAGGCAGACCGGCGTGTCCATGTCGAGCGGCGTGCCGACCTGGAAGAAGCGGTTCCCGCCGTCGAGCGCTTCGCTGCCGAAGACGCGGGCCACGTCGTCCTCGTTCGCCTCGCCGACGAGCGAGAAGTGGGCGGGGACGGTCTTGACCGGGAGCGGCGTATCGTCGCCGATGCCCTGCTCCATCATCAGCATCGGCTTGAGGCTGACCGTGGCGTAGGTGCCGGAGCCCTGCATCACGCGGCGCAGCAGCTCGTCCTCGGGGCCGGGCGGG
>JBBSMX010000186.1:0-6686 GCA_038232935.1 Rhodothermales bacterium | reverse complement strand
TGCGTGCAGCCAGAGCAGATCGCCGCTTCCTTTTATCGATGTCGGGTCTGAATCGGGCATATCGTTTAATCGAAAAAGGCGCTCTTGGGATGGAATAAGCGATTCTCTGCCTATCTCAAAGGGCCAAAGTCCAGCTTAGCTGCGGGGGCGGCGGCTCAGCCGAGGTCGCTCGCGCCGGGTTACGCAATTGCACAGCAGAACCTCCGCCTCCGGGCCGAGCCTTCGGCCTCGGCGCGCCACGTAAGCTCCGTACCCCAGGGGTATTCGGTCCGCTTGGGACTCTGCCAGCGGGGCTGGTGCGCGGTCCAATATGTAGGGGTCAGCGGATACGTGCCGGAGCAGCAGTTGAGCCGCCCGGAGCTTCTGCTAGTCCAAGCGGCGACCGCCCATCCGGCACGAGTCGAAATGCGTCCCGATCCGCCTCCCCCCGCCGTGGCCGAGGCGGACCGTCTGCTAGCCTGGAGCGTCGAACCGGCTCCGGTGCGCGCGCCCCTACCCCTCACCGCCTGGACTAAGCCGGGAACGGCCCTGGATGCGGGTCGCGAAGCCGCCGAGGCCGAGGAGCAGGATCGGCGCGCCGTCCTCCCACTGCTCGACGACCTTAAGCCTGCCCCACTCGCCACCCTGTATCCCGCCCCGCGTCCCTGTCCCGGTCACGTGGAACAGGCCCAGGCGAGGTACACCGAAGGCGCTTTCGACGAGGCGGTCGCTCTGCTCTCGCGTTGCCTGATGGAGGGCGACCCCCCACCCGAAGAAGCCGTCCCGGCCTACCGGCTTTTGGCCTTGGCCTATTCCCAGAAGAACGACGAAGCCGAGGCCGAACGAGCCATCCTCCACCTCCTCGCCCTCGCCCCGTACTACGAGCCCGACCGCCCCCGCGACCCGGCCCTCTTCTCCGCCCTCGTCAGCGACGTCAAGCGGGCGTTGCGGTTGCCCTCCGATGCCTTCCAATGCGACCGAGAGCTAGCCGAGGCGCACGGTCTCTACGTCGCGGGGAGCTTCGAGCCGGCACTCCAAACCCTGCACGCCTGCCTCAGCAAGCCCGGCCTCATTATTACCGAAGCGGTGTGGGCCCACCGGCTGGCTGCCCTCACCCATCTCAGGCAGAGCAACCTCGCCGCTGCCCGCGATGCCGTGGTTGCCATCATCGCCCTGAGACCCGCATACCGAGCCGACCCCGTCGCGGACATCCCGGCTTACGTGGCCCTCGTCGACCTCGTGCGGCACCAGATCGGAGAACAGGCTGCACTAGCCCGCTAGCCGGTGCAGACCCCGAGCAGGCCGCTGGTACAGGAGCGGCGCGTGCTACCGAAGTGAGCGGAGGTAGCTCCACGACCAGATCCCGTGGAGATGCCCGTCGCCCCACACGAGTTGGATCGCGTAGTTCCCCGTCGGCCGGACTTCTTCGAGTGTATAGGTCTGGAGGCTCGGTAGATCCCACACGACGGGATCGACCGGCTCGGCCATCTTCCCGTGGCCGCCCCGGCAGTCGACGCACGGACAGGCGCGGCGGAGGCCTTCGTAGGAATAGACCGAAGTGTGTCCGTCGGCCCACGTGATCGAGAGCGACTGCGCGGTGTGATCGACGGCGATCTGCGTGGGGGTCGTTCGGGAAGCGGGCATGGCGCGGCGTGGCAGGACGAGGCCAGAGGATACGTCGGCGGTGGAACTCGTACGCCGCCGGGTTGCTCCAACCTCGCCCCGTCGCTCTCATCCCCACCGGCATCCGATGACGCTCACGCCTCCGCTCCCCGACGCGACCACGAAGCGGTGGGTGCTCACAGCGACGATCGGTGGATCCAGCCTCGCGTTTATCGTCGGGTCGGTGGTGAATGTGGCGCTCCCGGCGATACAGCGGGGGCTCGGGGCGCGCGTGGCCGAGATGCAGTGGGTGCTCAATGCGTACCTCCTTCTGCTCGGCGCGCTCATCCTCGTCGGCGGCTCGGCGGGGGATCGGTTCGGGCGGCGGCGTCTGTTCGTTCTCGGCACCGCGATCTTCACCGCCGCCTCTGTCGGCTGCGGCCTCGCGCCGAGTGTGGAATGGCTCGTCGGGATGCGGGCGGTGCAGGGGCTCGGTGCGGCGCTCCTCGTCCCGAACTCTCTCGCCCTCATCTCGGCCACCTTCGACGGGCAGGAGCGCGGGAAGGCAATCGGGACGTGGGCCGGGTTCTCGGCGCTCACCACGGCCTTCGGCCCCGTGCTCGGCGGGTGGCTCGTGGACGCGCGCTCGTGGCGGTGGGTGTTTTTCGTCGTCGTCCCCGTCGCGCTCGTCACGCTCGGGATCGCGCTGTGGAAGGTGCCGGAGCGCACGTGGGGAGACGCGCTCGTACTCGGGACGTTCTTCGGTGGGATCGCCCTGCTCGCCGCGTTCGTCCAGTGGGAGGCGCGGGCGCGCGAGCCCCTCGTCCCCCTCGGCCTGTTCCGCTCGCCGACGTTCAGCGGGGCGAACGCGATGACGCTGCTGCTCTACTTCGCCCTCAACGGCGTGCTCTTCTTCCTCCCGTTCAATCTGATCCAGGTGCAAGGCTACTCGGCGACGGCGGCGGGCGCAGCATTCCTGCCGTTCTCGCTCGTGATGGGCGGGCTCTCACGCTGGGCCGGCGGGCTCATCGAGCGGTTCGGCGCGCGGCTTCCGCTCGTGGCGGGTCCGCTCGTGGCGGGCGGCGGGCTCGCCCTCCTCGGGCTACCGGGCGTCGGCGGGTCGTACTGGACGACGTTCTTCCCTCCGATGCTGGTGCTCGGGATCGGGATGACGATTGCCGTCGCGCCGCTCACGACCGTCGTGATGAGCGATGCGGGCGGCGGGCACGCGGGGACGGCCTCCGGCGTCAACAACGCGGCGGCGCGGATCGCCGGCCTCCTCGCCATCGCCGTGCTCGGTGTCGTCGCGCTTGGCGTGTTCAACGGCGCGCTCGACAGACGCCTCGAAGCCGGCGGTCTCCCGGCTGGAGTCGAGCACGCGCTCGAACCGTTCCGCAGCGATATGACGGGCGCGAGCCTGGGGGACGAGGTGCAGGGCGAGCGCCGCGAGCAAGTGCAAGCGCTCGTCAACGACGCGTTCGTCGTGAGCTTCCGCTGGGTGGCGGGGATCTCCGCCGCCTTCGCGTTCCTCAGCGCGGCCGTCGCCGCCTTCACGATCGACCCGTCCACAGGCAGAGGGGAACAGGCGGCTGAAGCGGCAAATTGATCATCTGTCACAGCGAAGATTCAATCCCATGTCGCCTCCCATCTCAGGCCTTCACCACGTCAGCGCGATCGCCGGTCCGCCGCAGCCGAACGTCGATTTCTACACCGGCGTGCTTGGCCTCCGGCTCGTCAAGCAGACCGTCAACTTCGACGACGCCGGCACCTACCATCTCTACTACGGCGACGAACTCGGACGCCCCGGCTCGGTCCTCACGTTCTTCCCATGGGCGAACGCCGTCGGCGGCCGTGCAGGGGCAGGGATGACCTCGGCCACCGCTTTCTCCGTCCCCGCCCACGCGCTCGACGATTGGATGGGTCGCTTCGCCGACCGTGCGCTCGACTTCGACGCGCCGGTCGAGCGCTTCGGCGAGTCCGTGCTGGCGCTTCGCGGACCGGATGGGCTGCCGCTCGAACTCGTCGCCCACCGCGCGGCCGAGGCGCCTCCCGGCTGGCCGAACGGGCCGGTTTCGGACGACTCCGCGATCCGCAGCTTCCACAGCGTCACCCTCGCCCTCGCCGATCCGGCCGCGACGGCGAACGTGCTGACGGACCTGTTCGGCTGGGAACACGGAGGGGAAGAGGACGGGAGGCTCCGCTTCCGCGCCCCCGGCGGTGGCCCGGCAAGCGTCGTCGATCTCGTGCGGACCGACGAGCGGGGCCGCGCCGGTGCGGGGACCGTTCATCACATCGCCTTCCGCGCTCGCGACGACGAGGAGCAGCGCGCTTGGCTCGACGCGGTCCGCGCGACTGGCCTGCACGTCACCGATGTGAAAGACCGCCAGTATTTCCACTCGATCTATTTCCGCGAGCCCGGTGGTGTCCTCTTCGAGATCGCCACGGACGCGCCGGGTTTCACCACCGACGAATCGACGGCCGATCTCGGAACCGCGCTCCGGCTTCCGCCGTGGCTGGAAGACCGCCGCGCCGACATCGAGCGCCGCCTGCCGCCCCTTACCCTCCCGACTGCCCGATGAGTACGAACGATCCCCACGCCGACCAACTCGTCCGCACCGCCGGCGCTCCGTTCGAGCGTGCGAAGGCGGCCGTCATCATGCTCCACGGGCGTGGCGATTCCGCCGCCGGCATCCTCGGGCTCGCCGAGGAGTTCGCGCAGCCGGACCTCATGTACGTCGCCCCGCAGGCGGCCGGGCACGCATGGTACCCGTACTCGTTCCTCGCCCCGCTCGACCGGAACGAGCCGTGGCTGTCGTCGGCGCTCGGCGCGGTCGGGCACGTGGTGAAGGTGATCGAGGCGCAGGGAATCCCGTCGGCGCGGACCGTGCTGTGCGGGTTCTCGCAGGGGGCATGCCTCGCCAGCGAGTTCGCCGCGCGCCATCCCCGGCGCTACGGCGGGGTCGTTGCGCTCAGCGGTGGGCTCATCGGGAACGAGCAGCTCACGGCCGTCGACCCGCCCGCCGACAAGATCCTCGACTACGACGGCGACCTCGCAAACACGCCGGTCTTCCTCGGGTGCAGCGACGACGATCCGCACATCCCGCTCGTCCGCGTCGAACACTCCGCCGAGGCGCTCGAAAAGATGGGTGCCGACGTGACGATGCGGATCTATCCCGGCCTCGGCCACACCGTCAACGAGGATGAGGTGAAGTTCGTTCGCGGCCTCCTCGCCCGTATTCAGGAAGGTTCGTAATGACTGTCTCCCCTGTGTGGCCCACGCTGCCGCCGCTCGCAGACTGGCAGGACACCTGCGCCACCGTCCACCTCTGGACGCAGGTCGTCGGCAAGGTCCGGCTCGCGCTCGGCCCGAACCTCAATCACTGGTGGGGCGTCGCGCTCTACGTCACCCCGCGCGGCCTGACCACCTCGGCCATGCCGTACACAGCGGGCAGCGTACGGATCGACTTCGACTTCGTCGAGCACGCGCTGCGCGTCGAGACGTCGGCGGGGAAGCGCGAGGCGTTCGCACTCGAACCGATGTCGGTCGCAGCGTTCTATCGGCAGACGATGCAGGCGCTCCGCGAGGTTGGGGTTGACGCTGAGGTCTGGCCCGTCCCTGTCGAGATGGAACGGGTGATCCCGTTCGAGGAGGACACCGAGCACGCGAGCTTTGACGCCGAGGCCATCCACGCATTCTGGCGCGCGCTCGTCCAGGCCGACCGGGTGTTCACCGACTTCCGCGCACGCTTCATCGGCAAGTCGAGTCCGAGCCACTTTTTCTGGGGCGCGTTCGACCTCGCCGTGACGCGGTTCTCCGGACGAACGGCCCCGAGGCATCCGGGCGGCTACTCCAACATCGCCGACCGGGTAATGCACGAGGCGTACTCGCACGAGGTGTCGAGCGCGGGCTTCTGGCCGGGGACGGGGCTGGGTGAGGCGGCGTTCTACGCCTACGCGTACCCCACGCCCGATGGGTTCCGCGATCGTCCCGTCGAGCCAGAGGCAGCCTATTTCTACGAGGCCCTCGGCGAGTTTGTCCTGCCCTACGAAGCCGTGCGGACGGCGGACGATCCCGATGCAGCGTTGCTGGCCTTCCTGCAGAGCACCTACGAAGCTGCCGCCGACCTCGCCGGCTGGGACCGCGCCGCGCTGGAACGATCGGGAAAGTTGCCCACGTCATAGCGGGGGTGGCTCCTCCATCACTCACCCGAAGCTCTGGCTGCCACCTGGGCCTGCTCGGAGTTGGAGTCGTAAACGATGGGACGCGAAACGCGACCACTGGCTCCACAGTCGTCCGAATGTCGCGCTCGTGCCCGCCGATCTCGACGAGGCTGATCTCGATGGCGTCTTTGCTGTTACGGGAGGCGCCACATGATGTTCGGATCGATGTACGGATCCTGGTGACGGTATCGCTCGGTGAGGTCGAGCTTGCGGCGCAGGTTCTCACCCAGGTTCTCTCCGAAGATGAAGCTGGTTTCGCCCACGTCTGATACGAGGATGAACTCCGTCGAACTCGTCTCCCACAGGTCGAGGAGGGCCCGGGTGTTCTCCACGTCGAGGTCGATCATCTGTTGGACGTAGTCGCGGCGCTCGTCGCGTTCGTCGTCCGTCTCCGCTCCGAGGAACCCGTGCACGCCGGCGACCCAAGCGCAGGTGTTGCGCTGCGCCGTGGCCCAGTAGAGGAGGGCGCGCGCGCGGTCGCGCAGGTCGACGAAAACGGCATCGGCCTGCGATCCCCCCACCGTCGGGATGAGTTCGTCGAGCCGGTCGATGGCGGCCCGAAGGCGGGGGAGGGCGTGCTCGTCGAATTCGTCTGCCATCCGCTGCCCGCTCTCTTGCGTGATGAGCTCGAAGAGCACGTCACGCGCGAGGTCGTTGTTGTTGGGGTTATTGGGGACGGTGACGATGAAGCGGTCGTAGTAGAGTCGCTCCTCTTCAGGCACGGCCTCCAGATTCGGGATGAGGGGGCGGACCCACGCCCGGTACCACACGAAGCCGAGGTTGCTGTAGAGCGGGACGATGGGCATGAAGCGGAGCCCCTCTTCGACCGCATCCCACGCTTCGACGAGGGCGTCGGCCTGCTCGTCGCCGGCCCACTGCCGGGC
>JBBSMX010000185.1:0-6705 GCA_038232935.1 Rhodothermales bacterium | reverse complement strand
CTCGGGGTCGAAGAGGTGCTTGACGGCGCGGTACGCCTCGTAGAGGTCGGTCCCGTAGAAACTCGGCGCGAGCCAGCTCCGCGCGAGGCCGTCGCCGTGCTCGGAGGCGACGATGCCGCCGTACTCCTTCACGAGGTCGGCCGAGGCCGCCGCGATCCGCTCCATCGCGGCGATGTCGTCGGCGCTTTTCACATTGATGAAGGGGCGGACGTGGAGACAACCGGCGCTCGCGTGCGCGTAGACGACGGCTTCGGTCCCGGCCTCTTTCATGACGCCTTCGAGCCGCGTGATGTAGTCCGGCAGGTGCTCGACCGGCACGGCGGCGTCCTCGACGAACGCCTGCGCCTGCACCGGCAGCCGCGCGCTCATGGCGAGGCCGAGCCCGACTTTCCGGATCGACCACACGTCGCGGATCTCCATGTCCACGAGGCACCGCGTCATCACGCCGCTCGGGCCGATCGCCCGCTGCAACGCATCGAGTTTCGCTTCGAGCTCGGGCTCGCTCTCGGCGTAGTACTCGACGATCAGCAGGGCTGCCGGGTCACCCTGCACGAAGTGGAGCTTGGGCCGGTACTCCTCGACGTTCCGCGCCCGGTGGAGCGCGATCCGGTCGAACAGCTCGACGGCGGAAGGATCCGTATCGAGGAGGGCTGGGACGGCTTCGAGCGCGCCGCGCCGCGTGTCGTAGTGGACGACGCCGAGCGCCGTCCGCTTCGGCTTGTCGACGAGCCCGAGCGTGACGGAGGTGACGAAGCCGAGCGTGCCCTCGCTGCCGCAGAGGAGGTGGGCGAGGTTGCGGGTCGCGGCCCCATCGCCGCCCTCGAGCATCCGCTCCAGCCGGTAGCCGCCGGCGCGGCGCCAGTGGCGCGGCGTGTCGCGGCGGATCACCTCGGCGCGCTCCCGCGCGAGGGCGTCGAGGCCCCGGTAGAGGTCGCCTTCCGACCCACCGAGCGTCAGCTTGTGCTGCCAGCCGGCGGCGTCGAGCGCCGCGAACGTGACCGGCGTCCCGTCCGGCAGGAGCACGTCGGCGCTCACGACGTGGTCCACGACCGAGCCGTAGCGGATCGAGTGCGTGCCCGTCGCGTTCGTCCCGACCATTCCGCCGAGCGTGGCGCGGTTGGACGAGGCCGGGTCCGGCCCGAACTCCAGCCCGTGCTTCCCCAGCGTCGCGTTCAGCCGGTCGAGGACGACACCCGGCTGCACCGTCACCGTCTTCGCTTCGGTGTCCACGTCTCCAATCCCGCCGAGCCATTTCGACGTGTCGATCACAAGCGCGGCTCCGACGGCCGATCCCGCGAGGCTCGACCCGCTCCCGCGTGGGAGGACGGGAATCCCGAATCGCGCGGCCTCTTCGACCGCCGCTTGCACGTCGTCTCGGTGGCGGGGGATGAGCACGCCGATGGGCTCGATCTTGTACATCGAGGCGTCGGTGGCGTAGAGCGCCCGCGTCATCGCGTCGAGGCGGAGGTCGCCGGCGATCCGAGGGCGGAGGGCGGCGGTAAAGTCGTGGAGGGGAGAAGGGGCGTTCGGCATAGGGCCGATTATACCACGTCGGCCTCTGCGCGTTCGGGCAAAATGAGGCAGCCTGGTTTCGATGGGTGATCTTTTACGAGCCGGTCGCCGGGCACGCCGCGCAGCAGCCACAGGATGAGCGCGTCGCCGCCCGCCGCGAGCGTGAAGAGGACGCCGAACCAGAACGCCGCGCCCGCCCCGACGGCGAGCCCAACGAGCGCCGGCGCGAGCCCGAGCACGCCGCCCGGCGTGAGCACGCCGATCCGGTACGCCCGCGCACGCATCGGCGCGCTGCTGTGGGCGTAGGGCGTCAGCGTCTTCCACTGAAACCCGAACCGGACCGAGCCGGGCGCGGCCCCCGCCATCCGCCACGCGATCCCGTGCAGCGCCTCGTGTACGACGACGCCCACTGCAAAGAGCAGCAGGAATAGCCAGAACGGCTCAATGAGCGCGTTGAACCCGTTGCCGAGCACATCCCAGCCCCAGACGAGCCCGTAGCCGACGACGAGCACGGCGAGGACGGGCAGCACGATGACGACGGCGTAGGCATTGGCCGCTGCGACGGATGCCGTGCGGTCCTCCCCCTCCGGAACGCGCTCGGCTTCCTCCATCACACCTCGACTTCGACACCCTGCTCGGGGAGGACGACCTCGGTGCCGGGGTAGAACCGCTGGATCGTGTCGCGCATCCAGTGCTTCGCGTCCGTCTCGCCGTGGACGAGCACGACCTTCTTCGGCCTCAGCCGCTCGACGAGCTGGACGAGGTCCTGCCGGTGGGAGTGGCCGCTGAACCGGAAGCGCGCGACCTCGGCGTTGACGGGCTGCTCGCCGTTCTCTTTGTCGAGCACGACGACGGTGCCTTTCCCCTCGGCCGCCGCCTTCAGCAGCCGGTCGCCGGGCGAGTCCTCCTTCGAGAAGCCGACGAAGAAGATGCCGTGCTTCTCGTCCTCGACAAGCCACTGCGCGAGCGTGTTCGAGAGCGTGCGCTCGAAGAGCATGCCGCTGGAGACGACGTGGATGCTGGGCTCGCCGACGGCGCGACGCCCGGCCTCGTCGTTGCGCGGGAAGCGCTGCTGGTCGACGCCGAACACCTCGAACTCGGGGTTCAGCCGGGGCGTGGCGAGCCGCGTCCGGTCGTAGAGATCGGCGACAGCACGCATCTGCCCGTTCGTGTAGATCGGCGTCTCCTTCGGGATGATGCCGCGCCGCTTGTAGCGGTCGAGCAGGGCGAGGGTCTCCTGTGCTCGGCCGAGGGCGAAGACGGGCACGAGCACGGTCCCGCCACGCTCCAGCGTCCGGGCGATGGCCTCGCCAAAGAGCTTCTCCTGCTCGCGGCGCGTCGTCTGCTCGGCCTCCTCGTCCGCGCCCATCGTGGACTCGAGGAGGAGCACGTCGATGGGACCGTCGGGGTACTCGCCGCCGGGGATGATGGTCTGCGGGCGGAGGTGGGTGTCGCTCGTGTAAAAGATGCGGCGGGGCTCGCCCTCTTCTTCGGTCTCGATGAGAATGCCGGCCGCGCCGAGGATGTGGCCGGCGTGGTAGAACTGGCCGCGCACGGGGGCCTTCGCCTTGCGCCCCGTCAGGTCGATGTTCGCGCCGAGTTCGTGGCCTTCGTAGAGATAGGCCAGCGCCTCGACGGCGTCGGAGTCGAAGAGCGGTTTAGCCGTCGTGGAGCCCTCCAAGAGGCGGCGGCGCTGGAGGCGGGCCGACGACGGCAGCAGCACCTCGGCCAGCATCTGCGTCGCCTTCGTCATGTGGATGCCGATATGGGGGAACTGCTGGACGAGCACGGGGAGCGCGCCGAGGTGGTCGTGGTGGGCGTGGGAGACGAGCACGTGGTCCACGGGCCGCTCCATCCGGTCACGGATGAGCGCGAGGTCCGGCAGGCTCTCGACGCCGTCCTCCTCGGGGTCTACGCCCGCGTCGAGGACGAGGCCGGTGCCGGCGACGTTGAGGTAGTGGCAACTGGCTCCAATCTCACGGGTACTCCCCAGCGCGAGGTATCGCATCGACAACGGGTAAAGTTCATCAGGCTACAGCCTGATCGGTTCACAGGCTACAGCCTGATCAAAGTCTACGAAGGGCACGCAAGTTCTCGTCACCGGTCGCCTCAACCTCCCTATCCCTTCACTATTCACACCCGAGGCACCCCACGCTCGCGCGCCTCGTCACCGCCGCTGCCTGCTCCCCGATGCCCGCCGCCACCAGCCTGCCCCGCTCCAGGGGGGACACCCTGCCCGTCGTCTGCACCCACCCCTGGCACGACACGCGTCACCACACGAGCAGCGGCTTCACGAACGTCTGGGGCGACAACGACGACCCGCCCTTCCTCAAAGCGGCGAAGTGGGGCGCGTCGTTCCTCCTCGGCTCGAAGCCGGAGCAGCGGCCGGCCCCCTTCCAGCCGCTCGCCCCGGCCTCGATCGCCGTTCCGCCCGACGGCGTCCGCCTCTCGTGGCTCGGCCACTCGACGGTCCTCGTCCAACTCGGCGGGCTGAACATCCTCACCGACCCCGTCTTCGCCGACCGCGCCAGCCCGCTCTCGTTCGCCGGCCCGAAGCGCGAGGTGCCGCTCCCGCTCGACCCTGCCGACCTCCCGCACATCAACCTCGTCCTCCTTTCGCACGACCATTACGACCACCTCGACCTCGACGCCGTCCAGTTCCTGCACGAGCGCGACCGGCCGCTTTTTCTCGTCCCCCTCGGCGTCGGGGCGCTGCTCGGCGCGGCGCGCGTGCTGGAGTTAGACTGGTGGCAGGTCGTCGAGGTACAGGGCCTCCGCGTCCACTGCGCTCCGGCCAAGCACTTCTCCGGCCGCTCACCCTGGGACCGCGACCGGACGCTCTGGGCGAGCTGGTACCTCGAACCCCTCGACGCCGACGCGCCGACGGTCTACTACGCCGGCGACACGGGCTACGCCTCGCACTTCGCGGACGTGCGCGAGCGGCTCGGCCCGCCGGACGTCGTGATCATGCCGGTCGGCGCGTTCGAGCCGCGCTGGTTCATGGCCCGCGTCCACGTCGATCCCGACCTCGCGCTGCAAGCGTACGAGGACCTCGGCGGGCCGGCGCACGGCACCCACCTCCTCGCCGTCCACTGGGGCACCTTCGACCTCGCCGACGACTTGTTGGATGCGCCGCGCCGACTCATCCCCGAGCGCGCCGCCGCGCGCGGGCTGGATCCGGAGCGGCTGCACGTCCTCCCCGTCGGCGGCCAACTCGTGCTCTAACCCCCATTCGCTGTGAGACGGCGGACCATCCGGTAGCGCTCGAACGTCGCCCCGCGTCGCTCGACGGTCTCGACCGCGTCGAGCACGAACCCGTGCCGTGCGAAGACGGGGCGGCTGAACGGACTGGCCTCGGTGTGGAGCCGGGCGATTCCCTGCGCCTCGGCTCGCTCGATGAGGGCGCGTAGCAGCGCCGAGCCGATCCCCCGCCGCATCCGGTCGCTGCGCACGTACAGCGCCGTCACGTGGCCGCCCGACGCGAGTCCCGCGAAGCCGACAATCCCGCTCGTGTCACCGGCAACCGTGTCTTCGGCGACGAGCGTGAGGGGGGCGAGCACGAACGAGCGGAACCGTGCCTCCCCGCTGGAGCGGGGCAGGCTGTCGGCGAACGCGGCCCACGCTTCGATCTGCGTGGCGTCGTAGTGAGCGGGGCCAGCGGAGCGGACGGCCTCGGCGTAGAGCGCGGCGAGCGCGGGCACGTCGGCAGCGATGGCAGTGCGGAGGTGCATCGAACCGAGTGATCAGTCTTGCGCCACGCCGAGCGCATCGAGCGCGGCCCGGTACTGCTCGGCGAGTTCGTCGGCCCCCGAGACGCTGAAGCCGAGGTCGCGGAGGAGGCCGTCTTTGAGCCCGTAAATCCACCCGTGGACGGCCACCCGCTGCCCCTGTCCCCACGCGCTCCGCATGATCGTCGTCTGGCACACGTTGACGACCTGCTCGATCACGTTGAGCTCGCAGAGCCGCCGCAGCCGGGCGTGGTCGTCGGGGAGCGCGTCGAGCATCGCGGCGTGCTTGTGCCTCACGTCCTGCACGTGCCGCAGCCAGTTGTCGATCAGCCCGAGCTCGCGGTCCGCGAGCGCGGCGAGTACGCCGCCGCAGCCGTAGTGCCCGCACACGATCACGTGCGCGACGTGCAGGACCTCGACGGCGTACTGGAGCACGGAGAGACAGTTGAGGTCCGTATGCACCACGATGTTCGCCACGTTCCGGTGGACGAACAGCTCGCCCGGCCGGAGCCCAACGATCTCGTTGGCCGGGACGCGGCTGTCGGCGCAGCCGATCCACAGGTAGCGCGGCGCCTGCTGGCTGGAGAGGTGGGTAAAGAATTCGGGGTCTCGCTCCCGGATGGCCGAGGCCCACCCCCGGTTGTTGTCGAACAGGTCTTTCAGCGTGCGCATGCGTTGGCTTTCGGGGGATGAGAGGAAGGCGGAGCACGCCTGTACGGAGATCGGCCGGAGCGGCGTTCCGAGGTCGCTTAAAATACAGGCGAGGCGGGGAAGTCGGGTCGGGCACCTCCACCCGATATCGGATCAGTAGAGCTGAGGCGGACGACCTTTCTGTTCCACGACCGACCGGACGTAGCCTTCCCACTTCCCGATGATCCCGTTCCACTCGGCTGAGGTGAAGTACTCGTCGAGCGGCCTCTCCAGATCGAACTCCGGCATGTAGAGCCCGACCACCCCCCGCTCCAGCATCCCGTCAGCGAGCACGCCCTTTTCCCGCAGGATCAAGATCGGCAGCCCGAGCTGGTACGCCATCGCCGGCTCGATGTGCGCCCACGGCGTCGTCAGCCACGTCCCATCGACGACGGACTCCTGAAGCGTGGCGATATCGGTCCGGAAGCGTGCGGTCCCCTTCTCGACGAACGTGCGCCGGAAAGCCACGGTGATGAGGCCGTTGGACTCCAGCATGAGCCGCCGGATCGCCTTGAGCGGGGCGTCCATGTCGTAGTCCGTCACGCCCAGGGTGCGAGGGGCTATGCCCCGACGACCGAGGTAGTCGGTCACCCTCCCGATGAACGCATCCTGCTTGCCAAAGCAGGGTTTGGGATAGCTCAACGTCAGTCGCGGGTTGAAGTAGAGAACGGGTTGGCAAGTCGCTGCGTCGTGCGTAGGGTGGAGTTGACCACTCCCCTCGCACCAGCAACCCCGCCAACCCGATGACCAGCAATGTACTCGACCAGGCCACCCG
>JBBSMX010000184.1:0-6730 GCA_038232935.1 Rhodothermales bacterium | reverse complement strand
GGCGGGTGGCCTGGTCGAGTACATTGCTGGTCATCGGGTTGGCGGGGTTGCTGGTGCGAGGGGAGTGGTCAACTCCACCCTACGCACGACGCAGCGACTTGCCAACCCGTTCTCTACTTCAACCCGCGACTGACGTTTACCCACAGCTCGCGCATGGCCGGGTCGAGCGTCGAGAGGTGGGGGTCGTTGTAGTCCACGAACGCCACGCCGACGGCGTCGAGGCGGTCGAGGTAGGTGAGCGCCATCCGGATGCCCTCGCGGGTGAGCCGGCTGAGGTCCCACACGAGGAGGACATCGAAGCGGCGGCGGTCGGCGTCGCGGAGCATCCGGTCGAGCTCGTGCCGCGTGGCCCGTCCCTGACGTCCGCTCTCCGTCTCGACGTACTCCTCGACGATGGTCCAGCCCCGGCGCTCGGCGTAGGCGCGGAGCTCACGCACCTGGTTCTCCGGGCGCTGCTCGTCGGTCGAGACGCGGAGGTAGACCCCGCAGCGGAGCCGCTCGCGCAGCGTGTCCACAGGCTCACTCAAGGGAGGCTCACTCAAGGGGCTCACTCGATGATGACGAGGCGGTCGTTCCAGAGCGGGGCGAAGTCCTTCACGTTCGCCGTGGCGATCCGCTTGATCCGCCGCTTCTTCGCCGCGCGGACGTGGACGGCGTCGTAGACCTTCCCGCCCCGGAGGTCCTTCTTCACGCAGGCGTCGATGGCCTTCCGGTAGTCTCCGGTCGTCGTCTCGATCACCCCCTCGATCTCGTCGAGGAACGCGTCGATGACCCGCTGGAGCTGCCTCGTCTTAAGCATCCGCTTAAGCATCCGCTTAAGCATCCGCCCGCCGTAATGGGAGCCGGAGAGGCCGGCGTAGAGCTCGGCGAGCGCGTGGTCGGAGACGAACAGGCGGGTGCCGGCGTCCACCTCCCCGTTGTACCACGCTAATGCGTTCGCGTGGTGCGGGTGGCCGTGGACGGCCGCCGCGACCAGCACCGACGCATCGACCAGCGTTTTCACTGGCCGTCGCCGTGAGCGGGGCGCTCGTCCTCACCGCCGGAGCCCTTGCCGTGGAGCTCCCGGATCCGCTCGTTGCGCGAGGCCTCGACGAGATCGCCCTCGATACTCGGCTTGCCCATGATGACGAGGACGTGCCCCTTGCGCACGAGCTTCGGCCCCGGAGTGGAGCGCCGGCCCGTTTTCTTCCTGGACTTCTTCGAGGTGGTAGGCATGGCTGCGGGGGGTGTAGGGCCTGCGTTGGTATCCCTACGGTGTAGTACCTATCGGGTGTTACCTATCGAGTGTTACCTAACATACAACACATTGTCGGGAAGGAAGTTCAGAACCGACCGCTTTTGACCCCCCATCGCAGAGCGTTCGATCCTTGCAAAAAGGGTGCGCCGGCCGCCACCGACGCACCCCCCCTTTCTGAACCGCCTCCATAGGCGAGTCAGAGCGTCTCTTGTGTGAAGCCGTGGCCGTGGCGGGAGAAGCACTTGATGCCGTGCTCGGCTGCTGCTTCGCTCGCTGGCCCCGTGAAGCCGTTGCCCGAGACTAGCATCCATTCCTCCCGACCCTCCTCTCGCAGCTCGGCTTTTCCGATGGTGTTCATGCAACCCACCAACCTCATGACGACAGGCCGTCCCACGGCGTTTTGGAGGTCTTTGCATTCTACGAATGCTCGGGTCTCGATCCGCTTCATGCCGTAGACGTAAGCCAAGCCGCCGCCGGCGACGGCGATGAGGCTTGCGTAACCTGAAAGCTCAGGAGCGATGAATGCCATCGCCTGAATTAAGGTCTGCTCTACTTGAGACCAGCCGGCGGCAGCGGCGATCACGAGACCGAGGTATACGAGCGCGCCTATCCTCGCAGCGCGCTCGGAGCGCGGGTCACGACGGGTGCCATACACGTCGATCTCGTATGCAGTACTCCCTGGTGAGATGCGCTTATTGAGCTCCGTGCGAGTGTAGTCAAGCCTGCTCTCCATCCAGGAGGCAAAGTCGCGTTCGAGCTGCTGGCCAGGTTGAATTTTCGTCTTTGCCATGATGCCCTTAGCGCTTGCTCCCTGACTCATTGATCGGATCGACTTTCATGTACTGCCCATCGTCTAATATGAATCTCTGGGAGATCATGCTAGGGGCTCGGCCTCCTCCAGTCTCAGACGTGACGGCTATGCTCCACTGCCCTTGCCACAACTCAACCTCAGGGGTGGTCCACGAGTACCCGAACTCCCCGCTTCGCTGGAAGCGCCCCTCACCCTCATGCGTGACGAAGAAGTAGCTGTTCCCACAGCAATTTCCGCCGCATGCTGTGACGTTCTCGATCAGGGCGTCTATCGTGCCGTCCCCATCGAAGTCCCTCTGATCGACTACGTTTAAGCACATCTCCTCTTCGGGGCTCGCGATGCTGTAGGTCTGTTCGCCGAGCGTGGCCACCAGACCCTCGAATAGTCCATCCTGTTGACGCACGATGCGGTACTCAATCGCGGAATCGTCAAGAGAACTCGATTGAGCCACTGACGGAGGGGCTGAGAGAAGCACACCCAATAAGGTGCAGAGTACGGGATAGCGCATGGCGTAAAGTCGAGGTTGCGTCGAGCGCCGACGCGGGCGGGTGGGGAGCACTCAATCCTATCGGCTCGCCGCCGCGCCTCCTTAATCCAGCCCCCGATCGTCACCCGATCACTACCCATTCCGTGCTCAATACCTGCCGGTTCAGAGGTATTTCTCCGCCGTGAGCACAGCGATGACCGGCGTGTAGTCCCGCTGGAAGGTTTTCAGGGGGAGGCGGTCCCGCCCCCACGTGTCGTTGTCGCTCCAGAGGTGGATGAAGCGCTCGCCCGTGTGTTCCTCGAAGCGGAGCCGCTTGAGCTGGAGGCCTGTGGGGCCGTGGAGGAAGTAGACCGCGCCGTCCTCGACGGCCTCGCCCGGTGTGAGCGTCTTCCCCCGCAAGAGCGCCCCCGGCGGAATCCACGCCGGGTCGCCGTCCATTGCGCTCCCCCGTGCCCGGAAGTAGCACAGCCGCGAGGGCTCGACGTGGTAGAGCTGCCGGATGAGGGAGGCCGGCATCGGCTCCCCGTACCCGATGGGCTGCAACTTGACCTTCCGGCCCTCGCCTGCAATGATCTCGACAATCGGAACGGCGATCATCTCACTGCTTCGGCTAATGCGTGCCTGGGGGGGCGACACCAGCGGGGGCGGTGCACCCTCGGCCACGACGTTCTCACGCACGTCGTCGAACATCTCGCCGGTGCCGGTTTCCAGCCACGTGCGAGAGACGAGACGGCCGCGCGCGTCGCGCACGTGGTTCGCCACGTCATCGACGAGCTCAGGGTCAATCCTCAATGTCTCGCGCGAGAGAATCCGACCCAAGCGGATACGATCCTTACGCTGAATCCACCCGATCCGTCTGGCACGCTCGATCAGTTCGCTGTCTCCCACGGCCATAAAGAGGGCATTCAGTCGCTCACGCAGCGCTTCCCGCGCTCTGTCAATAGGAGATTCCGAACGAGGCAATTGGATCTGTGATTTGTGTTTAGTGACCTAGTGTGCTTGCAAGTCACAGTATTTGTGCGGATATTGCGGCCCATACGGCACAGGATACCTCATATGCCACGAACTACGCATCCCGTCCGGCTCGCGCTGGACGTTCATCAGAGCCTCATCGCGCTCCTCGGCATCCGGCGCATCGGTAGCGTGCAGGACTATGCGAGCCGCGCCGTCCGCGAGCAACTCAAGCGGGACGGCCTAGACGGGATCGTTAAGCAGGCGTTGCGCCTGCGGTCCGATCCCCCGATCACGTTCCCCGATTCGTCCACCCCCGATTCCAAAACCAATGGCAGAACCGAGGCGCTCTTCGACGGCTGAGCCGATTTCCGCACGCCCCACCTACATCGGGGCCTTCGGGCGCATCGTGCCGCCCCGCGCCGAGGACACGGCCGAGGCTCCACCGACGACCCACCTCTGGGAAGTCGTCGGCCTCGTTCTCGGCCTCGGCCGTGTGGCCGACCGTCTCCGGGACCTCCGGAGCCTCGCGGCGCTGGAGCACCTCGCCCGCGTGGACCGCGTGGGCCTGCGCGGCCTCGCCGGCTACTACCGCATCGAGGTCGTGGCGGAGGCCGGGGGTCCCGGAGGGCTCCAGCGCCGGGTGTGGTACTTCCGTTATGGCAAGGCGATCGACTTCCTCCTCCTGCTCAGCCGGTGCCACGAGTTCGGATGGGAGGATCTGTGGACCTCGTTCGAGGGCCTCCACCGCCGCCAGAAAGCCCTGGCAACAGCCCAGACGTGTCCCTGATGCTTCGTCCCGTCGAGCCCCCCCCGACCGAGTCGGGTACGAACCCTTCACGTGCCGACTGGGAGCGGTGCGCCCGCTCGGCCGTCGCGCTCGTGTCGTTCCACATCGCGCGGCAATGGGGGCTGATCGGCTTGGGTCCGCCGGTGGACGCCTACCGCTGCGCCGAGCTGCTCGGCGAGGCCCGGCGGCAGGGTGTCCTCCCATCGCCGAGCGACGCAGATGGGACGTGGGACGAGGTGTGGGACGCCTTCGACCGGGCGGGCCTCGCCCCGTGTGACCGCTGCGATGGCTGCGATGGCTGCGGGCAGATCGCCGACTCGAAGGATGGGGATGGGGAGCCGTGGAGCGCGTGGGAGGCACTGCCCGAGCGCTCGAAGGGAGCTATCTATCTCGGCCTCGTGCGGCCCGTGGCGTGCCCGCGCTGTGATGGAAGCGGTGTTACCACTGTCACCGGTGTTACCGTGGAGGCGAGCTGACGATGCCGATAGGCGAAACCTGGGAATTCCTCCATTGGGAATTCCTCCATGTTGCCGAGAACGGTGACATCATCGAGGAGGGACGAGTGACGGGCAACGTTCGGACGGAGCCCCATGTGGCGATGTCGAAGGGGGAGGGGTGTGGGAACCCTGGCTGCCACTGCTCCGACGGGTACTGGGTCTCGATCAGCGCCGGTCGTGACGAAGGGGGTACGGTGCGAGGGATCACGCTGTGGTTCGACGACGCTGAACAAGCAGACCTCGCGTTCTGCGCCCTCCAGCGTCGCTGCCGGGTGTGCGGCTGCTCAGCCCTCGGCTGCCAACCGTGCATCGAGCGGACGGGGGAGCCGTGCCGGTGGGTCGAAGACCCGCAGGGTCAGGACCTGTGCTCGGCGTGTGCGGAGCGCGGTGCTCCGGGAGTCCCCAGGGGGGTGGAGGCATGAGACGGGTTTACCTCATCGCCTGCGGGAAGAACAAGCGGGACCGAATCTCGGCCGCGTCTGATCTCTACACCGGCAGCCTATTTCGGAAGTCGCTCGCCTACGCTCGATCTCGCGTATCGGACGAGAATATCCGCGTGCTCAGTGCCCGCCACGGTCTCGTCAAGCTCGGCCATCACCTGAGTCCCTATGAGGAGACCCTGAACGCGATGAGCGTTCCGGCGCGCGTGCGCTGGGGGGTAGGGGTGGCGCGGCTTCTCCGGCGTCAGTTCGGCCCCCTCTACCCGTTGCTGTCCCGCGAGCCTGCGATGGGGGGGCGGCACTTCGTCCTCCTCGCCGGGGCACGCTACCGCGACGCCATCACGGGCCACATCGACCGGGCCGATAGCACATGGGAGGCCCCGCTTGCCGGCCTCGGCCTCGGCCAGCAACTCCAGCGGCTCGACGAGCTCTGTGCGGAGGTGGAGGCATGAGGGCGACGATCACCCACGGCGAGCTCGCCCGGCTCCGCGCGCTCAACGCCCTCGTGGCCGCGCTCTCGGAGGCTGCCAAGGAGGGGGTCGGGGAGGCCATCGAGCTCCTCGGCATCGAGCCGTCGGATGCGCCCGACATGATCCTCCACGTCGAGGGTTGGATGCACGGCGGACTCTCCGAGGAGCGCGCCCTCCGCCAGCTCGGGATCGAGGTCGAGCACCCGTCGGCCTGGCCGTCAGCCGAGTCGGGGAGGGGCACATGAGCAGGAAAAAGTACACGGCGTGGCACCTCAACCGGGCTCGCGCCGCCTACCTCCGCACCGGCTCCATCGCTGAGGCTACCGCTGCGGCGAAGGGGCCGAGCCCCACGTGGGTCTACAATCACCTCAAAGCCGAGGGCCTCATCGACGACTGGCCTAGCTACGGCAGCCGCACACGTCGTGAGATCACCGAGCGCGCCGTCGAGCTCTACACCGATCCGGAGCGGCCGTTGTCATTGCGTGAGGTCGAGGAGAGATTGAGCGTCGAGTTCGACCAGGTCCCGAGCAACCAGTGGATCTACGAGCAGCTCCGAGATCGCGGCGTGATCCGGAACAAGAGCGAGGCCAATCGGGCGCGGGCGATGAAGGAGACAGGGCTGAATTACGAGGAGCTGGAGAGCGCCGTCGCGTTGCTGTACGTCGAGCGGAAGCTCTCCACCCACCGCATCGCGCAGCACCTCAAGCTGAGTCGTGCGACGGTGAGCCGGTGGCTCAAGGACGCCGGGCTGATTCGAAGCGTGCGCGAGGGCATGATCGCCTCGATGTACGAAGCCACGACCGCCGAGGCGCGGGAGCGCCGGAATGAGTCGGTAGCGGTGGCTCGGATGCGCTACGAAGACCTGATGACGAACACGGCCATCGCTGAGGCGACCGGCTACTCGATGACTAAACGTCAGTCGCGGGTTGAAGTAGAGAACGGGTTGGCAAGTCGCTGCGTCGTGCGTAGGGTGGAGTTGACCACTCCCCTCGCACCAGCAACCCCGCCAACCCGATGACCAGCAATGTACTCGACCAGGCCACCCGC
>JBBSMX010000183.1:0-6730 GCA_038232935.1 Rhodothermales bacterium | reverse complement strand
GAAGTCGTCACTGAGGCAGTAGATTGTGGTGACCTGGTCGTCCATCGGGCGGGGGTGTTTGCGTTCGGAAGAAGGGGTTCTCCTGAGCTACGACACCCGCCCGTTGGGCGGCAAGGCATACCACACAACTTGGGTTACTACACCCCGGACTGGCTGTGCGAGCGCGTACTCGCCGAGTTCGACCTGACGCCCGAAACGCGCGTGCTGGACCCAGCCTGCGGAAGTGGGTCGTTCCTGCGCGCCGCCGTCGCCCGACTCCTCGACGCGCACCCGGACCTCTCGGCCGAGCAGGTGGCGCGGCAGGCCGTCGGCATCGACATCCACCCGCTCTCCGTACAGATCGCGAAGACGACGCTGCTGCTGGCGCTCGGCGACAAGGTGCGCGCGGCCCCGCAGCCGGTCACCCTCGGCGTGTTCCTCGCCAACACGCTACGTCTGCCCGAAGGGACGGTGGGACTCTTCGGAGATCGATTCACGCTCACCATCGACCGGCAGCAGTACAGTCTCCCCACGGCGGTCTTCGCCGACCCCGGTCTCTTCGATGTGGCCACGGCTGTCGCCGACGATCTCGCTGAGAGCACGCTCAACGGAGCCGACGAGCCGCGCGAGACCTTCGCTGCCGCGCTGAAACGCCAGGGCCACGGCGGCCTCTCCCCCGAACTGATCGAGGGATTCCACAACATCTACCGGGGAATGAAGCAGGCCAAACGCGCGGGCCGCGACTCGATCTGGAAGTTCATCCTCCAGAACGCCTACAAACCGTTCTTCCTCCGCGAACAGTTCGACCTCATCGTGGGGAACCCGCCGTGGCTCACGTACGCCGACGTGCGCAGCGAGGATTACCAGAACGAGCTGCGCGCCCTCGGCGATAAGTACAACCTACTCTCGAACCGCCGCGCGAACGCGCCGCATTTGGAGATCGCCGCCATCTTTATGGCGCACGCGGCGTCCTACTTCCTCCGCGACAAAGGGAAGATCGCCTTCGTGTTGCCGCGCAGCTTCTTCTCGGCCGACCACCACGACGCCACCCGCGCCGGGCGCACCCTGGGATTCCGTCTCACCCATGTCTGGGACCTCGACGACGTGGAACCGCTCTTCCGCGTACCCGCCTGCGTGCTCATCGGCGAGAAGGCGCACGCGCTGCGAACCTACCCGAAGTCCGGCCGCCCCGGCTACGCCGTCTCCGGCCGCCTCCCCGACCACAACGCGACGTGGGCCGAGGCCGCGCCGGGGCTCACGTTTTCGAAAGCAACGTGGTACCACGGGCGGCTCGGGAGCCTAAGCGCGTTCACCCGCCGCCGGGCGCTCACAAAGCCTACGGCGCAGGCCGCGCCCTACAAACCCCTCTTCAAGCAAGGAGCGACCCTCGTACCACGGAACTTCTACTTCGTGGAGCCTGCCGGAGTCCCGCCGCCGGATTTCCAGAACCGCGTGCTGACGGTGCAGACGGCCGAGGAGCAGCGCAAGCTGGCGAAGCCGCCGTGGAAAGAGCACGCGCTCGATGGGCGCGTCCACTCGGACTACCTCTTCCGCACGGCCCTCTCGAAGAGCATGCTGCCATTCGCGCTCGTCGCCCCGGACCTCGTGCTCCTGCCCATCGAGATCGACGGCGACACGGTTCGGATGTTGACGCACGACGCGGTCAAAAAGCGCGGCGACCTCGACACCGCGCGCTGGTTCCAACAGGTCGAAGCGCTCTGGCAGAAACACCGCACGGCAAAGTCGAAGAAGCTTTCTTATCTGGGTCGGCTCGATTTTCAGAATGGCCTGAGCGAGCAACGGCTGGACCTGCCGTACCTCGTGCTGTACACGGCAGCGGCAAAAGATGCCAGTGCTGTCGTGCTGCACCGCACCGACCTCGACCTCCCCTTCGTCGTGGATCACATGGCGTACTGGTTCGGCACGGAGGACGAGGACGAGGCTTACTACCTCGCGGCGTTCCTCAACTCTGGCTATCCGAACGACCTCATCAAGGATTTTCAATCGCGCGGCCTGTTTGGTCCTCGGCACGTCCACAAAAAGATCCTCGAAATTCCGCTGCCCCGCTTCGACCGTAGCGATTCAGTGCACGTCGAACTCGCCGAGCACGGCCGCGCGGCCGAAGCGGCGGCGGCGGCATTCACCCGGCATGTTGACCCCGCCGAACTCGTCGGCGTAAAGCTCGGCAGCGCCCGTCTCGCCCTCCGCAAGCATCTCTCGGACAGGCTGAATCAGATCGACCGTCTCGTAAAGCGAGCGGTCGAGGGCGATTGATTCTCCCTCATCCGGCCCGCGACGTAACGAAAACAGGGCAGGAAGCCGGAGCCTCCTGCCCTGCCGCCAGGGTTGTACGTTCGGGTTAGGCGCTTACGAGTAGATCTCGCGACCGCCGTGGCGGCCGAACTCGTCGGCGAAGTACGCGCGGTCCTCGTCGTTGCGGGGATGCGCGCCGACGACGATGCCGCCTTCGTTCAGCCCTTCCTTGTAGACCTTCGCGTGCTCCTCGGGGATGCCGGCCCCGATCAGCGCGCCGACGAGGCTACCGGCCGCGCCACCTGCTCCGGCTCCGGCGAGCGCGCCGGCGAGCGGACCCGCAATCGCGAGGCCGAGGCCCGGGATGATGACAGACGTGCCGACCGCGGCGAGCGCGCCGAGGATGCCGCCGATCGTGCCGCCGGTGGCAGCGCCGGCGCCGGCGCCTTCCATCGCCTTGCTGCCTTCTTCGATCTCTACGTCCCCGCGGTCGTAATACTTCTCGCGGGTGTCTTTGGACATGACGACGTGGATGTCGTCGTCGGTGTAGCCCCGGTCACGGAGCGAGCGGTACGCGGTGTCCGCGCTGTCGCTGTCGTTGAACATGCCGGTTACGATGGGTCGATCAGCCATGGGTGTTCTCGAGATGTGATGAGTAGAAGTGGGGGAAGTGCAGGCTATACATGAGTGGAGTGCCCTATATGTTCCATACCGCTCCTTCCTCGTCGATGTTATTCCGGCGGTCGCCCCATTGTGGGCGCCGTTGCACCCTCGAAAGGGCCAAGCGGATACCAACGAGCGCACCCCATCGTTACCTTCGGACTCCGTTTCCCCGACCCTCAGTACTCCCGATGCGTCTGCTCCGCCCCCTCGTCTTCTTCGTCCTCGCCGTCTCCGTCGCAGGCTGCTCCGCTGCTCGTGAAACGACCACGCCCGCCGCGCCTCCGGCCCCCGTCGTCGCCGTCTCTGACCCGGCTGACATCTCGACCCCTCCTGATGCAACGGAGGAACCGAAAGCGGAGCCCGCGCCCGCCGCGATGCTCCCCGGCGAGGCCCCGCGCGAGTGGCTCCAGCTCGACAAAACGGACGACAATATCCGGGGCATCAGCATGGAGCGGGCCTACCGGGCGCTCGCCGGACGCTCGCCGCAACGCGCCGTGATCGTCGCCGTGATCGACTCCGGCGTGGACATCACGCACGAGGACCTCCAGGGCCGCATCTGGACGAACGAGGGTGAGGTCGCCGGCAACGGGCTCGACGACGACGGCAACGGCTACGTGGACGACGTGCACGGCTGGAGCTTCCTCGGCGGCCCCAACGGCGAGAACGTCTTCCACGACACCTACGAGATTACACGCGAGATCCTCCGCCTTCGGCCCCGCTACCGAGACGCCGACCCCGCCACGCTCTCCGCTTCCGAACGGGAGGAATACGCCTACTACCAGCGCCTCGAACAGGAGCTCGCGCAGAAACGCGCCGAGTACGAGGAGCTCCTCCCCCAGATGCAGATGATCGAGCAGGCGACCGAGCGGGCCGTCTCCTTCCTCGAACCGACGCTCGGCTCCGGCCCGTACACGCCCGAACAGCTCCAGCCCGGCATCGTCGATACACCCGACGTGCGACAGGCGAAGGGCCTGATGAACTACCTCCTGCAGAACGGGCTCGCCCCCGCCGATGTCACGCAGCAGCGGGTGCAGGTGGCGAACATGCTCAAGTACGGCTACAACCTCGAGTTCGACCCCCGCCCCGTCGTCGGCGATGACTACGGCGATTTGAGCGAGCGGTTGTACGGCAATCCCGACGTGACCGGCCCGTACCCGAACCACGGGACGTCGGTGGCCGGTGTGGTCGCGGCCGTTCGGGGCAACGGCGTCGGAGTGCATGGCATCGCGCCCGACACGCTCGTGTTCATCATGCCCATCCGCGCCGTGCCCAGCGGCGACGAGCGGGACAAAGACGTCGCGAATGCGATCCGCTACGCTGTGGACAACGGCGCGCTCGTGGTCAACATGAGCTTCGGGAAGTCGTATTCGCCGGGCAAAGGGGCCGTCGACGACGCCGTCCGCTACGCCGAGGAGCGCGGCGTCCTGCTCGTCCACGCCGCCGGAAACAGTGCCGAAGACATCGACTCGACAGCGAACTTCCCGAGCCGCGTGTTCGAGGACGGTCAGCGCGCCGGCAACTGGCTCGAAGTCGGCGCGACCTCGTGGAGCAACGACGTGCTCGCCGCGCCCTTCAGCAACTACGGCCGGGCGAACGTAGACCTCTTCGCCCCCGGCGAAGCCATCGACGTGCTCGAACCCCAAAACGGGACGAGCCGGGTGGACGGCACGAGCGTCGCGGCCCCGGTCGTGAGCGGTGTCGCCGCGCTGCTGCTGAGCTACTACCCGGACCTCAGCCCGCTGGAGGTGCGCGACATCCTGCTCGCCTCCGCCGTGCCGTACCGTGGCGTACAGGCCCTCCGCCCCGGCACCGACGAGCCGGTGGACTTCGGCACACTCTCCGCAACGGGTGCCGTCGTCAACGCCGCGCGCGCCGTCGAACTCGCCGACCGGCGCGCGCAGTAAGCGACGAACATCCGTGCGACCCTACGCCATTCGGTCGAGAAGAGAGGTGGCTTTTGCGGGTCCTATCTGGGGGCTGAGGGCGAGGTCGCGCTCGTAGAGGAGCATGTAGTCGACGGCGTGGACGTCGCCGGAGAAGGCCGTGATGAGGTCTACGAGGACGCTGTACGCGCCTCTCGTCTTCCGACCTCCCTGGACCCGCTGCCCGACCGAGGCGTACCCCGCTGCGGCAAAGTCCGAGCAGTCGATGGTTTCGTCGTGGTGGTTGATGTAGGAGCGCCCGCAGATCACCTGGCAGCCGGCACTCCACCCCGCCGTGCCGCCGCGCCCGCCCCAGTGGACGTTGATCGAGGCGTTGCGTTCGAGCTGCCCGCCGAGGTCTTCGGCCTCCGAGAGCACGAAATCGCGGTTGCCGTCGCGCACGACGAGCACCCCGGTGCTGAGCGGCTTGAGCGCGCGGTACACGATCTGCCGGTCCGACTGTTTGTGCCAGCCGAAACGGTAGGCATGCTGGCCGTGGACGAGGAACGGCGCCCCTTGCGCACTCGTCGTCGTGCCGGGGTCCGTCGTGCCGAAGAACTTGAAGACGGTGCCTTCTATGAGCAGGATGAAGAGGTCGTCCGTCTGCCGCTTGCCCCCGACGAGCGGGGCGCTCTGGTTGCGGCGGATGCCGACGAGGTGAATCTGATCCGGGTCGAAGTTCCAGTCTGCCACCTTGCGCGTGTCGGACGTGTGCGGCTGAGCCGCGACGCGCTGATGCACCGCCGTCGGGCTGGCCTGATAGTGCCGTTTGACGCGGCCGAGCAGGTCCATCCACAGGGGATACTCCTGGTTCGCGCTCCCCGTCCAATCGGCCCGCTTCCCGTCCCGCTTCCAGCGCTCGACGTGCCCAGCCGTGTTCGGCCCGTAGACCCCGTCCGGCACGCCGACCGAGCCGATCTTCTCGACGGAGCGGACGTACTCCTGGAAAAGCCGGATGGCCGAGTTCGTGCGGTAGCCACAGATACCGTCGATCTTGATGTGGGGCGCGAAACCGGCGTCGCGGAGAAAGCCCTGCAACGCCGCCACCGGGTGCGCCTCGACCGGCTTGAAGGGCACCCAGTCCCCCTGCGCCTCGCCACGGAACTTCGTGCCGGCATTGCTGATCATCGGCCCTTCGTGGATGCGCTTGAAGTACGCGCTCAGATCGGGCGGTTTCGCGCCGCTGTCGACGACGCCGAGACTTATCAACGTGAAAGCCATCTTCGACACCTCACTTAGTTAGCCTACTGTAAACTAAGGAGGAGGCACGAGAAAATGATAACGACGTGCAGGTCGTGGAGTGGCGGCCCCTACACGATCCCTTCGAGCGTGATCTCGAACGTGAGGCCCTTCCCCGCGAGCGGATGGTTGGCGTCGAGCAGGACGGCGTCATCCGAAATGTCAGCGACGCGGACGACGAGGGCCTGCCCGTCGGGCTGGCTGAGTTGGAGCTGCTGGCCGGTGACGGGGCCCATGCCGTCCGGGAACTGGTCTGGGCTGAGGCTGAGCCTCATCCCGTCGCGCTGCGGGCCGTAGGCCTCCTCGGCCGGGATCGCGACAGTCTGGGACTCGCCGGGCTCCATCCCCTGCACGCCCTTGTCGAAGCCGGGGATCACCTGCCCGGAGCCGAGCGTGAATTCGAGTGGCTCGCTCCCCTCGGAGGAATCGAACGTGGTGCCGTCGGTGAAGGTGGCGGTGTAGTGGATGCGGACGGTGTCGCCGGTGGTTGCCTGGGCCATCGCTATTGGGATAGGGGAGGAAGGGGGTACAGATCTAGTGCTTCCACATGGTAAGTCTGTCGGGTAACTTGGGAGGATCACCTGCCCCCCCTCCATGCCCAAGACCTACCACGTCCGCCTCTCCTCTGAGGAGCGCGCCGACCTCGAAGCCCTCGTCGCCCGCCGCAGCGAGCG
>JBBSMX010000182.1:0-6796 GCA_038232935.1 Rhodothermales bacterium | reverse complement strand
GCGTGGCGGAGGTCGTGGAGGAAGTCGTCGGTGAGGCAGTAGATTGCGATGACTTGCTCGTCCATCGGGGTTGGGGTGTTGGTGCTCAGAAGAAGGGGTTCTCCTGAACTACGACACCCGCCCGGTGGGCGGCAAGGCATAGCACACAACTTGGGTTATCTATGTCAGCCCCTAGAAAAAACGCCCCGTCTCCGAAAAGAAACGGGGCGCTATCCGCACGGCGGCGGGGCCGTGGGACGACACAGAGCTAGCTCAACAATGGCCGAGCAGCCAGAAGAGGAGGATGAAGATGAGGATGGTGCTGAAGCACCCGCCGCCGAGCTTTTTAGCACCGTAGCCGGCGATGAGCGTGCGGAAAATGTTGTTTATCGGGAGCATGAGCGGAGAAGGGCTGGAGGAAGAGAACGTCGGGTCCGTAGTATAAGGCGCGTTCACCAATCTCGCCGCCGCATGTCCATGCACCGAGCCACCGTCCGCTGGCAGCGCACCGCGGAGCGCTTCACGTACGATACCTACTCGCGCGCCCACATGTGGCGCTTTGAGAGACTGTTGAGGAATAGCGTGTCGGCACCCCAAACTAGCGAGAGCCCGTCAGCATCTTGTGAGATACCACTCACACAAGACCTGCCGACGCCATGCCCCAGTCTCACGACCAGCGCTACAGCTCCGACCTGACGGACTCCCAATGGGAAGCTATCAAACACCTTTTCGACTGGCAACGCCGACGCAAGTATGACCTCCGACGCGACATCCTCGACGCGCTCTTCTACCTCGCCAAGACCGGCTGCCAGTGGCGGCATCTCCCACGCGAGTTCGCCCCCTGGACCACCGTCTACTACTACTTCCGGCGCTGGAAGCACGCCCTCATCACGCGGCTCCACGGCTACCTCCGCCGTGCGGTTCGCACGCTCACCGGACGGGAGCCCACGCCCTCGCTCGGCATCATCGACGCGCAGTCGGTCAAGACCACCCGGCGCGGTGGGGTGCGCGGCTTCGACGGCGGTAAGCGCGTCAAGGGTCGCAAGCGCCACATCGTGGTCGATACGCTCGGGCTCGTCTGGGGCGTCGTGGTCCACTCGGCCAGCGAGCACGACAGCCAGCGTGCGCCGGACGTGCTGGCGCGCTTGCGTGGCCTCGTCCCCCGGCTGCGCCTCGTGCTCGCCGACGCAGGCTACCGAGGGACGCCCGGTGGCTTGGTCTGGCGTGTGTTCGGGTGGCTGTGGCATATCGTTGAGCGGGAGCCGGGACAGAAGGGGTTCGTGGTGCTCAAGAAGCGCTGGATCGTGGAGCGGACGTTCGCGTGGTTTGAGAGCTACCGGCGCTTGGCGAAGGACTACGAGTACCACACCTCGTCGAGTGAGGCGATGATAGAACTGGCGATGATCCGGCTCATGCTCAACCGGCTACCGTAATCCTCAACAGTCTCTGAGGGAGGCGCTGAGGTACAGGCGTCGGCTGCTCCGGCGTACCGGGGCGACCCGGGCCTCGTGGACCCCGAAGAGGCGTTCGTAGCGTCGCTGGCGAGCTGCCACCTGCTGACCTTCCTCGCCCTCGCCGCTCACGACAGGCTCGTGGTGGAAGCGTACGAGGACGAGGCAGAGGGCACGATGGCGAAGAACGAAGACGGGCGGCTCGCCATCACCCGCGTCGTCCTCCGACCTCGCGTCGCGTTCGGCGGCGACATGCCGAGCGCGGACGCGGTCGCGCGCCTGCACGCCCGCGCGCACGCCGAATGCTTCATCGCCAACTCGGTGCGCACCGAAGTCGTCGTGGAGTCGCGGTAGTGGGGGCTCCGGTGGGAGGGACGGTTGCTCGTAGGCTCCCCTCACCCTGTCCCTCTCCCCGGAGGGGAGAGGGGACGTGATCTGGAACCGAGTGGCATGGGGACAAGCACGGCGCTCCCTTTTTACGTTCTCGCCCCCTGGCGGGGGAGAGATGCCCGGCAGGGCAGAGAGGAGGCACGGTGCGGCGACGGCTCACGTGCCATCGACCGCAGCGCTAATGCGAAGCGGTGGCTGCGCTATCCGGTCTTCTAGACTGCGCAGTCACCGCTTTGACTTCCCACCACATCATAACTTCGCAAATAGGTGGGCTAAATACGATAGGGGCAGCACTTGAAAGGGGGTCGGGGATCCTACGAGTCGTCCCACCGCGAATCCAATGGGGACGAGCGGGGTCGCCGGGTGTAGCCCGCCGCGTGTATTTTCCCTCGCCCTAAGCATCTCGCTCACTTTCCCCTGCTCATGACTCCCATCAAGTTCGGCACCGACGGCTGGCGCGCCGTCATCGCAGAAGGCTACACCTTCGCCAACCTCGAACGCGTTGCGCGGGCCACCGGCCAGTGGATGCTCCGCACGGCCCCGGACGGCCCGTCCGCGGTGATCGGCTACGACACGCGCTTTCAGGGGGCCGCCTTCGCCGCCCGCGTCGCGCAGGTGTTCGCCTCGATGGGCATCCGCGTCCAGCTCGCCGACTCGTTCGTGACGACGCCGAGCGTGAGCTGGGCCACGAAGGAGTACGGGCACGCTGCGGGTATCGTGATCACGGCCAGCCACAACCCGCCCGAGTACAGCGGCTTCAAAATCAAGGCGAGCTTCGGCGGCCCCGCCTATCCCGAGCAGGTCGCCGAGGTCGAGCGCGAGATCGACCGGCTGGACGAGTCGTTCGCGCTGCGCTCGCTCGACGCGCTGCGGGCGGAAGGGCTCGTCACGTCGATCAACCTGCGCGAGGCGTACTGGAACGTGCTCCGCGACCGGCTCGACATCGAGGGCATCCGGCGCTCCGGACTGAAGGTCGGCTGCGACCCGATGTGGGGCGCGGGGCAGGGCACCGTCACCGACCTGCTCGGCCGCGAGAACGTCGTCGAGGTCCACGACGAGCACAACCCCGGCATGCACGGCCATCCACCGGAACCCATCGAGCGGAACCTCGCCTACCTCTCCCGCCTCGTCCGCGAGGAGTGGTGCGACGTCGGGCTCGCCTTCGACGGCGACGCCGATCGGATCGGGATGATGGACGCGGAGGGGCGCTTCGTGGACTCGCACAAGATCCTCGCTCTCCTCGTCAAATACCTCCACGAGGAGAAGAAGATGACGGGCACCATCGTCAAGACGTTCTCGACCACGGACATGCTGGACCGGATGGGCGAGCGCTACGGCCTCCGCGTCATCACCAAGCCCATCGGCTTCAAGTACATCGCGCCGGAGATCGTCGAGGGTGACGTGCTCGTGGGAGGGGAGGAGTCGGGCGGGATCGCGGTGAAGGGGCACGTCCCCGAGCGCGACGGCATCTACATCGGGCTGACGGTCGTCGAGATGATGATGGCGCGCAAGCGGACGCTGGCCGAGCTCGTCGAGGAGTTGCAGGACGAGTTCGGCCCGCTCTACTACGCCCGCACCGACCTCCACACGACGGACGCGAAGAAACGGGCCTTCCTCGACCGACTCGAAAACCGGCGGCCGGACACGATCGCCGGCGAGCCGGTGGACCGGGTCGAAGACCTCGACGGCGTCAAGTTCCGGCTGGCCGACGGCTGGCTGATGTTCCGTCCCTCCGGCACTGAGCCCGTCCTCCGCATCTACGCCGAAGCTTCCTCGCAGGATCGCGCCGACCGGCTCGTGCAGGCGGGCGTGGACATGGTGGAAGAAGGGTCGTAGGGGCAAGGCGTGCCTTGCCCGTGCCGAGGCGAGACATTTCATTCACGACCCGTTAGCCGCTCGGCGTCGCAGACGCCGCGAAGAATTTCCAGGTCGAGGGCGGTGTCCGGGTCGCCGTGGAGGACGGAGACGTCACCCGTCGCCTCGAACACGACAGCGTGGACGTGGTCGAGGCTGAGGACGTTCGCCTCGCGGAGCTTGCCGCGGATGTCGGCCTCGGTGACGTTCGCGCGGCGGAGGTTCTCGTGCAGCACCTCGCGCCCGGCCATGAGCAGGAGCGGCTGGTTGTCTACGACGTCGGAGACGGCCGACGACCGCGCCCGCAGGGCGGCGAGGCCGATCTGCAGCGCGTAGAGCGTGGCGAGTGCGACAAACGCCTGCAGGAGGGGCGGGCTCGGCGTGAGGACGGTGGCGGCGAGGATGGAGCCAATCGAGACCGTGACGGCGAAGTCGAAGCCCGACATCTTCGAGAAGCTGCGGAGCCCGAACAGCCGGGTGAGCAGGATGAGAGCAGCGTACATCGCTACCGCCGTGAGCATCACCATCAGTACGGCGGTGCCGGAGGTCGTAATCCAATTCATACAGGCAGCAGAGAGAGGGGAGGGGGTCAGCGTGCGCTGAGGTTGAGAGTGACGAACACCTCGGCGGCCGGGCTCACCGCAATGCCTACGCCGATGTTGCCGAACGCCGTGGAGAGCATGTTGTCCCGGTGGCCGGGGCTCTCCATCCACGCCTCCACGACGAGGCGGGCGAGGGTGTCCGGCGTATGCCAGAGGGTGGAAACCGTGGTGCGGTCGCCCTGTCGGATTTCGGTGACGGTGTCGGCGAGCCGGCCGCGAAAGATGTTCTCGCCGAAGGCGTGGAAGGGGTAGCCGGCCGCCCGTGCGCGGTCGCCGCCCCGGCGTCCGTCCGGGTCGCGGTGGGCGAAGAAGCCGCGCGCGAGCATGGCCTCGCTGTGGGTGCGGGCAATGGTGGCGAGGGCCGTGTCCGGCGTCAGGCTGAGGCGGCCACGCTCGCGGCGGACCCGGTTGACCTCGCGGAGCACCCGACTCTCCAAATCGGGCAGGTCGAAGCGGGGGGCCTCGTCTGATACGGTGTCGTGCTGAGGTTGCGCCGAGAGATACGTGGGGCCGCACCCGGAGGCGAGCAACAGGGTCAGGCCGAGCAGGGCGTGGAGGGAGCGAGGCATCGGAAAAAGAAAGGGGCCGAGGAGCGTAGCCCTCGGCCCCCGAACGGGTTCCGTTCTTCGAAGTCGTGCGGCTTACATGCTGCCGGCCGGCTTCGTTTCCACGTCGACGTCTACCGGCACGCGGAGGTCAGCGATGGACGCCCGCAGGTTGTTGAATCCGTCGATGATGCCCTGGCGCATGTCCTCGAGCTGATCCGCCGTGGCATTGCCGAGCGTGTCGAGGTCAGCGGCGAGCTCCTGGCGCTGCTGCTCCATCGCGGCGATCGCTTCCTGAGAGTTCTCAGCGGCGTTCGCCTTCATCTCCGCGATGTCGCGGTCCAGCTCTTCGAGCTGGCGGTTGGCGGACATGCGGAGCTCCTCGGCGTTCTGCGCCATCGCGAGCTGGGCCTCGTTGATGTTGTCGTCGAGCTCGTCGAGTTCGTCGTTGATATCCGCTTCGGCTTCGCGGAGCTCTTCGGCGGTCTCGGCGTGCAGGGCGTCGAGATCGTTAGCGATCTCCATGCGCTCCTCGCGGAGGTCGGCGATACGGTCGTTGTAGTCCTCGCGCATCTCTTCGCCGGCGTTCTGCGCCTTCGTTTCGAGTTCCGCGATGGCATTATCGAGGCGTTGGGTGCGGACGTTGACATCGGCGCGGTAGGCCTCGATATCGGCGTCCATGGCGCCCATTTCCGGTGGCGGGGCTTCGGCAGGCTCGGTTTCGCACGCGGCGAAGAGGAGCGTCAGGGAGCAAAGGGCTATAAGGGGAAAGCGTTTCATTGCAGTAGGGGGTTGTTCAAAGGGAAAGGTCATGCGGTCTTACGTTGGATGAAGCCGACGACGAAGAGGAGCACGAGGGCTCCAATCGTCGCCGTGACGAGGCTCCCGAAGAGGCCGCGTGCGGCGAGGCCGACGAGCCCGAACAGGAAGCCGCCGATGAAGGCACCGACGACCCCGACGATGAGGTTCGCCAGAAGCCCCATCGCGGAGCCCGTGGCCTTCTCGGCGATGAAGCCGGCCAGCAGGCCGATGAGAAGGAACAGGAGCACGTTCATGCGTCCGGGGCTTCCGGCGAAACCATCAGGTGGCGCGGCGGACCATACCGACGATCCAGATCAGCGCGACGGCACCGACGAGCGAGAGCAACAGCGCGCTCAGGCTGAAATCGCCCTGCATGATGTTGCCGCCGCCGACGAGCGGGTTCAGGAGGAACCCGGCCAGGAGGGCACCGACGATACCGACGACGATGTTGAGCAGGATGCCCTGCTGAGCATCCGTGCCCATGACCTTGCTGGCAATCCAGCCGATGAGCCCGCCGACGATGATAATGACGATGAGAGTCAACATGAGAGTAGGGAGTGGGGTGAGGGGGAGTGGAAACGCGCCGCGGGGACGATTAGCGTCCTTGAGCTAGGCGGCGCGGTCGTGGGTGGGTAAAACTAGCGTATTGATCAGAGTAGATGCACGGCGGCGCGAACCGGTGGCCGGCACGTCGAGCGAAATGGTGCGCTCGTTGTCATTGAAGCGCCGAGATGTGCAGGAAGAGCTACCGTGTAACTGGCCATACGACCCTTTGTTGCATAGCGGGTTAGAAGGTAGGGCACAGCGGCGTGCCCTCCACGGTCGAGCGGCAAGCCCCTGAAAAAACTGAGGAGTAGTGACATTCACGGGGTCAGACGCTCGCGAGGTCATAATTCCGTTCCTGCAAGGCGCGCGAGGAGAGCGATACCGGGCACCGGGCGACGAGCGCGACATGGCCGGGGCGGAATCTCGCCCGCGAGCGGCGATCAGGTTGAAAGTCATAGGACGTACGCCGTGGAGAGACCCCTCCCCTCGGGGCTACGGTGTATACACAACTCGTCGGGTGCAGTATGATAGGGGTCTCCGACGACGATCCGCTGTTACCATGCTCTCCTTCACGGGCACCTTCGCCGACCCTCGACTCGAGCGCCGCGCCGACGACCTCTTCGCAGCG
>JBBSMX010000181.1:0-6893 GCA_038232935.1 Rhodothermales bacterium | reverse complement strand
GGCAGGGTCGCTAAGTTCTGACACCTCCCTCAAAAGCACCGTCATTCCCGACCCCGATCGGGAATCCGGAGCGCCCAGCACGCCTTCTGGATTCCCGCCTTCGCGGGAATGACTACCATCTTTGCATCTGAGCTGGACTTTGGCCTTTTCGAGAACGCCGATCTACGATTGAGCGCAGCCCGAGCAGATCACCGATCCCTTTTATCAATGTCGGGTCTGAACCGGGCATATCGTTTAATCGAAAGAGGCGCTCCTGAACTCGAATCAGTGCTTATCCGGCCTAGACCAAAGGGCCAAAGTCCAGCTGAGACGATGAGAACTTAGCAGCCCTGCCCTTGTCAAGGGGGACAGCCACGCGCTGCTGGGAGCGAAGACTCGCAGAGTCGGAGCGACCGCACGCGTGGCAGGGGGTCTGGGAGCGAGCCTTGCGAGCGCGGCGGGGGGTCCCGCAGCGGTGGCCTCAGGGAGCCGGGGCGGCCCGGCGGCGTTCACCCTCGCACCCCCAGCCCCGCCGCCTCATGGACCCCCTGCTCCAGCACCACCGCAGCGCCATCCTCCGCATCGCCGCCGGTCACGGCGTCCGCCGCGTCCGCGTCTTCGGCTCGTGCGCGCGCGGCGACGCTGCCGAGACGAGCGACGTGGACCTCCTCATCGAGGCGGGACCGAAGCGGAGCTTCTTCTTCCCCGGCGGTCTCATCGCCGACCTCGAAGACCTCCTCGGCCGCCGCGTCGAGGTGGTCACGCCGGAAGCGCTCCACCCGGCCCTCCGCCGCCACGTCCTCGCCGAGGCGGTGCCGCTGTGAAAGACGCCCGGCTCTACCTCCGGCACGTCCTCACGTGCATCCAGCGCATCGAGCGCTACACCGCCGGGGGCCGCACGCCTTTCCTGAGCGACGAGAAGACGCAGGACGCCACGCTCCGCAACCTCCAGACCCTCGCCGAGTCCACCCAGCGCTTCTCCGACGCGCTGAAGGCCCGCTACCCGGACGTAGACTGGCGCAGCATCGCCGGCTTCCGCAACGTCGTCGTCCACGACTACCTCGGGGTGGACGTTGCCCAGGTCTGGGCCATCGTTGAGGCGGACCTCCCGCTGCTCAAGGCGACCGTCGAGCGGATGCTGAGCGAGCTGGACTGACGTCTCGCCTTCCAGCTTGCTGACTGCGGACCCCCAGCTTCTCCGTCCATCGCTGCCGCTCAGGGACGGACAAGCTGTCCCCCTCGACGTGGGCACACCCACGCGCTGCTTGGAGCGAAGACTCGCATAGTCGGAGCGACCGCAAGCGTGGCAGGGGGTCTGGGAGTGAGCGCAGCGGGGGGCCGCGAGTGCAGCGGGGGGCCGCGAGTGCAGCGGGGGGCCGCTCAATCCTCCACGCGCACGAGCCTCCAGCCGCCATTGAGCTTGCCCTGGGCGTGCTTGTACTTCAGCGTCTCCTCCGCGCCGGTGGACGGGTTCATGATCGTCACGCGGTCGTTGCGGCCCGGCTCCTTCTCGACCACCACCGGCTCGGCAGCGACGGTCGGGTCGCGCTCGGCCGAGGAGCCGTTGCCGCCGACGTTGATGCCATAGCCCTGCTTCTCCTCTTTCTGGGTCTGGGCACGGCTGCGGTCGAGGCGGGACTTGGGCGCGGTGGCCTGGGCCTGGACGCGCTTGCCCTCGACGAGCGGGCCGGCGCGGAAGACGAGCGAGACGGCCTCCTGCTGGATCTCCTCCATCATCGCGGCAAACAGCTTGTAGGCCTCCATCTTGTACTCGATCAGCGGGTCCTTCTGGCCGTAGGCGCGCAGCCCGATGCCCTCCTTCACCTCGTCGAGGTCGCGGAGGTGCTCCGTCCAGCGGGCGTCAATCGTCGAGAGGACCGCCGAGCGCTCGAGCCCGTCGTTGACCTCCTGGCCATTGGTGGCAAGCACGTCCTCGGGGCGAACCACGACGCGCATCAGCTTGCGGCCGTCGGTGAAATCCACGAACAGGCGCTCGGGGCGCTTGTCGTCGTCCCGGCTCATGATGTCCTGGATCGAGGCGTGGAATGGGCGGGCGAGGCCCTCGCGCTTGCGGTTGTAGTGGGCGACGGCCGCCTCGTACAGCTCCTCGATCAGCCCCTGCTCGCCGAGGCCGAAGGCGCGCTCGCGCTCGATCTCGAAGTCGAAGGCGAGCGTCCGCATCAGCTCCTCGCGGAGACCGTCGAGGTCGCCGTCGGCGAAGTGGGTGCGGACGAGGCGCTCGACGACCTGGTAGAGCATGTCGAGGATGTCCGAGTGGAGCCGGTCGCCGAGGAGGGCGTGGAGGCGCTGGTCGTAGATCACCTCGCGCTGGGCGTTGAGCACATCGTCGTAGTCGAGCTGCCGCTTGCGGATGGCGAAGTTGTTCTGCTCGACCTTTTTCTGGGCGCGCTCGATGCCCTTCGTGATCCACTTGTGGGTGATGACCTCGCCCTCCTCCATGCCGAGCTTGTCCATCACCTTCGCCGTCCGGTCGTGCCCGAAGAGGCGCATCAGGTCGTCCTCGAGCGAGACGTAGAAGACCGACTCGCCGGGGTCGCCCTGCCGCCCGGAGCGCCCGCGGAGCTGGAGGTCGATCCGGCGCGACTCGTGGCGCTCGGTGCCGAGGATGGCGAGGCCGCCTTTCGCCTTGACCTCGTCGGAGATCTTGATGTCGGTCCCGCGCCCGGCCATGTTGGTCGCAATCGTGACGGCACCGGGGCGGCCGGCCTCGGCGACGATCTGCGCCTCGCTCTTGGCGCGGTCCTTCCGCGCGTTGAGGACATTGTGCGGGATGTTCTGCCGCTTGAGCATCCGCGCGAGCGTCTCGGAGACCTCGACCGACGTGGTGCCGACGAGGACCGGCTGCCCGGCCTTGTGGTACTCCCGGATTTTGTCGAGGATGGCGTGGTACTTCTCGCGCTTGCTCTTGTAGACGAGGTCCTCGTCGTCGGCGCGGACGACGGGGCGGTTGGTCGGGATGATCGAGACCTCCATGTCGTAGATCTTCCCGAACTCCTCGGCCTCGGTCTCGGCGGTGCCGGTCATGCCCGAGAGCTTGTGGTAGAGCCGGAAGTAGTTCTGGAGGGTGATCGTGGCGTAGGTCTGGGTGGCCTGCTGGACCTTGACCTCCTCCTTCGCCTCGATGGCCTGGTGGAGCCCGTCGGAGTAGCGGCGGCCGGGGAGGACGCGGCCCGTGTGCTGGTCGACGATCTGGACCTTCTCGTCCTGGACGATGTACTCGACGTCCTTCTCGTAGAGGGTGTACGCCTTGAGGAGCTGGTTGACGGCGTGGATGTGCTCGGAGCGCTCGGCGAAGAGGGTGTAGAGGTCGCGCTTCGCCGCCTCCTGCTCGTTCTGGAGGAGGCGGAGGTCGTTTTCGAGCTTGTTCTCCCGCTTCTCGTCGCTGAGCGAGGCGTCGGCCTTTAGCTCGGCGCGGAGGTCGGCTTCCTTCTTTTTAAACTCTTTCTCGATGCGGGCGATCTCCTCGCCCACATCCGGGATGATGAAGAACGAGATGTCCGAGTTCGCCGCCTTCGCGATGAACTCGCGGCCCTGGTCCGTGAGTTCGAGGGAGAACTGCTTCTCGTCGAGGGCGAAGTGGAGGGGCTCGTCCACCTCGGGCATCCGCTTGGCGTTGTCCTGGAGGTAGAAGTACTCCGTCTTGCGGAGGAGCTGCTCGACGCCGGGCTCGCCTTTGAGCTTGATGAGCCGCTTATTCTTCGGGTAGCCGCGCTCGGCGCGCAGCAGCGAGAGGCCAACCTCGTCTTCGAGCTGGCGGGCCTTCTTCTTATCGCCTGCCGCCTCGGCCTCGGCCTGCTCCTTCAGCATCCGCTCGGCGTCGGCGACGAGGCTGCCGACGAGCTTCTGCTGCGCGTAGACGAGCCGGTCCACCGGGGGCCGCAGTTCCTCGAAGCGGTCCTCCTCGGCGTCGGGGACGGGGCCGGAGATGATCAGCGGCGTCCGCGCCTCGTCGATCAGCACGGAGTCTACCTCGTCGACGATGGCAAAGTGGTGCTCGCGCTGGACGAGCTGGTTAGCGTCCACGACGAACGAGTTGTCGCGGAGGTAGTCGAAGCCGAACTCGTTGTTGGTGCCGTACGAGATGTCGGCACGGTACGCCTGGCGGCGGCTGGCGGAGTGCGGCTCGTAGTTGTCGATGCAATCGACGGTCAGGCCGAGGTATTCGTAGATCGGCCCCATCCACTGGGCGTCGCGCTGGGCGAGGTACGGGTTGACGGTGACGAGGTGGACGCCGCGCCCGACGAGGGCGTTGAGGTAGACCGGGGCGACGGCGACGAGCGTCTTGCCCTCGCCCGTCTTCATCTCGGCCACGCGCCCGCGGTGGAGCACGATGCCGCCGATGAGCTGCACGTCGTAGGGCACCATGTCCCACGTGATCGTCGAGCCGCCGGCCTCCCACTCCTGCCCGATCATCCGGCGGCACGTCTCTTTCACGACGGCGAACGCCTCGGGCAAAAGCTCTTCGAGCGTATCCTCGACCGTGTCGAGCCACTCCTGGTCGAGGTCGTCGAGCTGCTCGACGAGGGTCTGCCGCTCAGTGTGGCTGAGCGCGGCTTCGGGCTCGCCTGCCTGCCCGTCCCCGCCGACGGTCTCCTCCTCGTTCGCCGCGCGGAGCCGGGCACGGATCTCCTGCTGCTCTTTCTCGATCTCGGCGACGGCCTCGCGGATGCGCGCTTTGAACTCGGTGGTCTTGCCTTTGAGCTCGGCTTCCGTAATGTGCTGGAAGCGGTCGGCGTACGCGTTGATCTCGTCGACGAGGGGCTGGAACTGCGAGATGTCCCGCTGATTCCGTTCGCCGAAGAGCCTTTTGATGACGTTCAACATGGGGGTAGAAAATGGGGTCTACTTCGAGGTCGTGACTGCGGCCCGCGGTTTGGGCTGGGGGTGGCGCGACGGGCGGGTACGGGATTTTTGCACGGGAGGCCCGCTCCGGGGCGTCGTACCTTATACTCCGGCTTTATCGGACAATCCGGCAGCAAACTACAACAGACGACGGCGCCTATCGGCTCAGGATACTACACGTGGCGTGCCTTGCAAACGAGATGCCGGTCCTAAAGCCGTGCTGTCACGCGAGGTGCCTGGGAGCGTTCCCGCCCTCCACGCGTTTCCTCCCGTTCTTTACGACGGCCTCCCCGCCCGATCTCGCCCCTGCCGAATTGTCCCCATGCTGCGCTCCCTCCTCGCCGCTTTCCTCTTCGTCCTCCCCGTCCTCGCCAGTGCCCAACCGAGCCGACTGACCGGCTTCGGGTTGCTCCGGCTGGAGCCCTCCGCACGAGCGACGGCGCTCGCGGGCGCGTACGGCATCGGGAGCGGCGAGGACGTCAACGCCCTCTTCGCCAACCCCGCCCTCCTCGACGAGACGGACCACGGGCAGCTCGCGGTGAGCTACCTCAATCACCTCGCCGACATCAACGCCGGGTTCGTCGTCTACGCCCGCCATGTCGAGCAACTCGGCGGAACAGTGGGCGGGGCGGTCCGCTTCCTCTCCTACGGCGACTTCGACCGGGCCGACGCCGAAGGCACGCGCAACGGCGACACGTTCGGCGCGTCCGACGCCATCATTACGCTGAGCTACGCCCGGACGGCGGGTGACCGCGTCCACGTCGGCGGGAGCGCCCACGCCGTCTTCTCGTCCATCGATGACGCGAGCGCGAACGCCCTCGCCGCCGACTTCGGCGTGACGTATTTGCTCCCCGAGCAGGGGCTCGCGCTCAGCGCCTCGCTACACAACCTCGGCGTCGTCACGAGCGATTTCGGGGCCACGCGCGACGAACTCCCTGTGGACCTCCGGTTCGCCGTGTCGAAGCGGTTGCAGTACGTGCCCCTGCTGATCACCGTGGCGGGCTACGACCTGACCTCGTTCGAGAACTCGACCGGGACGGCGCTCAACGAGATCGCCCGCCACCTGTCCATTGGTGGCGAGTTGCAGTTCGGGCAGGCGTTCGCGCTGCGTGCCGGCTACAACCACCGGCTCCACGAGGAGCTCAAGACGGGCACGCGGATCGACCTCGCCGGCCTCGGGCTCGGCTTCGGGCTGAACCTCCGGCGCTTCGGGTTCGACTACGCCTACAACGCGTGGAGCTCGTTCGGCGGCCTCCACCACGTCACGCTCCGCACGCGGATTTAATAGGGCGTGGCTACCCCCGAGCCACCCGCCGCCCCACCCAGAACCTCCGCTTGCCTGGGCTCCCCAAATCGCACCTCTCACCGCGCGCCCGTGGAGGCTCTTGTAGAGGAGCAGCGCGTAGATAAACACCACGACGCCCACCATCTCCATCGTCTCCTCGACCGTCGAGATCAGGGTGTAGGTGTAGTTGCGCGCTCCGTGCGCTTCGATGTGCCACCCGCCCACCATCTCCCCCCCGACCGCTCCGCCCACGTAGAGCACGCCGGCCAGCGCGAAGAGCACCTGAAACCGACGGGGCAGGCGCAGGAAGAACCTGAGATATGAAAGGGCGAAGACGAGAACAAAGGCGATAGCCGGAATCACCCACGCGGACCGCAGCCAGCTCTCGGTGCCACCGAGCCACTTCCTCAGCGGGACGGAGAGGGTATTGTAGACATCGACAGCCTCATCCACCGACAGCAGCAGGAACAGCACCGCCAGCACGCCCCACTGCCGCCTGTCGCGACGGCTCTCTTTGTCCGAGGTGATGCTGCCGAGCAGCACGGCCGCTCCCAGCAGGAGCAGGGTGGAGAAATACGCCGGAATCGTGTTCTCGGCGTCGAGGTTGAACCTGTGCGCGAAGGTGTAAGAAACTGTTTGGGGAAACGGCTCCGGGCTGCGCGAGGCCGCTGAACCCGCTCGCGGCGTTGCGTTCGTCGCCCGATGCTATGGCATCGAGCTCCTCACGCGCCTGGCGAATCGGCTCCATCGATTCTCGCTCGCGCTC
>JBBSMX010000180.1:0-6969 GCA_038232935.1 Rhodothermales bacterium | reverse complement strand
GCAGGAGGTCAACGACGGCCTCGAACGTGCCGCCGTGCTCACGACGATCGACGGCCGGTGGACCGAACACCTCCGCGACCTCGACGAAGTGAAGGAAGGCGTCGGGCTCCGCGCCTACGGCCAGAAGGATCCGCTCATCGAGTACAAGATGGAGGCCTACAAGCTGTTTGCCGCGATGATGGAGGAGATTCAGCAGGAGGCCGTCTCCCTCGTCTTCCGGGCCGGGCCGCTTGTCGACGGCAAGCGCGTCCAGACCCAGACCGCCGCGCCGAAGGCCCGCCTCGACCGCAGCCGCGCCCGCACCGAGAAGGAGGAGAAGCAGAGCTACGGCGTCAACACCGGCGGCAACGGCTCCGCCGCCGAGCGCGACCCGACCGTCGCCGCCGAGCCCATCGTGGTCGAGAAAGAGCCCGGCCGCAACGACCGCGTGACGATCATGAACCCCTCCACCGGCGCGGAAGAGACGCTGAAGTTCAAGCACGCTCAGGGCAAGCTTAGCAACGGCTGGATGCTCGTCCGCATCGAAGACTAGGCGATTCGGCAGACGGGAGACCGCTAGCTTGCGGTCTCCCGTCCACTGTCCGAGTGTCCCGATGTCCGTCGCCGACTTGTTGGTCCCCACAGTTGCTTTCGCTGCGATGGGAAGCGGACTGATGGGCGGGCTCTTTTTTGTGTTCTCGAACGCCGTGATGAAGGCGCTCACGCATCTCGCTCCGGAGCGCGCGGTCGCGTTCATGCAGGCCGTCAACGTCACGATCGTCAATCCGCTCTTCCTGTTTCTTTTCGTCGGAACGGCGGTAGTCTGCGCGTTCCTCCTCGTCGGAGCACTTGCCGGCTGGCACCCGCCGATGCCGAGTGTGCTCGCGGGAGCCGCGCTCTACCTCGGCGGTACGTTCGGGGTGACGGTCGCCGGCAACGTCCCGCTCAACAACGCGCTGGCCGAGCGCGAGGGGACCGACGCCGCTGCGTTCTGGCCCGACTACGCGACGCGCTGGACGCGGTGGAACCACGTGCGGACAGTCGCTGCAATCGCCGCGGCGGGATTCCTGACGCTCGGGCTCTACGACCTCGCGACGCTCACGCCTTAGTCTCATTCCAGCTCCGACCTCATGCTCAACCGACGGCGGCCCTCAGCGAAGCGGGAGTTCTCGTGGCGTCAACTCGCCTTCGAGGTGTTCGTCGTCGTGCTCGGTGTGACGCTCGCCCTCGGGGCGAACGAAATCCGGCAGCACTTCGTGGATCAGCGCGAAGAGCAAGTGGCGCTGCGCGGGATCGCGGGCGAGATGCAATACAACTGCGATCGGCTGACGCAGGCGCAGACCTACCACGAGCGTGTCCTCGCCGAACTCGACAGCGTGCGTGCAGCGCAGGCGTTGGGCACGCAAGAGAACGGGATGGTCGCGATGCGCCAGCTGCCAACGTGGCGGGGGTACAACCCCGCGTTCGTCACGACGGCGGCGTACGAAACAGCGCAGGCGAAAGGTGCGCTTGCGCTCTTCCCGTACGAGCAGGCGCTCGGCATCGGGCGGTACTACACCCTGGTTGGAATGTACCAGGGATTGGTGCGGCAAGCGCTCGGTGTCCTCATGCAGTCGGGGGAGCCGACACTCGCGCAGGTGGAGGTGACCCTGCGCATCTCGGCCGAGTTGCAGCGCGAGCTGGCACCGATGTCGTGTGAGGGAGCGCGGCAATTGGGCGCTGAATCCACCTCCGCTGCACGGGACTCGACCATCGCCATGCCGTAAACTCTCGGTTCGCCCCAGCCTCGTTCCGGCCCGCCGCCATGCTTCGTAGCCTCCACATCCGCGACTACGCGCTCATCGAAGCGCTCGAAGTAGAGTTCGACAGCGGGCTCAACATCATCACCGGCGAGACGGGCGCGGGCAAGAGCATCCTGCTCGGCGCGCTCAAGCTCATCCTCGGCGAGCGCGCGTCGACGGAGGCCGTGCGGACGGGCGCGAAGAAGGCCGTCGTCGAGGGCGTCTTCGACGACGCGAACGAGGGGCGGCTGCCGGACCTGCTGCGGGAGAACGAGATCGAGCCGTACCCGTCGGGCGTGCTCGTCGTCCGGCGCGAGGTGTCGTCGTCGCACAGCCGCGCGTTCATCAACGACACGCCGGCCACGCTCACCGTCCTCCGCGACGTGGCCGAGCACGTCATCGACCTCCACGGCCAGCACGAGCATCAGTCGCTCCTGCGGACTGAGACGCACCTCGAACTGCTCGACGACTTCGGCGGGCTCGGCGGGCTCGTCGCGACGTACCGGGGGCACTACGACGAGGTCGGGCGGCTGCTTCGGAAGCGGGCCGACCTCGTCCGGCGCGAGCGGGAGTTGCAGCAGCAGAAGTCGCTCATCGAGTTCCAGATCGAGGAGATCGACCGCGTCGCGCCCGAGGCCGACGAGGACGACGCGCTCGACGCCGAGCGGCGGATCCTCGAAAACGCCGAGACGCTCCACGACGCGACGGCCAGCCTCTACGAACTCCTCTACGAAAGCGAGGACGCGATCTACGACCGGCTCGTCGTCGTCCGCAACGAGCTCCGCGACCTCGCACGGATCGACAGCGCGTTCGAGGCGACGCTCGCCGAGATGCAGTCGGCGGAGATCGCCGTGGAGGAGGCGACGAAGTTCTTGCAGGACTACAACGCGCGCGTCGAGTTCAACCCCGAGCGGCTGGAGGACATCCGCGAGCGGCTCGGCCAGCTCGAAGGGCTCAAGCGGAAGTACGGCGGCTCGCTCGACGCCGTGCTCGACCACCGCCGCGAGATCGGCGCGACCTACGACCTCGCCGCCGACTTCGAGGGGTCGATCGCTCGCCTCGACGGGCAGATCGCCGAGGCGCAGGCACAGCTTTCGGAGGCGGCCTACCGCCTCAGCCAGAAGCGCCACGAGGTCGCCGAGCGGATCGAAGGCCTGCTCCAGCAGGAGCTCGCCGACCTCGGGATGCCGCACAGCCGGTTCGTCGTCCGCTTCGAGCATGAGTCCGACGAGGCGGGGTGGATCGCCTTCCCGAACGGCCCGCGCCAGGAGCGGCTCAAAGCCTTCCCGACGGGTGCCGACGCCGTCGAGTTCTACATCACCACGAACGTAGGCGAGGATGTGCGCCCGCTCGCGAAGGTAGCCTCCGGCGGTGAGGTCAGCCGGATCATGCTCGCGCTCAAAACCATCCTCGCCAAGAGCGAGCGGCTCCCGATCCTCGTGTTCGACGAGATCGACGTGGGCATTTCGGGCGAGATCGCGCGGCGCGTCGGGGAGAGCATGCAGCGGCTCGGGGCCTACCACCAGATCATCGCCATCACCCACCTCCCGCAGATCGCCGCCCTCGGCGACCACCACTTCCGCGTCGAGAAGATCGTCGAGGACGAGCGGACGAAGACGCGCATCAAGCGGCTGTCGGAGAGCGAACGCGCGCAGGAGGTGGCGTCCCTCGTCAGCGGCGAGGCGGTGAGCGACGCCGCGCTGGAGAGCGCCCGCGAACTCATCTCGGCCGGGAAGCGGGGCGAGGTCTGAGATCGGCGCGCGTTACGCCGACATGCGTCCGTGGAGCAGGCGAAACAGGCTGGGCTGAGGCGTGGCCTCTCCCTCCTCCGCTGTCCAGAAGCGCCGGCCGGTCGCGCTCGCCACGAACTCCTGCTGTCGCGCGAGCCGTCGCCGGCTGCCGGTGCTCTTCGAGATCACGTAGCGGATGTCGCCGCTCGGCCCGAGGATGAGCGTCGCCCCGCCGTAGAACGACATCGGGGCGCTGCTCGCTTCGCCCCGGACCGTCCGGCGCTGCGTCACCTCGGCCACGAGGTCGAAGATCACCTGCCCGTCGGGGCCGACGCGCCGCGAGGGACGGATCGACTGGATGCACGGCGGGTCGATCACGTCGCCGCGCTCGGCGTTTCGGTTGGGCTCTTCCATTCCGAAGCGCTGAAGTCGGACGGGGTCGAGGAGGTACGCCCGAGCGCTTCGGCCTGGCGGATTAGCTCGCGCTCGTCGGCGGCCCGCGCCGGGTCGAGGTCGAAGGCGAGGCGGCTGAAGCTGAGGTGGGCGACGGGCGGCGTGCCCGGCGGTGGGGGACGCCAGAGGAGGGCGTCTTCCGAGAGGCTCGTGACGCCGCTCGGATAGATGCCGCGCCGCCAGAACGCGTCGATCCACGCCTCGCGGTAGCCCCACGGGTCGTCGGGGATGAGGTCGTAGTCGGCGGTGATGACGGCCCGCAGGAACTCGCCGAACTCGATGTCCACGGGCGGGCAGTAGTCCACGGCGCGGATGCAGATCGTGAGGAACTGGCCGGCGAGGCTGCTGGCCTTGTCCGTGAGCGCCTCAACGAGGTCGGGCGGGAGGTCGCCGTCGGGGAGGATGCCGGTGCCGCCGGTGGCGAGGCGGAGCAGCCCGGCCGCCTTCCGCTCGAACACGGTCAGAAACGCCTCGAACACCGCGCCGATGAGCAGCTCCCCGCGCGCGTGCGGCTCCTCGCTCACGGTCTCGTATTGGGGGGCAACGCGTCGGTCCCGTCGCGGGCAATCGCCGAGCGCAGGCTGTCGGCGCGGCTGCCGGTGGCCTCGGCCATCTGACGGGCCAGCCCGGTCAGCACGGCGGACTGCTCCGGCCGGCCGCGTGCCTGCTGGATCGCGGTGCGGACAACCCCGGGATAGCTGAACCGCTGGAAGATCGCAACGAGGTCGGCGAGGGCCTCGTGGAAGGCGAGGACGTCGGGGTTGGTCGGGAGCGTGAAGTGGGCGCGGAGGCCGTCGAGGAGGGCGTGCGTGACTTCGTGCGTGACGATGTCGTGCGAGAGGCAGGTGAAGGTGGTGCCACCGGGCAGGTTGCGCCCGCGGGCGTCGCGGTCAGCGGGGAAGTAGCCGAAGTTGAGTGTGCCGTCCTGTGGGTCGTAGCACGCGTTCTTCTCCTCGAAGGCGTGGGGGCGCACGCGGAGCCGCACCCGGCCGTCGTCGTCGGGCTCGCGGAAGAAGCCCCACGCGAGGTCGCGTCCGAGCGCTTTGCGGAAGGCGGCATAGGCGAGGTTGCAGACGGCGTAGACCATCTGCTGATGGAACTGCGGGTCCGAGGGCGACGGGCTCCGCCCGCTCTCCAAAAGCACGCGCGGATTGTCGAGGTCTACGACCTGAAGGTGGAGCCCGTCCTGCGTCGTGAACGTCTCCTCCACGGCGAACAGATGGCCCTTAGGGCCGGGCGCGAGCGGCTCGTAGGGCACGTTGACGCGCGCGACGGCGCCCTCGCGGCGGGAGGCCGAGGCGTCCAGCGTGTAGATGTGGAGGGGACGGTAGATCGGATCGCCGCGCCGCCGCTCGTAGGGCCGCGCCTGCATTGCGCGTGGCACGCCCTCGCCGATGCAGATGCGCGTGGCGTCGAGCGGTGCTTCGGACGACGGGGCCTCGGGCTCCGGCGAGACGCCCCGGCTCTGCGCCATCGCCGCGCTGGCCTCCGGCGTCGAGGGGGAAGCGGGTGTCGGTTCGTCCATCGTCGTGCTCGGTTAGACCAGCTTCGAGAGCGATTGCTCGAACGCTTGCACGGCCTGGTGCAACCCCCGAACGACCGCGCGCGGGTCTGCTTCGCCGTCCGGGCCGCGCCCCATGTCATCGACGGCGACGAGCGGGGCGAGCAGGCTGCGCCCCTTCGCCGTATCCTCCGCGTCGAGATTCGGCTTTTGGCGCGGGTTCGGGCCGAAGCGGTCGAGCACGGCGCGGTAGAATGCCTCGTTCGTCAGGCCGAGGCCGTGCTCGCCGAGGACCTCCATGCTGCGGACGGTGAACTCGCCCTGCCCGTTGCTCTCCCACGCGACCTCGTGATCCTGGCACGCCGCGAACGTTACGTCGCGCCGGGCGACGGCGCGTCGGACGGGCGCAGCGGAACGGCTCCGGCCCTGCTTAGCCTTGAGGTCTCGGTAGAAGTCGCGCATCGCTGGGGTCGGGGTGATCGTCCGCTGCCGCATGTCTTGGCCGGGTCGGAAGGCCATCCGCGTGATCGAGCCCGAGTGGCAGCAGTCGATGAACGAGGTGAGGTTGACGTTGTCGCCGAGCTGGGCGAAGAGCTCGCGCACTTCGTCGTCGAGGACGACGGCCCCGGTGTCGAGGTCGATGGGGCAGAGGGCTTCGTCGCGGCGGTCGTCCTCGTCGCCGTTCTCGTCGTCGAAGTAGGTGCCGTGACCGGCGTACTGGAAGACGAGCACATCACCGGGTTGTCCGCCAGCAATGAGCCGCTCGATGCCGGCGAGGATGGCGTCGCGGGTGGCGTCGCGGTCGAGCAGCATCTCCGTCTCGAACCCAAAGCCGCGCAGCGCCTCGGCCCACGTCTGGGCATCGCGGATGCACCCGGCGAGGGGCTGGCGGGGGTACGAGTCGATCCCGATGCAGAGCGCGCGCCGACGGGCACCGTTCGGGGTGGGGGGCGGGGAGGAAGGCATGGCGGGAGGCGCGGGGGCCGGTTGCGAGGGGGGGATCGGCGTGGGCGGACGGGCGGGGACACTGCCGAGCGCGTAGAACGCTTGCAGCTCGTCGGGAAGCGGCTCGGACAGCTCCCACGGGTCGCGCCCGACGGCGCGCTCCTGCGGGAACGCCGCGACGGGTTCACCGGGCGCGGCGTCGAGCACGCGGCGGAGCACGCTCTGCATCGTCGGCGCGTCGTTGTCGAAGCCGCCGTGCGTGGTCACGGTCCAGCGTAGGAGGGTTGTCAGTAGTTCGCGTGGCGACCCGTAGTTGAACCGCCACTCAGATTCCTTCAAAAACAGCTCGAAATGAGCCTTCGGGATCCCATTATACCGCCGCAGATGACGTCCCGCTTCAGCGGGATTCTCGATCCCGTTGATGTGAGCTAAGCGCCCCTCTAGCCACCCATCAGTTTCACAGGTGAGGCGCGAAGCGGATCGGAATCGGCTCACCGAGGCGTAATCGGTGCTCCAGGTAGTCCCATCCGATCCGGAAATAGCTCTTGTCGCGCCGGGAGCGCCGATCTACGAGGTGCCG
>JBBSMX010000179.1:0-7037 GCA_038232935.1 Rhodothermales bacterium | reverse complement strand
TGAGCTTACCCCGCTTCGATGGACACCCCCTGCATGGGAAAGCGTGACTCGAACGCAGCCGGGCTAAGGTAGCCCAGCGTCGAGTGACGGCGCTGACGGTTGTAGAACACCTCGATGTAGTCAAAGAGCGCCGACCGTGCCTCAGCTCGCGTTCCAAAGCGGTGTTCAGCGAGCAACTCCCGCTCCAGAGTCGAGAAGAAGCTCTCGATCACCGCATTGTCCAGCGGCGTCCCTGGACGGCTCAGGCTCTGCACCGCTCCGGCGGCCGTCAGCGACGAGAGGAACGGACCGCTCACGTAGGCCGACCCCCGGTCCGAGTGGTGGACGAGGCCACGGTCCGGGCAGCGCCGACCCACCGCCGAGGCCAGTGCCCGCTCGACGAGTGCCGCCGTCGGAGACCGACCGCAGGCGTGGCCGACGATCCGGCGACTGTAGAGGTCGATCACGGCGGCCAGAAAGACCCAGCCCGCACGGGTCCAGACCTGCTTGATGTCGGCGCACCACACCCGGTTCGGGGCATCGGCCGAGAACACTCGCCCGACGAGGTCAGGGGCCTCCACGCTCGCGGCCGGAGCCGCCCGGCGACGCTTCCGGGGATGGAACGCGCCGCGCAGCCCCGCGCCGCGCATCAGGCGTGCCACGCGCTTGCGCCCGACGCGCACGCCCTGGGCTCGCAGTTCCTCGTGGAGGCGCCGTAGCTCCGGCGGCTCACCGTGTGGGCTTCGGTGATCAGCGCCGTCAGCTTGCGGTCGGCGCGGCTGCGCGCACTCTCAGGGCGGACGAGCGCGGCGTGATACCCGCTCCGGCTCACACCGAGCACCCGGCAGGCTGTCGCCACCGGATACTCGCTCGCGTGTTGCCGGATGAAGGCGTACTTCACGTCCGGGGCGGCGTCTGCGAGAAGATGCCGACGGCTTTTTTTAGGATGTCGCGCTCCATCTGGACCCGCTTGAGCTCGCGCCGGAGCTGGCGGACCTGCTCGGCTTCGGGAAGCGTGTCGGGTACGAGCGGTCCTTCCGGGGCGAGGCGGTGGATCCAGTCGCGGAGCGCGCCGGTCGAGACGCCGAGGTCTCGGGCGACCTGTTTGCGGGAGAGGCCGTCTTCGGTGACAAGACGGACGGCCTCACGCTTGAAGTCGTCGGCGTAGGTGATTCTGGGCATAGGATACCTCGATCTTTGGGGGAAGGTCGGGGTGTCCACGGTACCGGGGCAAGCTCAACATCAACTCGGGCATCCAGAACAAGATGGGCTATCTCATGGTCGAGGGGGGAAGCCACCGCGGATTTACGGTGCCTGGGATCGGGCGGGCTAAAGCAGAGCGGATTTGGTACCGTGCCCTCACCGTCTACTTGACCGGGCAGAGCCAGTTCATCGACTCGCGTAATGCGATGATGCTCGCCGCGTTCGACCTCTACGGCGATGAAGAGTACGTCTCGACGGAGAACGCCTGGGCTGCCGTCGGGGTATACCCACAGAGCAGCGTGACCGTGAACATTTCGAACCGCACCTATGCCAACGAGAGCGCCTTCATCCGAGCGGTCGAGGCAATCCGAGCAGGTCCCGCCGTGACGGTGACGGCTAGCGCTGACGTCACCTATAATGCTTATGCAGATGCAGGACGAATCGTGCTGCTTGCGGGGTTCAGGGCACAGCGCGGGTCCGGGTTCCGAGCCTACATCGGAGGCGGTCCTCCTGCCAGTCGGGAAGCGTCAAGCGGTCCGGATGTCTTGGTGCCTTCAGAGAGCAAGGGAGTTCTGGCCGAGGGCGGCGAGGCTGCGGCAGTTACCGCGCATGTTGCTTCCGAGTCGTTCGTCGACGGCTTGGGGGCACCCTACCCGAACCCGTCTCAGGGCACCGCTGTCGTCCCGTTTGAGGTCTCCGAGCGCTCCCGGGTTCACATCGAGGTCGTTGATCTGCTTGGGCGATCTGTGGCGACGCTCAGCGACGAGGAGTACGAGGCCGGTCGGCATCAGGCTACGTTGGACGGGAGCATGCTCAGCAGTGGCCTCTACGTTGTGAGAGCCATGGTGTCGCCTTCGACTGGTCCGCCTCATTACTTCGCCCGACGCATCGTGCTTGCAAAGTAACAGCGCGCTAGCGTTCTGTGGTCGGTTGGACGGCCAGCGCCTCCCTCGTCTTTCCAGCGAGGGAGGCGTTTTATGTGCAGGTACCGCTCCGTACCTTCTCCCCCGTGCTGCTCTCCCCCGACGATACCGTCAAGGCCCGGCTCATGGACGCGGCCGACCTCGGCCGGACCCTCGACCGGCTGGCCCGCCAGATCGTCGAGCACCTCGACGACGACGCCGAGCCGGCCGAGCGCCTCGCGCTCGTCGGGATGCAGACGCGCGGGGTCCACCGGGCCCGCCGCCTCCGCGACCGGATCTCGGCTTTCGAGGGCCTCGACCTCCCCTTCGGCGTCCTCGACGCGACGATGTACCGCGACGACTTCCGCAAGCGCCTCCGCCAGCCCGTCGTCCACCCGACCGACATCCCCTTCGACGTGGACGACCGCCGCCTCGTGCTCGTCGACGACGTGGTCTACACCGGGCGCACCACGCGCGCCGCGCTCGACGCGCTGATGGACCTCGGCCGCCCGGCGAGCGTCCGCTTCCTCGCGCTCATCGACCGCGGCCTGCGCGAGCTGCCCGTCCGCCCCGACTTCGTCGGCCGCACCGTCCCGACCACCCCCGGCGAGGAGGTCCGCGTCCGCCTCAGCGAAACAGACGAGGCCGACGGCGTCTGGCTCGTCGAGCGGAGGTCCGAATGACGAGTGACGAATTGCGAATGGAAGCCTCACCCGACCCGCCCACCGCCGCGATGATCGAGGAGACCCTCGACCCTCGACCCTCGACCCTCGACACCTTACAACATCGTCATCTCCTCGGACTGGCCGGCTACAGCGCCGAAGAAATCCGGCTCGTCCTCCGCACCGCGCGCGAGTTCCGCGAGGTCCTCGACCGCCGCGTCAAGCGCGTCCCGAGCCTGCGCGGCGTCACGGTCGTGAACCTCTTCTTCGAGCCGAGCACCCGGACGCGGCTCTCGTTCGAGCTGGCCGAGAAGCGGCTCTCGGCCGACGTGGTCAACTTCTCGGCCGTCGGCTCGTCGGTCTCGAAGGGCGAGACGCTCAAGGACACCGCGCGCAACATCGAGGCGATGAAAATAGATATGGTCGTGATCCGCCATGCCTCGCCGGGGGCAGCCCACTTCCTGACGCGCTGCATCGACTCGGTCGTGCTGAACGCGGGCGACGGCGCGCACGAGCACCCGACCCAGGCGCTCCTCGACATCCTCACGCTGGCTGACCTGGACCTGCCGCGCTTCCCGGCCGACCAGCTCCACCGGGGCGACTTCACCGGGCTAAGGGTCTCGATCCTCGGCGACGTCGCGCACAGCCGCGTGGCGCGCTCGAACATCCACGGCCTCCGCACGCTCGGGGCCGAGGTCACGCTCTGCGGCCCGCGCACGATGCTCCCGCGCGAGGTCGAGGCGATGGGCGTCCGCGTCACCGACCGGCTCGACGAGGCGCTCGACGGGTGTGACGTGGCGATGGCGCTCCGCATCCAGATGGAGCGGCAGTCGGCGGGCCTCTTCCCGAGCCTCCGCGAGTACCACACGCGCTTCGGGATCAAGGAGGAGCACCTCGCCCGCTACCCGGACCTCTGGGTGATGCACCCCGGCCCCGTCAACCGCGGCGTCGAGCTGGCGAGCGAGGTCGTGGACTCGGACCGCTCGGTGATCCTGAGCCAGGTCACGAACGGCGTCGCCGTGCGGATGGCGTGCCTGTACCTGCTCTCGGGCGGGATTTGAACGGAGAAGAGAGGGAAGAGGAGGAGGAGAAGGAAAAGAGAGAGGGGAGGGCCGCCGTTTCTTCTATCTTTTCTCTCTCCTCTCTCTCCTCTCTCATGTCCCTTCCTATCGTCGGCTGGCGCGAGTGGGTGGCGCTGCCGGACCTCGGACTGCCGGCCGTCAAGGCGAAGGTGGACACCGGGGCCAAGACCTCGTCGCTGCACGCCTTCGGCATCGAGCGCTTCCGCCAGGACGGGCGCGAGCGCGTCCGCTTCGGCGTCCACCCGTTGCAGGAGAACGAGCGCCTCGTCGTCCGCGCCGTCGCCGACGTAGCCGACGAGCGCTTAGTGGTAAGCTCGAACGGGCACGAGGAGCTGCGCGTCGTGATCCGCACGACGCTGCACCTCGGCGGCGGCGCGTGGCCGGCCGAGCTGACTCTCACCGACCGCCGGACCATGCGGCTGCGGATGCTCCTCGGCCGCCAGGCCCTCAGAGACCGCCTTCTCGTCGATGCCGGCGTCTCCTACCTCCACGGCCGCCACCCTCAAGCTCAGAAGCTCTACGAATAGAGGAGCTTCACAGGATAGCTGACGGGTAGAGGTCGGTGATTCGTGAAGCGTGATTCGTGACCGAGCACCACCGTCGAGATAGATCACGAATCACGTCCCACGAATCACGTCCCACCTGTCCATCGTCACCCAACTCCGTTTCCCATGAACCTCGCCATTCTTTCGCGCAACCCATCGCTCTACTCGACCCGTCGCCTCATCAAGGCCGCCGAGGCGCGGGGGCACGAGGTCCGCGTGCTCGACACGCTCCGCTGCACGATCCACCTCGGGGCCGGGGGGCCGGAGCTGCACCTCGACGGCCAGAAAATCGAGGACCTCGATGCCGTCATCCCGCGCATCGGCGCGTCCATCACGTTCTACGGTCTCGCGGTCGTGCGGCAGTGCGAGGCGATGAAGGTCTACTGCCTCAACGGCTCGGTCAGCATCACGCGCTCGCGCGACAAGCTCCGCGCCCACCAACTCCTGGCGAAGGCCGGGATCGGGCTGCCCGTCACCGCCTTCGCCCACGAGGCCGACGCCGTGGACGACGTGATCCGCGCCGTAGGCGGGCCGCCGCTGATCGTCAAGCTGCTCGAAGGAACCCAGGGCGTCGGCGTCGTGCTGTGCGAGACCAAGAAGGCGGCCGAGAGCGTGATCCAGGCGTTCCGCGGGCTGAAAGCGTACCTCCTCGTCCAGGAGTTCATCAAGGAGGCCGGCGGCTCGGACCTCCGCTGCCTCGTCGTCGGCGACAAGGTGGTCGCGGCGATGGAGCGCAAGGGGGCCGAGGGCGAGTTCCGCTCGAACCTCCACCGGGGCGGCTCGGCGGCCCTCGCCCGGATCACCCCGGCCGAGCGCAAGACGGCGGTGCAGGCCGTCAAGGCGCTCGGTCTCCGCGTGGCCGGCGTAGACATCCTCCGCTCGGCGCGCGGCCCGCTCGTGCTCGAGGTCAACTCGTCGCCCGGCCTCGAAGGCATCGAAAAGGCGACGGGCAAGGACGTGGCTGGCCTCATCGTGCAGTTCGTCGAGAAGAACGCGAAGCCGAAGTAGGGACACGGCGTGCCGTGTCCGCGTGTCGGTGCTAGCGGCATCCTGGACCATCAGCTTTCCAGCCCCCGATTTGTAGAATCCAGCTGATTCGGGGCTTCTAGGAGAATTGACCGGCACGGCACCTGTCGCAATGGCAGAACGGCGTACTATGGAGCGGTTGTTGACCGTTCGTGCTGCGTGCCCCGATGTGCCCGCATCCGGTCACGCCTTCTCCCGTTGAACCCACCGGAACTCGCGTGGACACCACCGTCGAAACCCGCCGCTACGTCAAAACCGCCCCGCACACGCGCGCCCGCCAGGCCCGCCGCGACACCCTCGACGCGATGAGCGACGAGGACCTGATGCGGCAGTTCCAGGCCGGCACCGTCGAGGCCTTCAACCTCCTCGTCGACCGCTACTCGGAGCGCCTCTCCCACTACCTCTACCGCTTCACAAAGGACCGCCGCCGCGTCGAAGACCTCCTCCAGGAGACCTTCCTCCGGGTCTACCGCAACCGTCATTCCTACCGCCCCGTCGCCAAGTTCTCGACGTGGCTCTACACCATCGCCGGCAACCTCGCCCGGAGCGAGTACCGCAAGCGCAAGCGCCGGCAGACCTACTCGATCCAGTCGCAGAGCCGCGACGGCGAGGAGTACGAGATGCCGCTGCCGGACGAGACCTTCTCGCCCGACAAGGACGCCGAGCGCGCGATCCAGGACCGCCACATCCAGGCTGCCCTCAAGCAAATCCCCGAGGAGTTCCGCGAGGTCGTCGTGCTGCGCGACGTGCAGAACCTGGCCTACGAGGAGATCGCCGAGATCACGGGGCTGCCGATGGGGACGGTCAAGAGCCGGATCAACCGGGGCCGCACCAAGCTCCAGGGCCTGCTCGACGAGGTCTACTCGGTCCAGCGCAACTAGCCCCCGGCTCCGGCCGCTTTTCCTTCGGAGGGAGCACGTTGCCGTGCTCCCTCCGCTGCGTTTAGCGGGACCACACCGACACCACGGGCGAGCGCCGCGCCGCAAGCCGGGCGTGGACCGCCTTCACCGTGACTGCCCCCTCGCCGACGGCCCCGGCCACGCGCTTGGTCGAGCCGCTCCGCACGTCGCCGACGGCGAAGACGCCGGGCAGGCTCGTCTCGAACGTCGATGGGCGCTCGCCGTCGGGCCAGAGGCCGAGGTCGAGGTCGGTGACATCGGAGCCGGTTTTGAGGAAGCCGTGGCGGTCGGCCTCGACGCCGAGTGTGCCCTGCGCCGCGTCGCCGCGCAGCCAGGCCGTGCACGGCTCGGCCCCGATGAACACGAAGAGCGCGGGGGTCTCGACGCGCTCGGTCCCGCCCGTCTCGGTGTCCTCGATCTCGATGGCCGCGAGGGCGGGGTGCCGCTCGGCTCCGTCGCCGCAGAGCGCCCGGACCTCGGTGTGGCACCGAAGCTCGATGCGGTCCGACGCCGCGACGCGCTCGGCGAGGTAGCTGCTCATGCTCTTGGCGAGGTCGTCGCCGCGGATCAGCAGGAGGACGCGGGCGGCGCGCTCCGAGAGGAACATCGCCGCCTGCCCGGCTGAGTTGCCGCCGCCGACCACGACGACCGTCGCGTCGGTGCAGCCCCGCGCCTCCATCTCGGTGGCGGCGTAGTAGACCCCGGCCCCCTCGAAGCGGTGGAGGTTCGGGACCGGGAG
>JBBSMX010000178.1:0-7047 GCA_038232935.1 Rhodothermales bacterium | reverse complement strand
TGTCGTTGCTGAAGCTGGTGCATCTGAACCTCTGCTACGCAGGAATTGCCTCGATCTGATCAACCCGCGACTGACGTTGTGTTAGGGTGGAATGATCGAGCAGAAAAGCTGTTTTTCAACCCGCGACTGACGTTAACTAATCCAGTTGATCAACTAAACCAGCCCCCGTTCCGCCTCGTTCCTCGCCTTCCATTCGAATGGCGAGCGCCGAAGATACGACGTCCCTTCCGCATGTCATCTTCCACGCCCTGCATCCCCGCTTGCCTCCTTCGGCGAGGCTCCCCTGTCGGTCATGCGGAAACCCGGTGCAGGCCTGAACAGGTTCCCTCGGTGGCTCGCGTATACCTGGGTGAACTCCGCGCCCAGGAAGAAAATCTGCGCCGAGTAGTAGATCCATACCAGCAGTACGATGAGCGCCCCGGCGGCTCCGTAGGCAGACCCCACCGAGCTGCGCCCCAGGTAGAGCCCGATCAGGAATTTCCCCAGCGTGAACAGCACCGCCGTGATGAAGGCCCCGCTGAACACGTCCCGCCACGCCAGCCGTACGTCGGGGATCGCCCGGTAGATGTAAGCGAAAAGCACGGTCATCACCCCAAGCGAGAGGGCGATGTTGAGCAGCCGGAGCGCGGCGGGCGGCACGGGGAGCCGGTCGGCGAAGTACGTTGCCGCCGTCTCGATGCCTGCGCTGACGCCGAGCGAGACCACCAGCAGAAACCCGATGCCGAGGAGCGCGGCGAACGTGAAGAGCCGGTAGACGAAGAAGGTGCGTACCTGCCGGAGCAACCCGGCTTCGCCCGGCACCGGCTCCACGCCCCAGATCGTGTTGAGCGACCCGTTGAGGTTGGCGAACACCGTCGTCGCCCCGATGAACAGGGCGAAGACGCCGACGACCGTGGCGATGAGACCGGAGTTGTCCTGGCTCGCCGCTTCGATGGCCTGCTGAACGAGATCCGCCGCCTCCGGCCCAATCGCCGCCTCCACCTGCCCCACGATCTCGCCGCGGGCCGCATCGCGCCCCAGCACTTGCCCTATCACGCCCACGAACACGAGCAGCAGCGGGGCCAGCGAGATCACGGTGTAATACGCCAGCGCGGCCCCGAGGCGTGGCGCATTGTCTTCCATGAACTGCGTGATGGTCTTCCCCATCATGCCACCGATAGCTTTTAGCGTCATAGCTGTCCGAAGTGCGCCAGAGGAGCCCAGGATGAGAACGGACGGCGAAACGCCGACCTCGGTACCGAGCGGGTGGCGAGGTCGCGTCCACCGCACGCTCTTAACGATGTGCAGAGACCGAGGGTCCGGCCCGACTCGAACTCTGAATCATCACGAGTCGGTGCGCAGGCAACGCGAGGGACTCCGCTACCAAATCGGCGCGAGGTGGGGTATGGACACACAGGAGGTAGAGGTATGGACGAACCAGACCTCCCCCCACCCGTACGTTCACCCGGTCTCAGCTTCACCACGCGGACGGATTTAGTATGAGGACGAGCGGGATCGTCCCGCATGATTCGGGGATCGTCCCGCATGATTCGTCCGTAGCTTGCGCGCCTCACGAAGAACCTTCGCCACGCAGAACCTTCGCCCCTCGCACCGCCATGCAACAGCCCGGCCCGTGACGCTCCTTCGCCCATTCTCTCCTGATCGGCCCGGCTCTTCACGGGACGCCTGTCCGAAGGCGCTCCGTCCGTGGGTGCTCGTACTGCTCGTGCTGTGCCTCGCGCTTCCAGTCCGTGCGCAGAAGGCCGCCGAACCCGTCCTGGTTCTGCCCGACTCAGTCCATCTCTTCCTGCCCGATACCACGTCCCTCGCGACCCCGGACACCTCGAAGTGGGCACCGACGCCGGAGGCCGAGCCACGCCTCAACTACTGGCGCATCACAGCCGTCACCGGCCTCAGCGTCGCCGGCGGCCTCGGCGTGCTCGAGACCCAGCGCCGCCGCTGGTGGGCCGACCGCAACCCCCGCTTCCGCATCCTCAACGACTGGGAGTACGTCCGCTGGGCCGACAAAGCCGGCCACGTCTACTCCTCCTCGCTGTTCACCCGGTTCTACCGCTCGTCCTTCCGGTGGGCCGGGCTGAGCGACCGCGACGCCGCGCTCTGGGGCGCCGGCGCCGCGTGGACGCAGATGTTCTACTACGAAGTGCTCGACGGCTTCGGCCCGCAGTGGGGCTTCTCCCCCGGCGACCTCGCCGCCAACACGGTTGGCGTCGGCTTCACGACGGCGAAGGAATTCGTCCCCGCACTCGAACCCTTCACCGTTAAAGCGAGCTACTGGCCGAGTGGGTGGGAGGGCAAGAACTTCACCGACGACTACGCCGGGCAGACGCTCTGGCTGACGGCGAACCTCCACGGCCTCGCCCCGGACGGCGCGCTCAAAGACGCCCTGCCCGAGTGGCTCAACCTCGCCGTCGGCTACGGCGCACGCGACCTCGACGAGCTCGAGTTCCTGACCACGAGCTACGTCTACCTCGCCTTCGACATCGAGCCGACGATCCTGCCGTTCGAGGGAAAGGTGTGGGACACCATCACCGGCTGGCTGCACTACGGCCACTTCCCCGCGCCGGGCATTCGGCTGACGCCGCGCCCGGCGTTCGTCCTCGTCGCGTATTGAGTGGGCGAGTTTGGGATAGTGGGATTGGAATCGCGATGCTCTCCGCACGCTAGAGGTACGGCAGCCACATGCCCACGGTGGCCGCAAAAATCCCGACGCCCATTGTGATGGTCAGTACAACAAGAGTCGCTGCCATGACGAACCGGCCTGTGGCGCCGGCCCGATCCTGCGTGCGCAGGTAGATTTCGAGAATGGCTAGCGGCAGCAGGTATTGCGCGAAACCCAGGAAGGTGAGGAACGGGCCTCTGAACGTGTCCATGTCGAAACCGACAGGGCCGTTGTGGATGGTGAGCCACAGCATCAGTCCTATCCGAAAAAACCAGACCCCGCTCACCACCAGAAACAAGCGAAGAGCCCAGCGACGATGCGTCTTGATATCACGCGCAACCGCATAGCGTAACGCCACGACAGCGAAAATCATGATCAGCACGGCGTTGATGCTAATACTGATGTCCCCCATGGGACCGCCTGCAGATCCACGGGTCCAGACCATAAAAAGACCGCTGATGCTGATGACGAAAGCGGTCAGCATGTATATGCGGCCGTTCAAGCGGTGAAAGGCTGGGACACGCGCCCGGATGTGCGGTACAAGCTGAAGCGGTCCGCCGACGAGTATGATGACGGCCAGGAAAAGATGCACGGCGACGGCCACATTGCCCATCGTCTCGCCGACGACGTACCCGTGCGGAAGGATATTATTCCACACCTCCAAATCCCCTTGCACAGCCGAACCGCCATAGAACGAACCTACATAGTACGCGAACATCCATTGGCCGATGACGGCTACCAGAAACCATAGCTGGGCTGCTGCACGCAACGTGGCATTCGCTCTTACACGTAGCGGTGAATCGGCGACGGCGGTTGTCATGCTAACCTCGGTTTGGGCTTGACATTGACGAGATCCTCCCTACGTGCACTGGAACCCTGGGTTACGCTCTTGGGGTTTCGGGTTGAGGGGATGCCGCCTCAACCCGAAATCCGTAACCGCTCTGTTTCACGCATTACGAATCCCTTCTGACAGGCCTCTGACACCCCGGTTTCGTACCTTATACGGATTGGCGAAACCGTTCCCGCGCCGCCTTCCACCACGCGGAAATTGACCTGAGATTATGGAGCTCAACGAGACCCCCGACGGCCTCCCGTCCCCCCGCATCATCCCGATCAACATCGAGGAGGAGATGCGCTCCTCCTACATCGACTACTCGATGTCGGTCATCGTCAGCCGCGCGCTGCCCGACGTGCGCGACGGGCTCAAGCCCGTGCAGCGCCGCGTGCTCTACGGCATGAACGACCTCGGGCTCACGCCCGGCAAGGCGCACCGCAAGAGCGCGCGTATCGTCGGTGAGGTGCTCGGCAAGTACCACCCGCACGGCGACTCGTCCGTCTATCAGGCGATGGTCCGGCTCGCGCAGGACTTCTCGATGCGGACGCCGCTCGTGGACGGCCAGGGCAACTTCGGCTCCGTCGACGGCGACGCCGCCGCGGCCATGCGCTACACCGAGGCGCGGATGACGCCCGCCGCCGCCGCGCTCATCGAGGACCTCCAAAAGGAAACCGTCGACTACATCCCCAACTTCGACGACTCGCTCGAAGAGCCGACGGTCTTCCCCGCCGCGCTCCCCAACCTGCTGATGAACGGCGCCTCCGGCATCGCCGTCGGCATGGCGACGAACATCCCGCCGCACAACCTCACGGAACTCGTCAACGGCATCGTCGCGCTCATCGACGACCCGGAGCTAACAAACGACGAACTCGGCGAGCACATCCTCGCCCCGGACTTCCCGACGGGCGGCGTGATCTATGGCTACGGCGGCATCAAGCAGGCGTACCGCACGGGACGCGGGCGGTGCGTGATCCGCGCCAAGATGCACGAGGAGATCCTGCGCGGCACGCGCAACGCGCTGATCGTCACCGAAATCCCGTACCAGGTCAACAAGAGCACGCTGATCGAGAAGATCGCGGCGGCCGTGCGCGACAAGCGGATCGACGGCATCACCGACCTCCGCGACGAGTCGGACCGCGACGGGATGCGGGTCGTGATGGAGCTGCGGAAGGACGCCGTGCCGGCCGTCGTGCAGGCGCAGCTCTTCAAGTACACCCAGCTCCAGCAGACCTTCGGGATCAACATGGTCGCCCTCGTCGGCGGCCGGCCGAAGACGCTCGCGCTGCGCGAGATGGTGCAGCACTACATCGACCACCGCCACGTGATCGTCGTCCGCCGCACGGAGTACGACCTGCGGCAGGCCGAGGCCCGCGCCCACATCCTCGAAGGGCTCGTGATCGCGCTCGACCACCTCGACGAGGTGATCGCCATCATCCGCCACTCGGCAGACACCGAGTCGGCCAAGTGGAACCTGATGGCGGGCGTCTACCCCGAGCGGCTGACGGCCGAGCAGCGCCTCCGCCTCGAACTGCCCGAGGGCGGCACCGGCACCGACGACGCGCTCTTCGCCCTCTCCGACCTCCAGGCCGACGCCATCCTCGCCCTCCGCCTCAGCCGGCTCACCGGCCTCGCCCGCGAGCAGATCCTCGACGAGTACCGCACCATCCTTCAGGAGATCGAGCGCTTCAAGAGCATCCTCGCCTCGCGCGACCTCCGGATGCAGATCATCAAGGAGGAGCTACAGGCACGGGGCGAGCAGTTCGGCGATGAGCGGCGCTCCGAGATCGACTACATGGGCGGCGGCGACATCGACCTCGAGGACCTGATCGAGGACGAGCCGGTGATCGTGACCGTCAGCCACCAGGGCCTCGTCAAGCGGACGCCGATCACGGAGTACCGCCAGCAGGGCCGCGGCGGACGCGGGCTCATCGGCGCAGGCACGCGCGACGAGGACTTCGTCGAGCACCTCTTCACGTCGTCGACGCACGACTACATGCTCTTCTTCACCGACCACGGCCAGTGCTACTGGCTGCGCGTCTACGAAGTCCCCGAGGGCAGCCGCACGGCGAAGGGCCGGAGCATCCGCAACCTCATCCAGATCGCGCAGGACGACCGCGTCCGCGCCGTCCTCACCGTCTCGAAAGCCCACTTCGAGAACGAGGCCTTCCTCGAAAGCCACTACGTCCTCATGGCGACGAAGCGCGGGCAGGTTAAGAAGACCTCGCTCCACGCCTTCCGCCGGCCGATGGTCTCCGGCATCATTGCCATCGACGTGGTGGACGGCGACGAGCTCCTCGAAGCCAAGCTCACCGACGGCGACACCGACGTGATCCTCGGCGCGACGAACGGCCGCGCGATCCGCTTCCACGAAGAAGACGCCCGACCGATGGGCCGCAACACGCGCGGCGTGCGCGGGATGCGCCTCGGCGACGACGACGAGCTCGTCGGGATGGTCGCCGTCAAGCGCGAGGGCACGAGCGTGCTGACCGTCTCCGCGAACGGCTACGGCAAGCGCAGCTCGCTCGACGACTACCGCGTGCAGACGCGCGGCGGCAAGGGCGTCCTCACCATGAAGACGACGCCGAAGACCGGCGCCCTCGTCGCGCTCAAGAGCGTCGTGGACGGGGACGACCTGATGATCGTGACGCAGAACGGCATCACAATCCGGATGCGCGTTTCGGACATCCGCGAGATGGGCCGCAACACGCAGGGGGTCCGCGTCATCAACCTCAAGTCCGGCGACGCCATCGCCGACGTGACGCGCCTCATCCTCGAAGACGATGACGAGGTCGCTGAGCCCAGCGGTGATGGGGCCGCCGAGCCGACGGCGGAGGCGCCCGAAGCGTCCGAATCCGCTTAGCAAGTAATACAACTGTCTTGTAGATGCCAATCTTTGACCTGTTCTCCAAGCGGCAGCGGAGGCTTCACGGCGAGCTCCCTGATGTCTATCAGTACGACTCAGTACCTCGAGAGCTTCGAGTTCAGATTGCACATATCATTCGGGACAGCTTTGGCCATCAGGATCGCTACGATAATGAAGCAGGCACTGCTTATAGGACGGTCCATGACATTCTATGCCGCGAATATGGAAGGTTTGCGTTAGCGGGTGATGCATCGTTCCGTGGAGTTAAAGCTGAGCCTGATGTCATCGAATTCATGCTTCAGTCCGATGATGTCGAGCAAGTATTGGATGTCGTGGAAATCTGCTTTAGGATGGTAAAAACCAAACGCAACGACTGGCACTACCACAACTATGCGAAACCGAAACTCACGTTTGATGAGGCCGTCTCCGAACTGAATTCCAGATTCCGGGAACACGGCGTAGGATATCAATTCGAGTCAGATGAGATAATCAGAATCGACTCTCAAGTAGTACATGACAGTGCAGTTAAGCCAGCACTCCATCTCCTCATGGAGTGCTCCCGGTAATCTGATCCAGTTCCTATGTTAGTGCTGCGTCCTAAACCCGCAGCACGATGAAGAAGACCAATCACACCCCCGAGCAGATCATCACCAAGCTCCGCCGCGTCGAGACACTCACCGCCGAAGGCGC
>JBBSMX010000177.1:0-7066 GCA_038232935.1 Rhodothermales bacterium | reverse complement strand
TTATTCCATCCCAAGAGCGCCTTTTTCGATTAAACGATATGCCCGATTCAGACCCGACATCGATAAAAGGAAGCGGCGATCTGCTCTGGCTGCACGCAATTGCAGGTCCGCGTTCTTGAAAAGGCCAAAGTCCAGCTTAGACATGTGGATTCGCGATTTGCTTTGGATGCCGTTCTACGGCGGAGTAGAAGAGGTGAGATGAGAATTGGAGGGAGAGAAGAGAAGTTGGACGCCACCTGTTCCTGTTGCAACAAGAAACAGGGGAAGCCCTAGGGCAGGACGGGGCGAGGCCCGGTGACGGCGGCGTACCTTGCGCCGTCCCCGACTCACGCGCCATGATTCTCACCGACCTCGACACGCCCTGCCTCCTCATCGAGCGGCAGCGGCTCGACGCCAACCTCCACCGGATGCAGGAGCACGCCGATGCCCAGGGCGTCGCGCTCCGGCCGCATCTCAAAACCCACAAGTCTGTCGTCCTCGCCGAGTGGCAGGTGAGCCTCGGCGCGCACGGCGTCACCGTCGCCAAGACGGAAGAGGCCGAGGTGTTCGCCAGCGCGGGGTTCAGCGACATCCGCCTCGCCTCGTGCGTCGTCGGCGCGGCGAAGTGGGAGCGGCTGCACGAGTTGATGGAGCGCGGTGTCCGTGTCGCGTTCTGCGTCGACACGCTCGCAGGTGCCCGCGCAGCGTCGGCGTTCTTCGCTGCGCTCGACGCGGTGGCGGACGTGATGATCGAGGTGGACACCGGCCACGGGCGCTGCGGGATCGCGTGGGACAGCCTCCACGCCGTCGACTTCGCCCGCGCCGTCAGCGGCCTGCCGGGGCTCCGGCTCATCGGCCTGCTCACGCACGGCGGGCAGAGCTACTTCGGCCCGCGCGAGGGCGAGACGCCGGCCGAGGCGCTCGTCCGCACGATGCGGGAGGAGCGCGACCGGATCCTAGACCTCGCCGTCCGCCTCCACGAGGCCGGCGCGCTCGATGCCGATGCCGAGCTCTCCATCGGTTCGACGCCCACCGCGAGCGTTTTCGAGAACGCCGAGCGCGGGCCGTTCTCCATCACCGAGATCCGCCCCGGCAACTACGTCTTTCACGACGCCGAGCAGGTCGCCCTCGGCGCGGCGACGCTCGCCGACTGCGCGCTCACCGTCTACGCCACCGTCATTTCCAAGCAGCCCGACGAGCGCGGCGGCTCGCGCCTCTTCCTCGATGCGGGCAAGAAGATTCTGACGACGGACACCGGATGGGGCACGGCGGGCTACGGCATCCTCCTCTACAACCCCGAGCTAATGAAGTCGCTCCCCCACGCCGAGCTCTTCGCGCTCTCCGAGGAGCACGGCTGGGTCCGCGTCCCCGGAGCCGCCACGCTCGACGTCGGCGACCGCGTCCGCATCGTGCCGAACCACTCCTGCGTCGCCGTCAACACGCAGGACGTGTTCTACGTCGTGGACGGAGAAGAGGTGGTGGAAACGTGGGCCGTGGACGCGCGCGGGGCGGTGAGGTAGCGGGGGCACTGGCTCGGGCGGGCAGGCTCGCGCGTATATTTCCCCTCTCCACGCAGACGAATACACAGCTATGTCCGGACACAGCAAGTGGTCGAAGATCAAACGTAAGAAGGGCGCCACCGATGCGCGCCGCTCCAAAATCTGGGCGCGCATCACGCGCGACATTATGATCGCCGCAAGGGAAGGCGGCGGCAACGTCGAGATGAACCCGCGCCTCGCCCTCGCCGTCGACAAGGCGAAGTCGGAGAACATGCCGAAGGACAACATGGAGCGCGCCATCAAGCGCGGGACGGGCGAGATCGCGGGAGCCGATTACGAGGAGATGACCTACGAGGGCTATGCCCCCGGCGGCGTGGCGATCTTCGTCGAGTGCCTCACCGACAATACCAACCGGACCGTCGCCGACGTCCGCCACGCCTTTACGAAGTACGGCGGGAATCTCGGCACGACCGGCTCGGTGGCCTACCTGTTCGACCGGAAGGGCGAGATCGAGATCGCCACGGAGGGGCAGGACGAGGACGAGCTGTTCCTGCTCGTGGCCGAGGCCGGGGCGGAGGACCTCAAACGGGAAGACGGCACGTTTGTCGTCACGACGCCGATGGAGGAGTTCGCCGCCGTGCAGAACGCGCTCGAAGAGGCCGACATCGAACCGAAGGAGGCCGCCCTCGTCCGTATCCCCACGCTGACGACTGCCCTCGGCCCGGACGACGCTGCCAAAGTGCTCCGGCTCGTCGACGCCCTCGAAGAGTTGCAGGACGTGCAGGATGTCTATACGACCCTGGAGATGAACGAGGCCACGCTCGCTTCGCTCGCAGAGTAGAGGGAACGGGTAAAAGGGCGGCGGACCGAGCGCGGTCCCGCTCCCCATCGAGCGTGCTCCCTTTTACCCTTTGCCCCTCACCCTTTACCCTTTTCCCATGATCGTCCTCGGCATCGACCCCGGCACGCGGCACACCGGCTACGGCGTGATCGAAGCCGTGGGCCGGCGCGAGACGGTCGTCGACTACGGCTCGATCAACCCGCCGGAGAAGCTCGACCTGATGGTGCGGCTCCAGCGGATCGGCGAGGCCGTGGACGCGCTCATCGCGAAGCACGTCCCGGACGAGCTCGCCATCGAGATGCCGTTCATGGGGAAGAACGCGCAGGCCATGCTCAAGCTCGGGCAAGTGCAGGGGTTCGTGATGAAGGCCGCGCTCGACCGCGAGATCCCCGTCACGCAGTATGCCCCGCGCGAGATCAAAAAGGCCGTCGTCGGCAACGGGAACGCGGCGAAGGAGCAGGTGTGGTTCATGCTCCGCGCCCAACTCGGCCTCTCCGACGACCGGGGGCTCGACGCATCCGACGCCCTCGCCGTCGCGCTCTGCCACCTCCACCGCGTCGAGGCCGGCCCGACGGGGAAGTTCAAGGACTGGAAGAGCTTCGTCGCCGCCAACCCCGGTCGCATTACCTAGCGTTGGGCGCTACGACCCGGTGGGATGTTCGGCCGTGCGCTGCTCGGGCTCGGTGCCTTTGGGGAAGAACTCCAGCGCGGCCGAGTTCATGCAGTAGCGGTTCCCGGTCGGCGGGGGGCCGTCGGAGAAGACGTGACCGAGGTGGCCGTCGCACCGGGCGCACCGGGTCTCGGTACGGATCATAAAATGTGAGATGTCGCGCAGGTCGCGGATGTGCTCGGGGTCGACGGGCTGGAAGAAGCTGGGCCAGCCGGTGCCGGACTCGAACTTCGCGTCGCTCCTGAAGAGCGGTAGCCCGCAGAGGTGGCAGGCGTAGATCCCGTCTTCTTTGTTGTCGAGGAGGAGGCCGCAGCCGGGGCGCTCGGTGCCGTGGTCGAGGAGGATGCGGCGCTCCTCGGCGCTGAGGCCCGCGTCGTCGGCGGCACGGTCGCGCGCTTCGCCGCGGAGGGGCGTGAGGTCGTAGCCGGAGGCAGAAATCTTGGCGGAAGTCTTGGTGGCGTCGTTCATAGGAAGCAGAGGATTGTTGGGAGGGGCAGAAACGGCGATGATCCGCCTCGGGTTCTATCAGATTCGTAACATCTACCAACCTTGACCCCGCACCCGTGACCGTTGCCTGCATCGGCGGAGGCCCCGCCGGCCTCTTCCTCTCGATCCTCCTCAAAAAGGCCCGAACCGACTGGGACGTGGCCGTCTACGAGCAAAACCCGCGCGGCAACACGTTCGGCTGGGGCATCGTCTTCTCCGACGGGACGATGGAGAACCTCCGCGCCGCCGACGAGCCCGTGGCGCGCGAGACCACCGCGAGCCTCGCCCACTGGGACGACATCGAGGTGCGCTTCCGCGACCGCGTGCTCCGCTCCTCCGGGCACGGCTTCATCGGCGTCGGGCGGCACCGGTTTATGGAGATCCTCTCAGCCCGCGCCGAAGCGCTCGGCGTCGCGCTCCACTACGAGCGCCGCGTCAGCGATCCTGCTGCGCTCGACGCGGACCTCGTCGTGGCGGCGGACGGGGTCAACAGCGCGGTCCGCGCTGCCCTCGCCGAGCACTTTCGGCCGACCGTCGAGCCGCAGCAGAACAAGTTCACGTGGCTCGGGACGCACCGCCCGTTCCCCGCCTTCACCTTCGATTTCCGCGAGACCGAGTGGGGATGGTTTCAGGCGCACTGCTACCAGTTCTCCGAGGACACGAGCACGTTCATCGTCGAGTGCCGGGAGGAGGCGTGGCGCGCCGCCGGGCTGGACCGGAGGTCGAAGGCCGAGAGCATCGCCTTCTGCGAGGCCCTCTTCGCCGACCTCCTCGACGGCCACGCCCTCCTCGACAACAGCCCGCACCTCGACGGCCCCGCGATGTGGGTCACGTTCCCGAAAGTGACGAACGAGCGCTGGCACTGGCAGAACGTGGTCCTCCTCGGTGACGCCGCCGCGAGTGCGCACTTCTCGATCGGCAGTGGGACGAAACTCGCGCTCGAAAGCGCCATCGTCCTCGCAGACAAGCTGATCGAGCGGGAGGGCGAGGACCTGTGCGCGGTGCTCTCGGACTACGAAGACGAGCGCCGCGTCGAGGTGCTGAAGCTCCAGAACGCGGCGCGCAACTCGACCGAGTGGTTCGAGTCGGTCGAGCTGCGCGGGCACCTCGCGCCGGAGCAGTTCGCGTACAGCCTGCTCACCCGGAGCCAGCGCGTCAGCCACGAGAACCTCCGCCTCCGCGACCGGGGCTGGCTCGAAGGCTACGAGCGCTGGCTCGCCGGGGCCCTCACCGATGGGGCCGTGGCAGAGCCCGTCCCGCCGATGTTCCTCCCGTTCCGGCTCCGCGACCTGAGACTCCCCAACCGCATCGCCGTCTCGCCGATGGCGATGTACTCGGCCGAGGACGGCCTGCCGACGGACTTCCACCTCGTCCACTTCGGCGCGCGGGCGCTCGGCGGGGCCGGGCTGCTCTTCACCGAGATGACGTGCGTCACGCCGGACGGACGGATCACGCCGGGCTGCGCCGGGCTGTGGAACGACCAGCAGACGGCGGCGTGGCGCACGGTCGTGGACTTCGCGCACGCCAACTCGCCCGCGAAATTCGCCCTCCAACTCGGCCACGCCGGGCGAAAAGGCTCGACGCGGCGACCGTGGGAAGCGGGTGGCAAAGACACCGTCCCGCTCGACGATGGGTGGGAGCTGATCGCCCCCTCGCCGCTCCCTTACGTCCCGTCGATGCCGACGCCGCGCGCGATGACGCGGGCCGACATGGACGCTGTCCGCGACGCCTTCGCCGCCGCTGCCCGGCGCGGAATCGACGCCGGGTTCGACCTGCTGGAGTTGCACTGCGCCCACGGCTACCTCCTCTCGTCGTTCCTCTCGCCGCTCACGAACCGACGCGACGACGACTACGGCGGCTCGCTCGACAACCGGATGCGCTATCCGCTCGAAGTCTTCGACGCCGTTCGCGCTGTGTGGCCCGACGAGAAACCGATCAGCGTCCGCATCTCGGCGCACGATTGGGTCGATGGTGGGATCGAGGTCGGGGACGCCGTCGAGATCGCCCGGCAGTTCGCCGCGCACGGTGCAGATGTGATCGACGTGTCGAGCGGGCAGGTCTCGCCGGACCAGTCGCCGGTCTACGGGCGGATGTTCCAGACGCCCTTCGCCGAGCGCATCCGGCTCGAAGCCGGCGTCGCCACGATGGCCGTGGGGAATATCTACGAGCCCGACCACGTCAACTCCATCATCGCCTCCGGCCGCGCCGACCTCTGCCTGCTCGCGCGGCCGCACCTCTCCGACCCGCAGTGGACCCTCCGCGCCGCCGCCGACCTCGGCTACACGGAGCAGTGGTGGCCGCCGCAGTACCTCTCCGGCAAGCGCCCCTTCGAGCGGCTCTTCGAGCGGCAGCGCGAGATGGAGGGCTGAAGCGGGGACATAAAGCAACGGCCCGGCACCACAGATCGGGCGCTCGCCTGTGATCCCGGCCTCGCGGTGGAGCGGGCGGGACGCGCTCGCGACACGCGTCCCGCCCCTCTGATTCGTCAGTGGTGGCAGCGCCCCTACTTCACCACCGTCAGCCGCTGCGTCGCCACGAACCCCTCCGCCGTCATCCGCACGACGTACGTCCCCGAGGCCAGGCTCCGCGCATCGAGCAGGGCCTTGTACGCCCCCCCGCTTAGTTCCTCGTCGGCCAGCACGGCCACCTCACGCCCGAGCGCGTCGTAGACCACGAGCCGCACCCGGCCCGGCTCCGCCAGGTGGAACGGGACCGCCACCGCGTCCGCGCTTCCCACGCGGGCCGGGTTGGGGTAGGCCCCCAGCAGCGCCGTCGCCTCCGGCACCGCCCCGTCGAGTTCCTTCACGACGGGGTCGCACGTGGACGAGAGCCCGACCCCGTTCGTCACCGTCACCACGATCCGCCCCCCGGTGTCGTAGCTGATCCGCTCGCCGTGAATGGCGACGCGCGTCGGGTTCGGGTTTGGTGTGGTGTACGTGTCGTTTCGGCTGAAGGGGCCGGCGCCGTCCACGTACCCGCGGAGGTTCACGAGGCTGGTGAAGCGGACGCTGGCGATCCCACTCTCGAAATCGGAAACGATGGTAGTGATAGCGGAAAGAGCTTCGCCGGGGCCGTTGAACGCTTGGTCGATCACGCCGCACACCGGCGGGCTCTCGTCGGGCGGCCCGCCGGGATCGCAGGGGCTCGCGAGCACGATCTCGGGAGAGAGGCATCGGCCACCGAACGCATTGCCGGTAATGGTGACCGTGCCCGCGACGCCGGTGAACACGGGAGGATCCCCGGAGATGAGACCAGTCAGGCCGCACACGCAGTCGACCAGCGCATCATTATCCCTGATGCTGAGGCGTCCGCCGACGGAGGTGATGTTCTCCAGCCCCGACAGCGATGCCAGCAAGTCATTGCTATTGATGAAGAGACCGCCGCCGACGGAGGTGAGACCCGAGAGACCCGCCAATGACTCCAGCGCGGCGTTATGCTGGATAGGGAGGTTGGAGTGCTCCCGGTAATCTGATCCAGTTCCTATGTTAGTGCTGCGTCCTAAACCCGCAGCACGATGAAGAAGACCAATCACACCCCCGAGCAGATCATCACCAAGCTCCGCCGCGTCGAGACACTCACCGCCGAAGGCGC
>JBBSMX010000176.1:0-7160 GCA_038232935.1 Rhodothermales bacterium | reverse complement strand
GGCTTCACCGGCGACCTCGGCAACCCCGGCCGCCCGATCCTCCGCGACCCGCAGCCGATGCTCCCGTGCGACTGGCTGATCTCGGAATCGACCTACGGCGGCAAAGTCCACGAGCCCGCGGGGACGGCGAAGGACGCCCTCGCAGACGTCGTCAGCCGGACGGCTGCGCGCGGCGGCAAGGTCATCATCCCCGCCTTCGCGGTCGGGCGGACGCAGGAGCTCGTCTACGCCCTCGACCAGTTGTGGAACGAGGAGCGGATTCCACGCATCCCCGTCTTCGTCGACAGCCCGCTCGCGGTCAACGTCACCGGCGTCTTCCAGACCCACCCCGAGTGCTACGACCGCGACCTCCTCGACTACATGATGACGGACCCCGACCCGTTCGGCTTCGAGCGGCTCGAATACGTCCGCGACGTGCAGCGCTCGAAGGCGCTCAACGGGATGCACGTTCCGATGGTGATCATCTCGGCGAGCGGGATGGCCGAGCACGGCCGGATCCTCCACCACCTCCGCAACAACATCGAGGACCCGAAGAGTACCGTGATGATCGTCGGCTATCAGGCGGAGCACACCCTCGGCAAGCGGATCGTCGAGCGGCGCGAGGAGGTCAAGATCTTCGGGCAGCCGCACAAGCTCAAGGCCGAAGTCGCCGTGCTGAACTACTTCTCCGCGCACGCCGACGAGCCCGGCCTGATCGACTTCATCGATACGCTCGACCGCGACCGGCTCCAGACCGTCTTCCTCGTCCACGGCGACCCCGAGCGGCAGGCGAAGCTCGCCGACGCCCTTCGCCAGCACGGCTACGACGACGCGGCGAGCCCGGCGCGCGGCGAGTCGGTAGAGTTGTGAGCGTGAGGTTGCGCGGGGCGGGTGCGGTCTTATCTTGCGGCTCGCTCTTTCTCATACGCCTCAGGTTCTGCGCTCCGCTTCGGTGCGGGCGCGGATGAAAAGGGAACCCGGTGCGCGCTGCGTCACGACGACGAGCGCCATTCCGGGGCTGTACCCGCAACTGTAGGCGGCGCGTCCGACGGTGCCGAGGCACCGGGCCACTTTCCGCCAGGCGGGAGGGAAGGTCCGAGCCGAGCCGGAGGACCGGGGTCCGCTGGTCCTGCCAGTGTCTCAACGCCGCGAGCCAGGAGACCTGCCCGAGCGCGTCCTCACCAGCGACCTCCGGGATCAGGGGATCAGGTGCTGCGCGCCACGAGCGCGCCCGGCGGCTCCCCATGCCCCGGCCCGGCGACCCGACCCTCTCTTTTGAGGCTCGGGTTTTTTGTGCGCCTCCTCTCCGCTTTCTTACTGACCGTGCTTGCTGCCGGTATCCCGGCACGGCCCGCCGCCGCGCAGCCTGCCGATGTGGCTCCGTCGGACACGACGCTGCCCGCCGTCAGCGTCGTCGCGACGCGTTCGCGGATGGCGGTGCTGCTCGCGCCCGCCCGCGTCACCGTGCTCGACGCCGACGCCATCGAGGCCTCCGGGGCCTCGTCCGTCGCCGACCTGCTCGATGCGCGCTCGGCCGTGTTCGTCAAGCGCTACGGGCCGGGCGGGCTCGCCAGCCTCTCGCTCCGGGGGACCGGCGCGGCGCAGACGCTTGTCCTCCTCGATGGCCACCGGATCGCGAACCCGCAGCTCGGCCAGCTGGACCTCTCGCTGCTGCCGACCGTCCTGCTGGAGCGTGTCGAGATCCTGCATGGGGCGGGCTCGGCACTGTACGGGACGGACGGCATCGGCGGCGTCGTGGACCTCCGTACGGCGCGGGCCGACGAGGACCGGCTGACGCTCGCGAGTACGGCCGGGGCGTGGGGCGAGCGGTCCCTCAGCGGGCTCGCCGCCGTAGCACACGGGTCGGTTTCGGCCGTCGTCGCTGCCGAGACGCAGACGGCGGACGGAGACTTCCCCATCTTCGACCCCACGGAAGGGCTCGGCGGCAGCGTCGTGCGCCGCGAGGGCGCGGACCGATCGCTCCACTCTGTGTATGCCCGCCTCGACGTGACGCCGGCTTCCGGTCCGACGCGGGGACAGGTGGCGGCGTGGCTGGGGGCGGCCGAGCGCGGGCTGCCCGGCAGCATCGGCGCTACGCCGCAGGACGAGCGGCAGTGGGACCGGCACCTCCGCGTGTGGGGCGATCTGACCTCGCGCCTCGGCCTCGTGTCGCTCCGCGCGGGCGGGCTCGTCCAACGCGCCTCACTCCGCTACCGCAACCCCGCCCTCGGGCTCGACGACACGGGCCGGACGTGGATCGCCTCGGGCGAGATGGAGGCGCGAGCCCTCGTGAGTTCGACGTGGCTCGTCGCGGGTGGCGTCACCGGCGGGGTCGGAGCGGCGTCGCACCCGAGCCTCAGTGCGGACGCTGGAGAAACTCGCCTCGGCGCGTTCGTCCACGCGACGGGGGACTACGGGCGCGTCGCACTCTATCCCGCGCTCCGCGCCGATGTGGTCCTCCGCGCCAGCGAGGCCGAGCGTACGCTCGCCGCGCTCAGCCCACGCCTCGGCCTCAACGTGCAGCCCGTCGCCGATCTGCCACTCCGGTTGAAAGCCAGCGCCGGCCTCGCCTTCCGCACGCCCACCTTCAACGACCGCTTCTGGCAGCCCGGCGGCGACCTCGACCTCCGTCCCGAACGTGGCTGGGCCACCGACATCGGCGCGCACTTCGAGCACGGCGGTTCGAGCGCCGAGGTCACCGTTTTCACCTCCCGCCTCCGCGATCAGATCGTCTGGCAACCGACGGAGGGGGGCTATTACGCGCCCGAGAACCTCAGCCGCACGCGCACGCTCGGCGTCGAAGCATCGGCAGAGAAAGCAGGCGTTTGGATCGGGCGCACGGCGCTCGGCGGCGGGCTCGTCTATACGCTCACCGACGCGCGCGACCGTTCACGGCCCGGTGCCCCCGCCTTCGGCCATCAGCTCCGCTACGTCCCGCGCCACCAGCTCAAAGCCCACGCCGACGCCGCGCTCGCGCTCGGGAAGCGCACCGCGCTCCGGCTCGACCTCGGCGGACGGTTCACGAGCGCGCGACCCGTCCGCTCCGACGGCAGCCTCGACCTGCCAGCCACGTTCACGCTCGACGGGCAACTCCGGCTGCAGCGTCGATTCCCCCAATTCGCCGCCGCCCTCGCCCTCGCCGTCGAGAACGCACTCAACGCCGAGATCGAGGTGGTGCGCGGCTACCCCATGCCGCCGCGCCACGCTCGGCTCCAACTTCACCTCTCGTTCTGACTCCCTGGCCCTCTATGAAACGTTTCTTCTTCGCCCTCTGCTTCCCACTCTTCCTCACAGCCTGTGATTCGACGAACACGCAGTGCGACGAGTCGGCCGATTGCTTGCCTCCGCCCGCGACCGTGTTCGTCGGGAATCAGGGCAACTTCAGTGCGAGCGATGGCTCCGTCACGGTCTACGACCCGGCCAGCGAAGAAACCCTCAAATCGATCGATAATCTTGCTTCTATCGTCCAGAGCGTCTCGGTGGTGTTCGGGCAGCTCTACGTCACGGCCAACACCGGCGGACGCGTCGAGGTCTACGACGGGACGTCCGGCGATTACGAGCGGGCCGGGCGGATCGAGGTCGAAAATCCGCGCTACGTCGCCGTCGTCGGCGAGGTGGGCAAGGTCTACGTGACGAGCCAACTCTACAACCGGCCTTCCCGAGTCGTCGTCGCCGACGCGACGACGTTCGCGGTGACCAAGACGGTCGAGGTCGGCGGTGCCGCCGAAGGGATCGTGCAGGTGGGCAACCGCGTGTTCGTGGCGACGGGCGCGTTCGGCCTATCGCAGGAAGTCGTCGTGATCGACACTGCGTCGGACGAGGTCGTGCAACGGATCGATGTGGGCTGTACCGCGCCGCGCTCGCTCGTCGCCGACCCGTTCGACGCGGAGGTGTGGGTGTTCTGCGCCGGTTCCCCTGCATTCGAGGAGGCACCCGAGGAGGAGGGCGAAGTCGTCGTGCTTAACGCCGCAGATGGCAGCGTCGTAACACGCATCGACATCGACGGCCGGATCGATACGGCGGGGCCGGGGCAGGATGCCTTTACGAGCGCCATTGGCATCTTCGCCGTGCGCGACCAGAACACCGTCCTTCGCTTCGACATGGGCGCGAACACGCTTGTAGCGGCGATCCCTATCGAAGGCGATCCCATCGGAGCTGTCGCCTACGACGGGCTCTACGAGCGGCTCTACCTCGCCCGCGTGCCCGGCTTCGACGTGGCCGGCTCCGTGACGATCCACGAGCCCGACGGCGTGCAGGTCGGGCAGTTCGCTGCCGGGGCTGCGCCCACCTCCATCGCGCTGCTCCAATAGCCGCCGTGGACATCGACCGGTGCTACTGCTTCGGCGTGCCGTTCGCCGAGTTGAAAACCATCGCCGACGCGACGGGCGCGGAGACGGTGGCAGAACTGCAGGAGCACGCCACGTTCGGGCACACCTGCAAGCTCTGCCACCCCTACGTCCGCCGGATGCTGCGGACAGGCCGGACCGTCTTCCACGAGATCGTCAGGGCGGAGGACGAGCCGGGGTAAGAGCCGTCGAGTCGAAGGGACGAGCCGACGAGGAGCGTGACTCACAGTTCCATCGGCCCTTCGGCGCTCCCTCCTTCCCCGTTGATTCGCGCCCACTAAACCGCAATTCCGCGTGATCTTCGCGGGAGGCCCGGAGCCCCGGCTGGCTGGCTCGGTATATTAGAGTCCAGCACGCGCGGGCGACTCGGCACTATCGAGTCGCCCGCACCCTTTTGTGTCCGCCCGGTTACCGGCAGCCTCATGCAGCAGCAGAACCTCCGCAACATCGCCATCGTCGCCCACGTCGACCACGGCAAGACGACGCTCGTCGACGCCCTCCTCTGGCAGGGCGGCACCTTCCGCGAGAATCAGGAGGTCAACGAGCGCGTCATGGACTCGATGGACCTCGAGCGCGAGAAGGGCATCACCATCATGGCGAAGAACACGGCCATCCGCCACATCACGCCCGACGGCACCGACATCAAGATCAACATCGTCGACACGCCGGGCCACGCCGACTTCGGGGGCGAGGTAGAACGGACGCTCCGGATGGTCGACGGGATTATGCTGCTCGTGGACGCCGCCGAAGGGCCGCTGCCGCAGACGCGCTTCGTCCTCTCGAAGGCGCTCGAGCTCGGGCTCCCCGCCATCGTCGTTATCAACAAGATCGACCGGCAGGACGCCCGCCCCGAGGAGGTGCTGAACGAGGTGTACGACCTCTTCATCGATCTCGACGCGAACGACGAGCAGATCGACTTTCCCGTGCTCTACGCCGTCGCCCGCGATGGGCAGTGCACGCTCACGCTCGGCGAGCCGCTCACCGACCTCCAGCCGCTCGTCGAAGCCATCGTCAACACCCTGCCCGCGCCGGTGGGCGACCCCGAGGCCCCGGTGCAAGTCCTCGTCACCGACGTGAAACCGGACGCCTACCTCGGCCCGATCGCGCGCGGCCGTGTGGTGCAGGGGACGCTCCGCGAGAAGCAGCAGGTCATGCTCTGCCACCGCGACGGATCGATGGATCGGGCGCAGGTCACCGCGCTCTTCGTCAGCGAAGGGCTCGACCGCGTCGAGGCTAAAGAGGTCGGGCCGGGCGACATCGTGCAGGTCGCCGGGATGACGGGGATCGGACTCGGCGAGAGCATCACCGATGCCGAGAACCCGAAGCCCCTCAAGCCGCTTCACGTCGACGAGCCGACGCTCTCGATGGAGTTCCGCATCAACGACTCGCCGTTCGCCGGGCGCGAGGGGAAGTACGTCACCAGCCGGAACCTTCGTGACCGCCTCTTCAAAGAGGTCGAGACGAACCTCGCCATGCGGCTTGAAGAGACCGAGAGCGCCGACCGCTACCTCGTCTTCGGGCGCGGCGAGCTTCAGATGGCGATCCTCATCGAGCAGATGCGCCGCGAGAGCTACGAGTTCGCCGTCGGCATGCCGCAGGTGATCACGAAGGAGATCGACGGCAAGACGCACGAGCCGTACGAGACGGCGATCATCGACTTGCCCGAGGAGTTCATGGGCGTCGTGATCGAGAAGCTCGGGATGCGGAAGGGGCAGATGACGAAGATGGTCAACCACGGCACGGGCCGCGTCCGGCTCGAGTTCGAGATCCCGAGCCGCGGGCTCATCGGCTACCGGACGGAGTTCCTCACCGACACGAAGGGGACGGGCCTGCTGACGCACCTCTTCCTCGCGTACAAGCCGTGGGCCGGCCCCATCAGCCACCGCGCGACGGGTGCGCTCGTCGCCGACCGGGCAGGCAAGGTCACCCCGTATTCCATCGTCAACCTGCAGGAGCGCGGCGAACTGTTCGTCGGGCCGCAGGACGACGTCTACGACGGGATGATCATCGGCGAGAACAGCCGGGACCAGGATTTGGAGGCGAACATCACGAAGGAGAAGAAGCTGACGAACCACCGCGCCTCCAGCGCCGACAACTTCGAGAAGCTGACCCCGCCGCGTCGGATGTCGCTGGAGGAGGCCATCGAGTTCATCCGCGAGGACGAGCTCATCGAGATCGCGCCGACCGCGTTCCGCCTCCGCAAGCGCTACCTCGACCCCCACGCCCGCAAGCGTGCCTCGATGCAGCAGAAGGCCGAGGCCACGGCGTAGTCGAGGTCAGGCGACGGGCTGCATCGCGGTGCGGAGCCATTCGGCGAGCGCGGGCTCGTCCACCGTTCCCGATGCAACACTCTCCATGATGGTAACCACCTCTGGCTCGGACGCGACGAGGTCGTGCCCGTTGAGAGCGAGGAAGACGTACATCGCCACGAACGCCACGCGCTTGTTGCCGTCCACGAAGGCGTGGTTCTTCGCCAGCCCGAAGCCATAGGCGGCGGCGAGTGCAGCGAGGTCGCTCTCTGGTTCGTATGCGTGTTTCTGACGCGGTCGTGCGAGGGCCGAGTCGAGCAGACCGCCGTCGCGGAGACCGTGCGAGCCACCGTGCTCCTCGATTTGCAAGCGGTGGAAGGCGAGTACGTCGCGGCGCGTTAACCAGCGGGGTTCGTTCATACAGAGATATTAGGAGTAGAAGTTCAGGGTAGTCTCCCAGTTGTGTGTTGACGGGCTATGACGTACTCTTCGACTCCCTCTTCCGAGGTCTCCCATGTCCGAGTTCGCTCGTGCCGGCGAGGTCTGCCCCGCCCCCCACTGCACGGCCGCGCCCGCCATCGTCAAG
>JBBSMX010000175.1:0-7342 GCA_038232935.1 Rhodothermales bacterium | reverse complement strand
TCTGACCCGCTTCCGAGCGCTCTTCGAGGGGTGGACGCTGGCTCATGGCGATGTGTATACACCGTAGCCCCTCGGGGAGGTGCCCCCATAGGGGGCGGAGGGGGTGGGCCGAGCCCCGGAGACCCCCCCAGTCGCTGCGCGACAGCCCCCCGATGGGGGGCGGGTACAACGTTTCGGATGCTACCAAACAGTCTCTGAGTGCTCCTCTTCTACTGTGCTGTCTGCGCTCCCGGTCGCCGTGCCGCGCCGCCTCCCCGAGCCCGGCAACGTGAGCGCCGCCACCGGTTGGGTCTTGAACGGGCTGTCCGACAGCCTCTATACGTGGACCGTCCGCGCCGTGGACAGCGCGTATAGCGGCGGACCCGCCGCCGAGGGCGTCTTCGGCGTCAACGTCCCGGTCTCGACGGAAGACGACGGCGAGCTCCCGCGCACCTACGCCCTCGAAGGGAACTACCCCAACCCGTTCAACGCGGCGACGACCATTCGCTACACGCTGCCGGAGCAGGCCGACGTGACGCTGGAGGTCTACGACATCCTCGGCCGCCGGGTCGCTCAACCGGTGCAGGACACGCGGCCGGCAGGCTTCCACGAAGTTCGGTGGGAGGCGGCTGGGCTCGCCAGCGGCCCCTACCTCGTCCGGTTCACGGCGGGCACCTTCACCGCCACCCGGCGCATTCTCCGGCTGAGATTGAGCCCGCTCCGTCTCGCCGAACCAAAGCGTCCCCAACTACCTCTGCGACGGTTGGGGGCACTTTCGGCAACACGTCCAACTGTGCGGAAAGATGAGCGGTCAATCCACCCGCAGGAACCGGGCGTTGATGGCGACGATGACCGTCGAGAGGCTCATCAGCACGGCCCCGACGGCGGGGCTCAGCACGATGCCAGCCGGGGCGAGCACACCGGCCGCTAGCGGGATCGCGACGATGTTGTAGCCTGCGGCCCACCACAGATTCTGGATCATCTTGCGGTACGTAGCCTGCGCGAGCGCGACGATGCGGACGGCGTCGCGGGGGTCGCTCCGGGCGAGGATCACATCGGCGGTTTCGACTGCCACGTCGGTCCCGGCCCCAACGGCGATGCCGACATCGGCCGTGGCGAGAGCGGGCGCGTCGTTGACGCCGTCGCCGGTCATCGCGACGACCTTGCCCTCGGCCTGAAGCTCGCGGATCGCGGCGGCCTTCCCGTCTGGTAGGATCTCGGCGAGGACGCGGTCGATCCCGATCTGCCGGGCGACGTATTCGGCGACTTCGCGTTTGTCGCCCGTCAGCATGATTGCCTCGACGCCGAGCTCGTGCAGCCGCGCGATGGCCTCTTTCGACTCGGGCCGGACCACGTCGGCGAGCGCGAGCGCTCCGGCGACGCGGCCGCCTCGGATCACCCATACGACGGTTTTGCCTTCGCGTCCGAGCACGTCGGCCCGGTCGCGGAGTGTCGGCGACACCTCGACGCCCTCGGTGGCAACGCCCCCGGGGCTGAGGATCTGGACCTCGGCTCCGTTCACACTCGCACGGACACCCTTGCCGGTGATCGCCTCGAAGTCGGAGACAGTAGGCAGCCTGATGCCCCGTTCCTCGGCCGTGCGGACGACGCCGGCCGCAATCGGGTGCTCGCTCCCGGCCTCCACGGCAGCGGCGGTCGCGAGGAGGTCGTCCTCCTCCACGCCGTCGGCAGTGAGGAAATCGGTAACGCCGAAGCGGCCTTCCGTCAGCGTGCCCGTTTTGTCGAAGACGAGCGCGTCGAGGAGCCGGGCGCGCTCGAAAGCGGCACGGTCGCGGATGAGCAGGCCGTTACGGGCGCTGAGGCTCGTCGAGACGGCGACGACGAGGGGGATCGCAAGGCCGAGCGCGTGCGGGCACGCGATCACCATGACCGTCACGGCCCGCTCGATGGCAAACGTGAGCCCGGCCTCGGTGAAGAACAGCCACACGACGAACGTCAGCGCCCCGACCGACAGCGCGACGACGGTGAGGTAGAACGCGGCGCGGTTGGCGAGATCCTGCGTCCGACTCTTCGACGCCTGCGCCTCGCGGACGAGCCCGATGACCTGGCTGAGGTATGCTTCCTCCCCCGTCTTCCGCACCTCGACCGTGAGCGCGCCCGTCCCGTTGATGCTCCCGGCGATCACTTCGGCCCCCTCCCCTTTCTCGACCGGCACCGACTCGCCCGTGAGCGCCGCCTCGTTGACCGCGCTCCGGCCATCCACGACCGTACCGTCTGCGGGGATTTTCTCGCTCGCCTTGACGAGCACGTGGTCGCCCGGCCGGAGGGCGCTCGTCGGGACCTCTTCCACCTGCCCGTCCGCACCGAGCCGGTGGGCCTCGTCGGGTATCAGCCGGGCCAGCTCTTCGAGCGCGGCCGACGCTCCCATGACGCTCCGCATCTCGATCCAGTGGCCGACGAGCATAAGGTCGATGAGCGTCGCGGTCTCCCAGAAGAACAGCTTGCCGTCGAGCCCGAACACGACGGCGAGCGAGTAGAAGAAGGCGACGGAGATCGCCATCGCCACGAGCGTCATCATCCCCGGCCGCTTGTCGCGCAGCTCCTCGACGAATCCGCTGAGGAAGGGCCAGCCGCCCCACCCGTAGACGAACGCCGAGAGCCCTGCTAGCACCCAGATTGAGCCGGGGAATACGAATGCGAACCCCACCCAGTCCTGAATCATCGGGCTGAGCGCGAGGATGGGGACGGTGAGCGCGAGGCAGACGAAGAAGCGGCGGCGGAAGTCGGCCACCATCATGGCATGGTGCTCGTGGTGCCCTCCGCCGCCGCCGTGCCCGCTGTGACCCACCCCGTCGTGCTCCATCGACTCGTGCTCCATCGATGCGTGTCCGTCGTGGGGGGCCGCGGCGTGGTCGGCCGCTTCGTGCACGTGTTCCCCCGGATCGTGCTCCTCAACGGTGCTCTTGTGGGCGTCGGCGTGGGAGCCGTGCGGTCCTTCGTGTGCAGCTTCGCGGAGCTCGGCCTGCTTCAGGCCCGGCTCGTCGTGGGGGGCGTGGCGATCCATGACAGCTTTCGGAAGGGTGAGGGGTAGTAGGAGCGACCTGAAGGCGGGGTGCTGCTAGCCGTCGCTGTCGCCCGGCGCGTCGTGCTTCCGCTCGTGCTCGTGCATTCCGCCGTGCTCGTGCATTCCGCCCTCGTGCATCCGCTCCATCATCTCATGCAGCTCGGGGTCGGCCATCATCCGGGCCCTGACATCGGGGTGCGCCATGAGCCCGCGGTGGGCTTCCATCATGCGCTCGTGCAGGGCGAGGCGCTCCTCGGGCGACATCGCCTCCATCCGCCCCATCATCTGAGCGTGCATCTTCTGCTTCATGGCCTCGCGCTCGGCGGGCGTCATCGCCTGCATCCGCTCGTGCATGGCGGCCCCGTCCATCTCGCCGCCCATCATCTCGTGCATCGCAGCCTGCATGGCCGAATCGGCCATCATGTAGCGGTGGAGCACGGAGTCGGCCATCATCCGCTCGTGCATCTCCATCATGTGGTGCATCCCCTCTAAAGAGGAAGCGTGTGCAGAGTCGGCGTGGGGATGGTGCTGCGCGGCGGCGGGAGTGGGCGTGCCGAGGAGCAGGGCGGCGAGGAGGAGTAGGAGGCGTTTCATTGTGATCGGGTTGGAGAGAGTGATTGGAGAGGAACGAACGCGGGGTCAGACCCGGTCCACAGCCACGCGGAGCCGGTCCCGGATGCGCTCGGCGATGGGGCGGAGCCGGTCGTTATCGACGGCCGACATCGACGCAACGGGGTCGACGGCGGCGATCTGCGTCTGACCGTCGCCGGCGTCGCGGAGGATCACGTTGCACGGGAGCATCGTCCCGATAAGGGGCTCGGCCTGGAGCGCCTCGTGAGCCGCGACCGGGTTGCACGCCCCGAGGATCTTGTAGGGCAGGACGTCGACGTCGAGCTTCTTCTTCAGCGTGGCCTGCACGTCGATTTCGGTGAGCACGCCGAAGCCCTCTCCCTGCAGTTCCTCGCAGACGCGGGCCTCGGCCATGGGAAGTGAGACGGTGCGGGTGTAGGAGTAGTCGCTCATCGGATCGGAGGTAGGAAGAGAGGAGGGTTAGGAGAGGTCGATCCCGTCGCGGGCGGCGAGGTCGGCCGTCACGGCGTGGGCGACGCTGCCTGGCGGGTGCTCGTACCAGCCGGGGAATCGGTCGTAGTCGACCGGCTTCTCGCGCACGAGCATGTTCGTGTACATCCCGCCCATCGTGATGTAGCCGAACGGGCCGGCCGCGCCCACCATCGGGATCGAGTTCTCGGGTACCGGCATGTGGCCTGTCTCGACGTGCTCGCCCATCTCGCCCATCCCGGCCTGGCCCATCGTCATGTAGCCGGGGAGGAGCGGGCGGACCTCGCGGTTCAGCCGGTCCGCGTCCACGCCCGTCGTGTTGGGGAACTCGTGGCCCATCTGGTTCATGACGTGGTGCGTCATGTGGCAGTGCATCGCCCAGTCGCCGAGCGCGTCGGCTGTCATCTCGACCGTGCGGGTCGATCCGACGGGCACGAGGACCGTCGTCTCGGGCCACTGCCCGGCCTCGGGGATCCGCCCGCCGTCGGTGGCGGCGATCTTCCAGTGGTGGCCGTGGAGGTGGATCGGGTGGTGGTCCATCGGCGAGAGGTTGCCGAACCGGATGCGGACCCTGTCCATGTGCCCGACGACCAGAGGATCGGTGCCGGGGAACGCGCGGGCGTTCATGGTGAGGACGTTGAAATCCGTCATCTCGTTCGGGTTCGGCCGGCTCGTGCCGGGGTCGATCCGCCACTCGTGGAGCATGATCGCGAAGTCGCGGTCGAAGGCGTCGCGCCCGCGCTCGTGAACGACGAAGATCCCCGTCAGCCCGAGGCCGATCTGCGTCATCTCGTCGTGGTGGGAGTGGTACATGAACGTCCCGTTCTGGCGGATCGGGAACTCGTAGACATACGTCTCGCCCGGCGGGATCGGCTGCTGGTTGAGCCCGCCGACGCCGTCCATCCCGTTGGGGAGGAAGAACCCGTGCCAGTGCACCGTCGTGGCGACGGGGAGCCGGTTCGTCACGTAGACGCGGGCCACGTCGCCCTCGACGGCCTCGAACGTCGGGCCGTGGACCTGGCCGTTGTAGCCCCAGCACGTCGCCGTGAGGCCGGGGGCGAACTCGTGCTGCACCTCCTCGGCGACGAGGTGGTACACCCACGCACCGTCATCAGCGCGGCGGCCGGTGATGGAGGAGCCGTTGGGCGTGTGGACACGGGCGGGCCGGTCACCGACGTACTTCGTGGAGAGATCGGACGGCACTGCAGGCCGATGCGTCGCGCTACCGGCAGCGGAGGGGGCGTACGCTTTCGCGGCGGCCTCGGGGTTCCACTCGGCAGGGAGCGCGGCGGCGCGGCGGGCCGAGCCGAGCACAGCCCCGCCGACAGCGGCGGCGCTGGCCTTCATCCAATCGCGGCGGGAGAACGTAGACATCATCGTGGGGGTCAGAGAGATCAGTCGGAATCAGTGGCCGGCGTTGCCCATCGCGTCGCCCATGCCATCGCCGTCGGGCATCGCGAGGCTGCCGGCGTCGAGGTCGGGCATGCCGCCCTGGAGGAGCAGCGCCACGTCGATACGCGCCCGCCAGTACGCGGCGAGCCGGTCGAGGTAGCGGCGGTTGGCTTCGACCTCCATTTGCTGCGCTTGCAGGAGGCCGAAGACGCCCGTCTGCATCGCGTTGTACTGGCGGAGGGTCTGGGCCGTGAGTTCGGCGCGGAGCGGGAGGATGACGCGCTGGTACTGGAGCGCCGTCGTGCGCGCCGCGGCGAGCCGCTGTGCGAGCGTGCGGGCGGCGGAGCGGACCTCGACGCCGAGGGCGTAGTAGCGCGCCCGGCGGCGGCGGAGCTCGGCGCGGACGCGGGCGAGGCGGGCCTGCCCCTGGTCGAGGAGCGGGAGCGCGACCTCCACGTCGGGACCGAGCTCCCACTCGCCGTCGTCGCGTTCGAGCTCGGCCCCGGCGTGGAGCTCGGGGATCAGGGTCTCGGGCCGCGTCACGCCGAGGCGTCGCCCGAACGTGAGCACGTCCTGCCGCGCCGCAGCGAGGGCCAGGTTGGCCTCGACGGCGCGCGTCTCGATGGTATCGAGGTCTTCGATGTCGAGGGCGTCTTCGGAAACCGGGGGGATCTCTCCCGCGAGCGTGAAGTCGGCGTCCTCGCCGAAGACGCCCATCTGCCGGGCGAGCCGCTCGCGGCTCTCGACGGTGAGGGCTTCGGCGCTCACGAGGTCGAGACGAGCTTGCTCGAAGCGGGCCTGCTCGGCGAGGAGGTCGACGGCCGGGACATTCCCGGCTTCACGGAGGAGGAGCGCAGCTTCGTAGGCCGCCTCGGTGTTCTCCACAATCGTACGCTGCAACGCGAGGCGGGCGGCATTAGCCTGGGCGCGGTAGAACGTCGCACGCGTGTCGGCGGCGAAGCCGAGCACGTCGCTCGCCACGCGCAGCCGTGCGGCCTCGTACGCGCTCTGCGCCACGGCGCGGCGGAGCGGGAGGAAGAACACCGAGAGGAAATCGAAGGCCACCGAGAACCGCAGGTCAGGCGCTGCGCTGTCCCCGCTAGCGGGATCTGCGACTTCGAGCGGAAACATCACACCCGCCCCGAAGACGGGGTTGGCGAGGAGGCCCGCCTGCACGAGGTTGGCCTGGGCGACGCCGAGGTTCTCGTACGTCGCCTGGAGGCGGCGGTTGTTGAGGAGCGCGACCTGCACGGCGGCATCGGCCGTGAGAGGTCGGGCGAGGAGGCTATCCACGGACGCGTCGGCCGCGGCGTCTTCGGAGGCTCCCGTGCGCCACACGACGCGCGCGTCGGTACGTGCATCGAGCGTCTGCTGCACGTCGTCGAAGGCTTCTTGCGGGCGCACCGAGGCGCACCCGGCGAGGAAGACCACAGCGAGGACCGGGGGGAGGAATCGGAGGGGGAAGGGCATGGATTACGGGCGGCCGTCGTGGTTCATCTTGCTGTGATCCCTCTCCTTCATCTGCTCGTGGTCCATCCCCTTCATCTGGCTATGGTCCATCCCCTCCATCGTGCCGTGGTCCATCATGGGCATGGCGTGATCGCTGGCCCCGCAGCTCACCATCGCGCTGCCGTAGTAGGGGTTGCGCGTGTCGCTGCCGCGCTGGAGCCAGACGCCGCCTTCGGGCACGTCGGCGACCATGCCACACGTGAACCGTGCCACGTCATAGCCTTTGGGCACACCCGTCGCCTCAACGATCCCGACGAACGGCGCGCTGAGCCGGCCGAACGCGAGGCGGGCCGCTGCGAGGTCGTCCGCGTCGGCGAGGGCTTGCGCGTTCGTGCGGATCGCCGTGAGATCGTCGGCGTGCGTGTGCCAGAAGTGCGG
>JBBSMX010000174.1:0-7366 GCA_038232935.1 Rhodothermales bacterium | reverse complement strand
TGCTGATGCTCACGGTGTGCGGCCGGGGGTCGCCCCAGAGATCCCAGAGGGCCTCGCCCCGCCTTGTCCGAACTCCGCTTCCGAGTACTCATCGCAACTGCCTCCGTTGAGGTGTTGCGACGACCGTTTGAATCTACCCTGGTGGCGCGGACCCTGGGCGGCGCGGAACTGGGCATCCAACTCGTGCCTAAAGCCGAAGTGGCGCTGGTGCTGGCCCTGGCGGAAACCTCGGCCGCGGCGGGCCAGACGGTCGGGTTCGGGCTGGGCGTCGCGCTTCGTTTAGCTCCCGATGCCGTGCTGTTTCTCGAACCTACGGCCGCGCTCGCCTTCACAGAGGGTGAATCCGAGGCCGTCTTCGGGGGTACGTTCGGACTCGGCTTCTCGTTCTGACCTCGGTATGCCCGTCGCACTTCAAGGCTATTCGCTCTCCCCAGATACTAACCTTCGCCGTGCTGACGTAGTTGGTGGCGAACCTTCCTTTTGCTCTCTCCACGCCTTCATGTCTCGTCTCGTATTTGCCATCGCGCTCGCTGCACTCCTCGGCTTCGCCGCCTGCTCGTCCACGCAGCGGGTCTACGACATCACCGAGGTGGACCGCCCGCCGGAGTACGCCGGCGACTCGCTGGTCTTCGAGGCCAAGCGGGCACGCGTCGAGTACGTCCAGCCCGCCCGCGTGACGCCGGACGTCGCTCCAGACCGCCAGTACGACCTCCTCAGCACGGCGCTCGATGTGTCGTTCGGCTTCGCCGATGAGACGGTGATCGGCACGGTGCGGCACACGCTGACGCCGCTGCGTGAGAGCCTCAACTCGTTTTATTTCGACGCGGTAGGCATGGACATCGAGTCGGTACGGCAGGTCGTGGATGGGCGCGATGCCGGCGTCGGGTTCGAGTACGACTCGACGCGGCTGACGATCACCCCGCCGCAACCCCTCGTGATCGACTCGACGTACACGTTCGTCGTGGAGTACGTCGCCCACCCGACGCGCGGGGCGGGGCAGGGGAGCCTCGGTGACGGCGGGACCGGGCTCTACTTCATCGACCCGACCGGCGCCGACCCGTACCGGCCGACGCAGATCTGGACGCAGGGACAGGCCGAGAGCAACCGCCGCTGGTTCCCGACGTGGGATTATCCCAACGACCGGATGGCGTTCGAGATCACGATAACGGTGCCGGACTCGCTCGTGACCGCCTCGAACGGTGCGCTCGTCGAGCAGACGCCGCTGGCGGACGGGATGCGGCGCGACCACTGGGTGCTGACCGGCGATCAGGCTTCGTATCTCGCCGCTGTCGGCGCGGGGCCGTTCACGGTCGTCCGTGACTCGGTGATGAGCACGGCCGGCGCGATGCTGCCGCTGGCGTACTACCTCGAACCCCAATTCGCCGATGCGGCCGAGCGGATCTTTGGCGAGACGCCCGACATGATCCACTTCTACGAGACGCACCTCGGCGTCCCATACCCGTGGGCGAACTACAAGCAGATGCCGGTCCGCGACTTCACGGCCGGCGGGATGGAGAACACCACGATCACGATGCTCTACGAGTGGCTCCAGACCGACGAGCGGGCCGCGCTCGACCTGGAAGGCCGCGACCTCATCTCGCACGAGCTGGCGCACCAGTGGTTCGGCGACTACGTCACGACGAAGGACTGGGCCAACCTCGCGCTCAACGAGAGCTTCGCCTCGTATATGGAGGAGCTCTACCTCGAAGCCACGCAGGGCCGAGACGCCGCGCAGGCCCACGGCATCACGGACCGCCTCGCCTACTACGAGCAGGCCGAGACGCTCCGCCGCCCCATCGTGTGGTACGGGTACAAGAGCCCCGACGAGATGTTCGACCGGCACACGTACCAGAAAGGCGAGCAGGTGCTGAACCAGCTTCGCTTCGAACTCGGCGACGAGGCGTTCTGGCGTGGGCTGAACCGCTACCTCACCGACAACGCACTGCGCTCCGTCGAGATGGCCGACTTCCGCCAGGCGATGGAGACGGCGACCGGCCGCAGCCTCCGCACCTTCTTCGACCAGTGGTGGTTCCAGCCCGGCCACCCCGTGCTTGACGTGGAGCAGGCGTACTTCGCCGGCAGCAACCTCTACACCGTGCAGGTCGTCCAGCGGCAGGACCTCAGTGCGTCGCCGACGTTCGCCTTCGACGTGGACGTGGAGCTGAACTATCCCAGCCAGCCGAAGGAGGTACGCCGCGTCCACATCGCGAGCGCCGACACGACACTCCGGTTCCGCGTCACCGAGAAGCCCACGTTCGTGCGGTTCAACGAGGGCAACTGGCTGTTCGCCGAGACGGCGTACCGGCAGCCGCTGGAGGAAACGCTCGTGCAGGCGGTCGAGGACGACGAGATGGCGGGTCGCTACGACGCCGTCGTCACGCTGTCGAAGCAGGAACTCAACCCGCAGGTCCGCGCCGCTCTCGTGCAGGCTGCGACCGGCGATGCGCACCCTCTCGTCCGCGAGCGCGCGGCCGAGGCGCTGAAGCCGTACGCGCAGATCCCGGAGGTCGTCCAGACCCTCGCGGCCCTCGCGCAGAACGACGACACGCCGGCAGTCCGACGTGCTGCGCTCGCCAGCCTCGCGGGGCCGTCGCCTCAGGCGAGGACGGTGCTGCGGGCGGCGCTCAGCGATCTGTCGTACCTCACGCAGGCCGAGGCCGTCAGGCTGTACGCCGAGCACTTCCGCGACGACGCATTCGAGGCGTTCCAGCCGCTCCTCGGCGAAACCTCGTGGCGAGGGAGCGTCGAGGAAGCCCTCGTCGAAACGATCACGAAGTACCGGCTCGGCGGCCAGGCTGGGGCCGACTACCTCGCGCAGCAGGCCGGCGTGATGCACCCCGACGACGTCCGGCTCGCGGCCATCGACGGCCTGCTCGTGCTAGCCCGGCGCGACGACGACATCCGCACGTTCGCAGCGCAGACATTCGTCGGTCTGGTGAGCGATCTGCGGCGCGACGTGCGCCGCGCCGTTGCCACGGCGCTCGCCGAGATCGGGGATGCGAAGGCCCTCGCCGCGCTCGAACGGCAGGTCGCGGTCGAACGCGACCCCGACGTGCGAGCTGCCCTGCGAGGTGCCATCGAGCAGGTGAAGAAGGGCACGACGCAGGTCGGCGGGTAAGACGCCGTGCGTAATGCGCGAAACGTAAAACGTACGAGGGCTCGTCCGGACGTTTTACTATCGACACCCTTCTGTTGTACGCCGTACGTTTTAAACCTTCCCTCCCCCTACTCCCAACCTATCATGGACCCTCAACTGTTAGAGCGCATCCACGCGCTCGGAGGCTACCTTTGACGTCGCTCATCGAAGGGACAAGCTAGCCGAACTCCAACAGCACCGCCTCAACCCGTCCTTCTGGGACGATCCGCAGGCGGCACAGAAGATCGAGCAGGACATCGCCGCCGAGAAGGAGTGGGTGGACGGTTTCGACCGGCTCGTGCAGCTGCAGGAGGACATCGAAACGCTCGCCGAGATGCAGGCCGAAGACCCCGACGCCGACCTCGGCGGCGAGATCGAGCGCGAGTCCGAGAAGCTCCGCCGCGCCCTCGACGCCCTCGAACTCCGCGGGATGCTCGCCGGGCCGGACGACCACCGCGACGCCATCCTCACGATCCACCCCGGGGCCGGCGGCACCGAGGCGCAGGACTGGGGCGAGATGCTGCTCCGGATGTACACCCGCTGGGCCGAGCGGCAGGGCTACAAGACGGAGATGCTCGAGTACCAGCCGGGGGAGGGCGCGGGCATTAAGAGCGCCTCACTCCGCGTCGAAGGCCGTTTCGCCTACGGGTACCTTCGGGCCGAAAACGGCGTCCACCGCCTCGTCCGCATCTCGCCGTTCGACTCCTCCGGCCGCCGCCACACCTCGTTCACGAGCGTGTTCGTCTATCCCGAAGTCGACGATTCGATTCAGGTCGATATCAAGCCGGACGAGTTGGAGCTGCAGACCTTTCGCTCCGGTGGCAAGGGCGGGCAGAACGTCAACAAGGTCGAGACGGGCGCGCGTTATATCTGGACCGGCCAGCTCTCGAACGGCGAAGACGCCCGCGTCGTGGCGGAGTCGACCGAGCAGCGGAGCCAGCTCCAGAACCGCGAGCGGGCGCTGACGATGGTCAAGAGCCGCATCTACCAGCTCGAACAGGACATTAAGGAGGCGGCGAAGAACGCGCAGGAGGCATCGAAGAAGAAAATCGAATGGGGCAGCCAGATCCGATCCTACGTCTTCCAGCCGTACACGATGGTCAACGACCACCGCACCGAAGTCAAGCTGACGGACGTGCAGAGCGTGATGGACGGCGACCTCGACCCCCTCATCAAAGCCTTCCTGTTGCAGGAAGGGCTCAGCCAGGACTAGCTATGCGACTTCGAGTGAACCTTGAGGTGAGTGTGCTTGCCGTCTTCGTATCCCTCGCCGCGTGCAGTCCGATGCCGGAGCGGGCCGAGGGCGGAGGGGAACCCGATACAACGGTCGCGGCAGACACGAGCGATGCCGACGTAGCGGCCCTTCGGCAGCGTCTCGATAGTCTGAACACGGCCGTCGAAGTCGCCGTCGGGGAGGCGAGGGCGGACGACGCCGCGCAGTGCCGCGCCATCGGGTATGGCGCGAAGCCGTGCGGCGGCCCGTGGCGCTTCCTCGTCTACTCGACGGCGAGCACCGACCCGGCAGCGCTCGAACGGATGGTGGGGGAGTACAACGAAACGCAGGCGTCGCTCAACGAACTGCTGGGCCTCGCCTCGGATTGCAGCGCCGTGCTGGAACCCGACGTGGCGCTGGAGAACGGGCGCTGCGGGCCAAACACACCGCGATAGCCGATCCACGTAATGCCCTATGCGCCGGAATGCTTTTGACCGCAGATGGCCGGCGGCAGACCGCCGAAGGCCGCACAGAGACGGCGGTCCGTTGTCCGCGGTCCGCCGTCTCTGTCCTCCAAAGCCCGTACCTCCCAACTTGGGTTAGCAATGGCTGAACGCTACGACTTCCTCGTCATCGGCAGCGGTGTGGCCGGACTCTCGTTCGCCCTCCGCGCGGCCGAGCACGGCACCGTCGCCGTCGTCACCAAAAAGGCGTCGGCGGAGTCGAACACGAACTATGCCCAGGGCGGGATCGCGGCGGTGATGGACCCGGCGGACTCTGTCGAGGATCACATCGAGGACACGCTCGTGGCGGGGGCCGGGCTGTGCGACGAAGAGGTCGTGAGGATGGTGGTGACAGAGGGGCCGAAGCGCGTGCGCGAGTTGATGACGATGGGCGCGGACTTCGACCACGCGGACGGGAACGTGGACGGGCCGTTGCATCTCGGCCGCGAGGGCGGGCACTCGGCCAACCGGATCGTTCACGCCGCCGACATGACCGGGCGCGAGGTCGAGCGGACGCTACTCGAACGCGTGCGCGATCACGCGAACATCGACCTGCTGGAGTACCATTTCGCCGTCGATCTGATCACCGAGCACCACCTCGGTAAATCGGTGGCCGATCTCTGGCCCGATCTCCACTGCTTCGGGGCCTACGTGCTGAACGAGGAGACGGGCGAGGTAATGACCCTGCTGGCGAAGGCGACGCTCCTCGCTGCTGGCGGGGCCGGGCAGGTCTACCTCCACACTACGAATCCGTCTGTGGCGACGGGCGATGGGGTAGCGATGGCGTACCGCGCGAAGGCGCAGATCGCCAACATGGAGTTCATCCAGTTCCACCCGACCAGTCTCTACGGCTCCGCCGCGCAGTTCGGTGGGCGGAGCTTCCTCATCACCGAGGCGGTGCGCGGCGACGGCGGGCTTCTCCGCAACCAGGCCGGGGAGCGCTTCATGCCGGGTTACGACGAGCGCGCCGAACTCGCCCCGCGCGACATCGTCGCCCGCGCCATCGACGACCAGCTCAAGCGGAGCGGCGACCCCTTCGTCTGGCTCGACATCTCGCACAAGCCGAAAGACGACATCCTGCACCACTTCCCGAACATCGCCGAAACGCTCGCCGAACGCTTCGGGATCGACATGACGAAGGAGCCGATCCCGATTGTGCCGGCGGCGCACTACCTCTGCGGCGGCGTCGTCGTGGACACGGCGGCGCGGACGAGCATCGGCGGGCTCTTCGCGTGCGGCGAGGTGACGTGCTCGGGCCTGCACGGGGCGAACCGGCTGGCGTCCAACTCGCTCCTCGAAGCGCTCGTCTACGCTGAGCGTGCCCTCGAACCGGCCGTCGCCTACGTCGCCGAGCACGCGGTCCACGCCGACGTGCCGGAGTGGGACCGAAGCGGGACAGAGCGCCCGCAGGAGTGGGTGCTCGTCGCGCAGAACCAACTCGAGGTCCGGCAGGTGATGAGCAACTACGTCGGGATCGTCCGCTCGATGCTCCGGCTGGAGCGGGCGCGGCGGCGCGTGGCGATGCTCCACGAGGAGACCGAGGACTTCTACAAACGGGTGACGGTCTCCAGCGGCCTCTGCGAACTGCGCAACCTCGTCGCTGTGGCCCACCTCATCGTGCTCTCGGCGATGCGACGGACGGAGAGCCGCGGCCTCCACTACATGACCGACTTCCCCAACCCCGACCCGGCCCAGCTCCACGACACCGTCATCGAGTACGCCTTCGAGGAAGTGTAAAAGCGAGGCCCCTCTGGCATGCCAGCGCTGTGGGGCCTATCCTTGAGCATAACGTCTGAGGAATCATGGAGGAATCATCATGCGCTTTCGTAACACTTTGGTAATAGCCTGCCTGCTCGCCGTTGGAACCAGTGGCAGTGCTCAGGCTCAAGGGGAGGGGATCGTCATGTTTCCCGATACCGTCGATTTCGGTGGCATCCCGCTCGGGGGGAATTACTTCGGCAAGCTCGTCTATTTCGAGAACGACACCGGCGGTCCGATCGAGATCAACTCGCCCTACATCGGTGGGCAAGCGGGGAACCCGTTCGCGTGGTTCAGCAACTTGATCGGGCGCTTCGGGCTCGGAGACGGCCGTGCCCTGAGCTACGGTGTGCGCTTTCATCCGCCGGGGGTAGGGCTCTTCGAGGACGACCTGTGCATTCCGGTGACGGACCAGCCTCACCCGTGCGTTCACCTGCAGGGGTACGGCATCGAGACGCTGAGCGCGGAGGTGTTCCGGAGGGAGACGGCGTCGCTCACGACGTACGTGCCCAACCCCGGCTACTTGCCGCTCGACGTGCGCATCCGGACGGGGCAGTCGTGGGCGACGCCGCTGCCATCGTTCGCCGTGATCGCGCCCGGCGACTCGCTGGAGGTGACGATTGCGCTCAACGCTAGCGAGCTGGAGCCGGGGGCGTACCGGGACAGCATGCGCCTTTCGGCTGATGCTATTTAACCCAAGTTGTGTGGTATGCCTTGCCGCCCAACGGGCGGGTGTCGTAGTTCAGGAGAACCCCT
>JBBSMX010000173.1:0-7513 GCA_038232935.1 Rhodothermales bacterium | reverse complement strand
TGGCCTGGTCGAGTACATTGCTGGTCATCGGGTTGGCGGGGTTGCTGGTGCGAGGGGAGTGGTCAACTCCACCCTACGCACGACGCAGCGACTTGCCAACCCGTTCTCTACTTCAACCCGCGACTGACGTTGAGTAAACCGGTGTAGCAAGAATAGTTGGCACGTTGGCAGAGTCAATCCAACAGGAACAGTAGTGGCTCGGGGGGGCCGATTGCTATCTGAATACATCTCGTTCCATTCAGGATGCCCCAGGACGCCCTCGTCTCCGTTATCATTCCAGCTTACAACGCTGAGACCTACATCAGGTCGGCGTTGGAGTCCGTGTTAACGCAGACCTACGAGCACCTCGAGGTCATCATCGTAGACGATGGCTCGGAGGATCGGACGTCAGAGATCGTAGCGCAGATCGCGGAAGCAGACGCGCGTGTGAAACTGCTCCGACAGCCTAACCAGGGCGTCGCCTCGGCTCGCAACCTCGCCATCGAATACGCCCAGGGGACCTACATCGCGCCGCTGGATGCCGACGACGTGTGGTATCCTCGGAAGATCGAGGAGCAGGTGCGGCGCATCGAGGAAGGGGGCGCGGAGATGGGGATGGTTTATACGTGGTGGATCGGTATTGATGGAGCTGGCACGATAAAAGGCTCGTCGGTGCCGTGGGAACCAGAGGGGGCCATCTATCCGATCCTCCTATACATCAACTTCGTCGGAAACGCGAGTGTCCCTCTCTTCCGCCGGAGCGCTCTCGAACAAGTGGGCCTGTACGACCCAGGACTGCACGCACAGGGCGGGCAGGGGTGTGAGGATTGGGACCTCAGTCTTCGCGTGGCCGAACGGTTCGAGGTGGGGCTCGCGCCCGCTTACCTGGCCGCCTACCGATCCGTGAGCGGGAGCATGTCTCGGGAAAGCTCTTCTATGGCGAAGTCGTACGAACTCGTTATACAGTCGGTGAAGCACCGGCACCCTGAGATCCCCGCAGCCTTGTACCGGTGGTCCCAGAGCAACTTCAACGTCTACTTGGCTAATATGAGCTACGCAGGCGGGAATTACGGCGATGCCCTGTTTCGGATGGGCAAGGCCTTCTTGACCGACCCCGCGGTGGTGCTAGAGCCGCGCGTAGTGAAACGGGCGGCGCGAAGCCTGCTGCGGCTCGTGGCAAAACCGGTAACGTCTCGCCTCTGGCCAAGTCAGGACGATTGGATCGCGTTCAAGAAGCAGCTGGGCCAGCAGCAACGACCTATCTCGCGCGAGGAGATCGATCGGAAGGCGAAGGGGAGAACGCTGCCGTGGAACACTTGGAAGCCGTACGATCTGATTCGGGCGCGGCGATGGCGCCTCGCCACAGCGTGCGCCGAACAGCCGGCTCGGAAAGCGCAGCGTCCCGAACCGGTACCATCCTGATGTGTGGGTGCCGATCCTTCGGGAAACGGGCGCATCACTTCTCACTGTAAAGCCTTTGTTCCTCCTACTCAGGGTTGCTGGCGGCCGTGCTCGCACTGGAGGTTTGAAACCGGTTTGATGCGCATGCGATGGTCACGAAAGCTCCGTGAGGAGGTGGGGGTTGCCCGATCTCTGCTCCCCTTGCTAAGGCATCGCCCTTGGGGGCTGGCCGGCCTCGTCGCGCTTGGCGTGCTGACCTCGATAGCGGAAGGCTTCAGCGTCAGCCTCTTCATCCCGTTCCTCCAGAGCGTCGACACCGGGCAGGACAGGGTGTCGACGGGGAACTGGCTGATCGACGGCCTCGGCGGGCTCTTTAGCGCCGTTCCGGTGGAGCGCCGCCTGCTGGTAATCGCCCTGTCCATCTTCGCTCTGCTCGTTCTCATAAGCCTGCTACGCTACGCCTACGACATGGTGTTCGCGTGGATGGATGTGCGGATTGGGCACCGGCTGCGCTCTGGGATCTACGCTCAGCTCCTGACGGTCGGCTACGGGTTCTTGGAGCGGAGCGAGTTCGGTCGGCTGCTCAACACGCTCGCGACGGAGACGTGGCGAGCGACGTCGGCGCTCGCCACGCTCGTCGGGCTGTTTATCGCCGTGTGCACCGCCACCGTCTACGTCGCCGTTCTCCTGCTGATCTCGTGGAAGCTGACGCTGCTCGTCCTCGTAGGGATGGGTCTGATCTCCGCCGTCGCCCGATTGCTGACGCGGCGCGTGAAGCAACTCGGCGAGGAGGCTACGGAAGCGAACGCTGCGCTGTCGCAGCGGATGATGGAGGGGCTGGGTGGTATGAAGGTGATCCGCACGTTCGTCCGCGAGCCTTACGAGCAGGCGCGCTTCGAGCGCGCATCCGAAACGGTGTCGTCGGCATTCTGGCGGCTTGGGCTGCTCTCCGGGACTGTGACGCCGGTTTACGAGGTTCTCGCAGCGGTCCTGCTCGTGGGCGTGCTCTACATCAGCTTACAGGACGCGGAGAACCTGCCTGCGCTCCTCGTCTTCATCTTCGTGCTCTACCGGCTCCGCCCTCGAATCCAGGGCATCGATGCGGCGCGGGTGCGGCTCGTGTCGCTCGCGGCCTCGGTGCGCGACGTGATAAAGATGCTCGATCGGACGGACAAGCCGTACATCACGTCCGGTGACGTCCCGTTCGACACCTTGGCGCAGAGCGTACGTTTCGATGACGTGACCTTCCGCTACGCCCCCGATGAGCCGCCCGCGCTCGACCACGTGTCCTTCGTCATCCCGGCAGGGAAGACGACGGCGATCGTCGGGCCATCGGGAGCGGGCAAGAGCACGCTCATCAAGTTGCTGTTCCGGTTCTACGATCCCGAGGCGGGGGCCGTGCTCGTGGATGGGCAGCCTCTCTCGGCGCTCGACCTCGCCTCGTGGCGCCAGCGGATCGCCCTCGTGAGCCAGGAGGTCTACCTCTTCAACGCTACCGTCGGGGAAAACATCGCCTATGGCCGGCTCGAAGCGACGGAAGCGGAGGTCGTCGAGGCGGCCCGCAGAGCGGATGCGCACGCGTTTATCGAACGGCTCCCCGACGGCTACGACACGCGCACCGGCGATCGAGGTGTCCGGCTCTCGGGCGGGCAGCAGCAGCGGCTCACGCTCGCGCGCGCCATCGTCCGAGACCCGGCGCTCTTCATCCTCGACGAAGCCACCAACGCGCTCGACACGCTCTCCGAGAACGCAATCCAGAACGCGCTGCGCACCTTCGGCGAGGACCGTACCGTCGTCATCATCGCCCACCGTCTGTCGACCATCGAACACGCCGACCACCTCATTGTGCTCGAAGAGGGCCGCGTGGCAGAGCAGGGCACGCTTCAGGAATTGCTGGACAACGACGGGCTCTTCGCCCGACTCTACCGCCTCCAGTATCGCTCGACGTTGAATTGAATGCCGTACGCCTTCGCCGATATCGAGGCGCTAGAACCGCTACCTCCCCTCGCTCTCGACGCCGAGGAGACGGGGCTGGCTGTGCTGGTGCGCCGGAACGGACGGCCCATCGGATTCTGGATGGAAGCTCTGACGGGCGGCACCCGACTCACCGAGCAGGAGCTTGCGCAGCAGATCGCCGCCCGCACGGGCACGAAACTCGTTCGAGAGGCGATTCGGGAGGAACTGCTTGTGCCGACGCTTCCTTTGCCCTTTCCCTCGCTTACTGTGGCGGTCTGCACGAAGGACCGCCCGGAGCGGCTGGCCCGTTGTCTTCGGTCGATCCTTAACGTGGATGTGCCGGAAGGCGCGGCGCGCCCCGACGTGCTGGTCGTCGACAACGCGCCGTCGGACGGGCAGACACGTGGGGTGGTGGAGGAATTCCCTGGTGTGCGCTATACCCTTGAGCCCCGGCCGGGTCTCGACTTCGCCCGCAACCGAGCGCTCCACGAAGCCACCGGCGACATCATCGCCTACCTCGACGACGACGTGGTCGTGGACCGGGGATGGCTCCGCGGCCTCGCCGAAGCGTGGGGCGAACACCCTGATGCGGCGGCGTTTACTGGTCTCGTGCTACCGTTTGCACTTGAGACGCCCGCGCAGATCCTTTTCGAGGCGAACGGCGGATTCAGTCGAGGCTTCGAGAAGCTACGCTATCACGGGCAGGTGCAGCCCGGCAATCCGCTCTACCCGACGGGCGCGGGCATCTTCGGGGCTGGGGCCAACATGGCGTTCCGCCGCGACGTGCTGGAACAACTTGGCGGCTTCGATGAGGCACTCGACACAGGCGCCCCGCTCCCCGGCGGCGGCGACCTCGACATTTTCTACCGCGTGATCCGGGCGGGCTACCCCCTCGTGTATGAGCCGGCCTATCTCGTCTTCCACGAGCACCGCCGGGATCTGGACGGGCTACGCCGGCAGTACGAGACATGGGGACGGGGGTTCATGGCCTTTCTGGATAAGGTGGAATACAACGACGCTGAGCAGCGGGATAAGGTCAAGGCGATGCGGCTGTGGTGGTTCAAGCATTATACCCGCCAACTCGCGAAGAGCGTGGTCGGCAAGCACATCCTCCCGCCGGACATGCTCCTTGCCGAGCTGCGCGGTGCCGCGAAAGGGCGCTCGGGTGAGTACGACCGCTCGCTCCGACGGACAGAGGAGATCCGGCAGCGATTCGAAGTGGAACTAGCTTCGGCCGCGGAGCCGGCCTTCGAAGAGGGCGGCCATGGGTGAGCCTGGCTTCATCGACGTCGTCATCTGCACGTACAACCACGCGGCTCTTCTGAATCGGGCGCTGGAGGCGCTCGCCCGGCAGCGGGAAACGGAGGAGGTCGCGTGGTCCGTCGTCGTCGTGGATAACAACTGCACCGACGAGACGCCGGCCGTGGTGGACGCGCACGCGGCGACGGGACGAGTGCCCGGCCTGCGCCGCGTGTCGGAGCCCGAGCAGGGACTCACGCCTGCCCGCCGCCGCGGCGTTCGCGCCACGACCGCCCCGTGGATTGCCTTCGTCGACGACGATTGCCTGCTGGACGAAGGCTGGGTAGCGCAGGCGGCGGCGTTCGTCCGCGACCACGCTGAGATTGGGGGGATGGGGGGACGTGTCGTGCTCGATTGGGAAACGCCGCCGCCGCGCTATGTCCACGGCTACGGCTGGGCGCTCGCGGCGCAGGATCACGGAGCCGAGCCGAAGGAAGTGGGCAGCCTGGCCGGGGCGGGGATGGTGATCCGGCGCGAAGCGCTCGACGCATGCGGCTGGGTGGAGCGGCCTCTGCTGGAGGACCGTGTCGGCGAGCGGCTCGTCTCAGGCGGCGACGTGGAGCTTACGCTCCGGGTGCGGAGTGCGGGCTATGCCCTGTGGTACAACCCGGCGTGCGTGCTCCGCCACGTCGTCGGCTCCGGCCGCACAGCGCGGCGCTACCTCGCACGACTGATCTATGGGCTCGGGATCTCGCAAACGCTCGCCGACGCCCTCGTGTGGCCGAGCGGCTATGATGGGTGGCGCGACGCTACGCGGCGCCAGGTGCGCCGTCTATTGGTCGAGGCGACTCGTCAGATCAGGCGGGCGGTGAGGCGGCGGCGCGCGTTTACCCCGGCCCTCTTCGACGCGAGCTTCGCGAGCGGGCGGTATGCCGGCGTGCGGCAGATCGAGCGAATGCCGAAGGAGGAGCGCGACCGGCTCATCGGCTGCGCGGTGCCTCGCGTGGCATCACCAACGGAGACCGCATAGCCATGTTCAAGCCGTGGGCCATCCACCACATCGACCTCCGAGACCCTCTCTCCGCGCTAGAGAGATCGCCCGACGTGGGGGGCGTCGTCCTCATCTTCTGGTGGGCCGATATCCCGCTTGGAAGGCGTGACCTCGAAGCTTCGCAGCTCCCGATTCCAGCGATGCAGTTGCGAGAGATCGCGCTTGCGGCCATCACGCCGACGGTGGGAGATTACCTGATGGAGCATGGCTTCCGCGGCCCGATGCCAGAGAAAAAACCGCGCCCCGATGCACCGCCGGACTTCGACGCGTTGCGGACGCTGCGGCAGCCTCTCGAACAGGTACAGGCTCGTGTGGAGCAATCCGCCGCCGCTGCTCCACACGCCTCGGTATCCGTGGTCGTATGCACGCGCGAGCGGCCCGACGACCTCCGCAAGTGCCTCGAAAGCCTGCGCCGGCTCGACCCTGCGCCGACCGAGATCATCGTAGTGGACAACGCGCCGCGCTCGGACGCCACGCGGCGGGTGGTAGAATCGATGCCGGGCGTACGGTACGTCGTGGAGCCCCAGCCGGGGTTGAGCGTCGCGCGAAACACAGGCCTACGTCACAGCATCGGGGACCTCGTCGCGTTCACCGACGACGACGTGCTCGTCCACGCCGGGTGGGTGGGGCGGCTCCGTGCCGCCTTCGCCGAGCCGGCCGTGATGGCCGTGACGGGCCTCATTCTCCCGGCCGAGCTGGACACGCCGGCGCAACTCTACTTCGAGCAAAATCACGCCGGCTTTGGGCGGGGCTACCGAGCGCTCAGCTTCGACCTCGGCTTCTTCGAGCGGATGCGGCGCTACGCCGTTCCGGTCTGGCAGCTCGGCGCCGGAGCCAATATGGCGTTCCGGCGGCGCGTGTTCGAGGAGGTCGGCGGCTTCGACGAGCGGCTCGGGGCTGGCGCGTCGGGGTGCAGCGAGGACTCCGAGATGTGGTACCGTATCCTCGCCGGGGGCGGGCACTGCCGGTACGAGCCGACGGCGGTCGTTCACCACGTCCACCGCCGCGACATAGAGGGCTTGGACAATCAGATGTACCAGTACATGCGAGGGCATATCACGGCCTTGCTGACCCAGTTCGAGGAGCACAGGCACGTGGGCAATCTCCGGCGAGCGTTCCTGACCTTGCCGCACTACTACGGCCAGGGCGTACTCCGCCGGGTGCGGAAAAAGCCGGGCGTGCCCGCTTCGCTCGGTATGCAGATTCGAGGGTGCGTAGCGGGCTTCGGCTACTACCTCCGCCACCGCACGGATGCAGACGCCGTGCCTCCCATCGACCCCCTATCATGAGCACACCCCGTCATAAGGCCGCCCTGCGTCCGTTCCTGCGGAAGAACCCCTTCCCTCGCCCGCTGACGCTGGGGTTTTTCTACCGCGAGAAGATGCGGGCCATCCACCGCATCGCACCCGACGAGCCGCTCCGCGACATCCTCGAAGTCGGCGGCGGCCAGAGCGGGCTGACAGCCATGCTCTATCCCGAAGCGCACATCACCAACCTCGACTTCGAGCCCTCGTTCGCCGACGCGCCGTGCAACCGGCAGGACCGTGTCACCTTCGTCTGTGGCGACGCGACCGCGCTCCCATTCGACGACGCTTCTTTCGATGCCGTCACGATGTTCGACCTCATCGAGCACGTGCCGGACGACGCGGCGGCGATGGCGGAGGCGAGGCGTGTCCTCCGGCCCGACGGCGTCCTCCTCGTGAGCACCCCCCACACCCGCTGGCGCTACCCGCACTACCGATTCCTCGCACCGTATGCACCCTCCGAGGAGTCCCTCTTCGAGGAGTGGGGTCACGTCCGGCGCGGGTACACCCTGGAGGATCTCGCGGCCATCATCGAACTGCCGCTCCAAGCCTGGGCCTCGTTCATCAACCCCGTGACCTCGCT
>JBBSMX010000172.1:0-7769 GCA_038232935.1 Rhodothermales bacterium | reverse complement strand
GTGGGATCGGTTCTGCGACCGGGTCTACGCCCGTTCGTGGCAAGGTCTCTGGAGCGTGTCGTTGCTGAAGCTGGTGCATCTGAACCTCTGCTACGCAGGAATTGCCTCGATCTGATCAACCCGCGACTGACGTTGACTCAGGGCAATTGTAAGCGGTGCAATCAATTCTCGCGCATCGGTTTCCCTGTCGAACGTTGCAGGCAGGTGGGCACCGCGCCTGTCCGCTCGCAAGCCGGCGAGGAGAAGGGGTTCGGGAGCGGGTACCCACGGGCCTCTCTCATCAGCCCCGTCCGAAGTGTACGCACCTGGCCATTTGCGGCCTGAGGCGGGCACGCCTGTCCACGGACCGCGACGGACCCTACGTGTGACGAGGGAGCCTTCCCCCACATTGGAGAAGACGAAAGGAAAGCCGGCTAGACCCTAAGAAGTTGTGAACCAGAAAGCAGCGATGCCGAGAACGGCGCGGTCTGCCCCTTGCGTACATGCCCGGCTCGCAGCCTTCCCAGATATCTGGAAAGCTCCCTCCGAGACCTACCACCACTCCATAATGTTTGCTCATCGAAATCCTTCACGGACCCTCGTGGTCCTCGTAACGTTGCTCTTTGTGGCCGTCGGTTGCGATTCCAACGACCCCGACATCTCCGCAACAGGAGACGCCACGTTTACCGGCCGCGTGACCTCCGACGAGGGGTACGTGACCGGGAGCGCCAACCGGTCAGCCGCCGGGCCTGTTCCGGGAGCCGTGGTGACGGCCGCCGCCGTCTCAGCCAGCGGGCAGACGCGCCTGCTTCAAGGGCAGGCTACCACCGACGCCGAAGGGCGCTTTAGTCTGGACGCCGATGGTTCCGCGGACGTCGTCGTTCTGATGGCCGAGCAGGCCGACTTCCGTTCCAGCGTCCTCATTGAGGCGGGCGGTGCCGCGAGCGGCTCCGTTGTGGCTCCGCCGATGACGGCCGAATCCCACGCCGAGGCCGACGTGTACGTCGCGGCCCGGACGCGCTCGCAACGGGTAAAGCCGGCCGACGCAGTCGCTTACGTCAGCGCCCGCACCGCTGCTGAGATCGAGTCCGGGGCCACATCGGCGTCGGACGTGGCAGCCTCCGTGGCTGCCGCTGCTGAGGCGGAAGCCGTCTACCTCCGGACCGATGAAGGCGGTGAGACCTCCGGCAACACGGTCGAGGAGGGACAGGCAGAGCGGACACGGGGCTATGCGTCCTTCCGTACCCGCATCACGTCGGCGATGAGTGTGGAAGCGCGCACGGCCGCCGTACAGGCTTTTGAAGACGCCTACGCGCGGGCCTACGCCGAGGCCGGCGTGACGGCCAGCCATCAGGCCCAGGCGTCACGGGCCGGCGCTCGCGCAGCCGTGACGTTCTCCGGGTCCTCCGATGCCCGCTTCGCGACCCAGCAGCAGGCCCGCTTGTACGCGGCTCTCGCGACGGCCTTCGCCGTCGAGGAAGAGTTCCGCGCGGCTGGGGCGGCGAGCAGTCGGGTGTCGGCGCTGGCACAGGCACGTGCCGCCCTCGCCGCGTCCATCCGCGCCGCCGCGACTGCCGAGGCTCTCGCCCAGGCGGAAGCCGCCTACGAGGCGGCCGTCCGGACAGAGCTCACCGCCGAGGCTGATGTGTCCGCCGCCGCCCTCGCGAGCGCCGATACGGCGACCACCGCGGCGAACGCTACGCTCGACGCGAGCGTGCAGGCCGCGGCGACCGCCGAGGCAGTCGCGCAGGCGTATGCCACGTTCTTCGCCTCGGCGCGGACGGCGGCCGAAACCGTCCTCGGCACCGACGCGGCCTTTGCGGTGAAGGTAGTGGCGTTGTTGAGCGCGTTCTAGCGTCGAGCGCGTTCTAACCTCGGTCCAGTTTGGTAGAAGGCCGCCGCTCGTTCAGAGCGGCGGCCTTCGTCGTTATGCCGTCTCCAGCTTGGTTATGCCGTCTCCAGCTTGGTTATGCCGTCTCCAGCTTGGCCGCCGTGTCCTCCCACCGTTTCATCAGGTCTTTCAGCTCCGCCTCCACCTCGCCGAAGGCGCGCATCGTCTGCTGAAACGCCTCGGCCTGCTGATAGAAATCCGGCTCGGCGAGCTTCGCTTCGAGGGCAGCCTTCTGCTCCTCCTTTGCTGCGACCTCGTTTTCGAGCTTCTCGACGAGGCGACGCAGCAGCGTCGGGTCTTCGATGTTCTTCGGCTTGACGCCCTTCTGTATGGCCTGGTAGAGTCGGTTGCGCTCTTCGGCCTCTTGGCGCTTCTGCTCCTTCGTCTTCTTGCCGCCGGAGCTCTTGCCGCTGACCTTCGGCGCGGCGGGCGCGGTGGCGGACTGCCCGTCGCCGCCGGGCTCGGCAGCGCGGGAGGACGGCGAGCCCGCCTGTTCGCGTTGCCACAGGTAGTCGGAGTAGCTGCCCTGGTAGACGCGCACGCCGCCGCGCCCGACCCACCACACGCTCGTGGCGACCTGGTCGAGGAAGTGCCGGTCGTGCGAGACGACGACGAACGTGCCGGCGTACTGCCGGAGCGCTTCCACGAGCACGGCCTTCGAGGCCATGTCGAGGTGGTTCGTCGGCTCGTCGAGGATGAGGAAGTTGGCGGGGGAGAGGAGCGTGCGGGCGAGGGCGAGCCGGCTCTTCTCGCCGCCGGAGAGCACACCGACGGGCTTGAACACGTCGTCGCCGGTGAGGAGGAACGCGCCGAGGAGCGAGCGGAGCGCCGTCTCGCTCTGGCCCTGGGCGACGTTGCGGAGCGCGTCGAGGGCGGTCAGGTTGTGGGGGATCGTGTCGGCCTGGTGCTGTGCGAAGAACGCTGGCTGCACCTCGTAGCCCAACTCGCGTGCGCCGTCGAATTCCTCCTTCCCGTCGAGGATGCGGGCGAGGGTGGACTTCCCCGCTCCGTTTTTCCCGATGAGCGCGATCTTGTCCCCGCGTTCGATCTCCAGCGGCCCCGCGTCGTCGAACACCTCGACGGTGCCGCCCTCGGGGTTCGGGTACGTCTTCGAGAAGCGGGAGAGCTCGATCACGCTGCGGCCGGAGCGCGGCGGCTCGGGGAATCGGAAGCGGATGGCGGCGTCCTCCTGTGGCGGCGGCGGGATCCGCTCCATCTTCTCCAGCATCTTCATCCGGCTCTGGGCCTGCTTCGCCTTCGTCGCCTTCGCCCGGAAGCGCTCGACGAACCGCTCCATCTGCGCGATCTCACGCTGCTGGTTGTCGTACGCCGATTGCTGGAGCGCCCGCCGCTCCTGCCGCGCTTCGAGGTAGTAGGCGTAGTTCCCGGCGTATTCGGTGATCCCGCCGCCGTAGAGCTCGGCGATCGACGTCACCATCCGGTCGAGGAAGTAGCGGTCGTGCGAGACGAGGACGACGGCACCGGGGTAGCCCTTGAGGTACTGTTCCAGCCAGTCGATGCTCTCGATGTCGAGGTGGTTGGTGGGCTCGTCGAGGAGGAGGACGGAGGGGTTCTGGAGGAGGAGCCGCGCGAGGGCGACGCGCATCCGCCAGCCGCCGGAGAACGTGCGCAGCGGCCGGGCCATGTCGTCCTCGCTGAAGCCGAGGCCGGAGAGGACCGACTCGGTTTTGGGGCGGACGAGGTGGGCCTCCATCCGGTCGAGATCGGCCTGGGCGTGGGTGAGCGCCTGGACCCGTTTCATGTATGCGTCCGAGGCGTGGTCCTCCATCGCCTCCATCTCGGCAGCGAGGGTGTGGACTTCGGCCTCGCGGCGCAGCACGTCGGCGAACGCGTCGAGCGCGGCCTCCAACACCGTCGTCTCGCCCGGCATCTCCTGCACGTCCTGCGTGAGATAGCCGACCGTCGTTCCTCCTTCGGCCGTGACCTCGCCGCCGTCCACCGGCTGCAGCCCCGCGATCACGCGGAGGAGCGTGGACTTCCCCGCCCCGTTCGGCCCGACGAGGCCGGTGCGGACGCCCGGCCGGACGGTCCACGTCAGCCGGTCCAGCACGGATTGCCCGCCGAAAACGACGGAGATGTTGGTGAGGTAGATCATGGGCGAGCCGAGGGTCAGGGGGCGTGCGGTTGCCGGGAGATCATCCGGCCCAGCGCGAGGAGCAGAAAAGGCGTCGGGAGAATAAAATAAGCCACATCGAAGCCCGCGAAGAACGTCGGCGCCGCGTCCCTATGCAGCACCGTGAGTCCGAACGAGAGGGCGACGAGTCCGAGCAGGAGCCACCCCGTACGCGCGACGACGGATGGGAGGTCCGGCGCTCGCCATCCCAGCACGAGGGCGATGAACGCTCCCCCCGCCGTCACCCATGCCGGCAGGTAGAGCCCCTGCACGGTGAAGGGACCAAACGCGGCGAACCGCTCCGGGTCCCACAGCGCGAACGGTATCCACGTTGCGGCCCACACCGAGAACGCGATCCCGGCGAAGGCCGCGCCGCGTGCCCACGCCGAGCGAAAGGCGTACGCGCTGTAGACGGCATACACTACCCCGACGAAGAGGCGGGTGGAGAGGAGCAACCCGGCCAGCGCGCCCGCCGCCACGAGGGCGGTCCACCCGTGCCGCCGTGCCTCCTCGAAGACCCACAGCGAGAGGAGGGCGAGCGAGGCGTTGAAGAACAGTTCGCTGTGAACCACCACTTCGTAATGGAACGAGGGCAGCAGCGCGAGGCCCGTTAGCACCGCGAGCCAGTTCGCCGACTTGGCCTCACGAATAGCCACGAGGAATGTCAGGAGGCCGACTACAGGGATCAGCCGGAGCGCTCCCATCGCCCAGAAAGGGGCGGCCAAGAGAAACAACCCTGGGAACCCTGAGGGCCGGACCGGCAGCCCGTACGGGAACTGCCCGTCGGCGACACGCTCCAGCCACACGTCGAGGGCGGGCAGGCGAGCGACCCCGTTCTCCGGCGGGCTGAGGAGGGCCAGCGCCAGCGTTCCGGCCAGTAGGAGCGCGCTGAGAACGAGGGGCCACCGCCTGCCGCGCACGCACCACGCGGCCATTACCCCGACGATGTACGCACCTCCGAAGGCCAGGGTAGCCGCTCCGGCAAACGGGGTGACTCGTGCCGCGTAGTTGAAAACGAAGGCCGAGCCTATGGCTGCGAGCGCGACGGTGGCCGCGACGGCATGGGCCTCACGAGGGGTGCCGAGCGAGGGGAAGGGCATGGGGTAGCGAAAGACGAGCGGCGACCCCCGACTCAATAGGCGTTCTCGTGGACGAAGCCCTTGAAGAGAGTGAGGAACACGATCTTCACGTCCAGCCAGAGCGACCAGTGCTGGATGTAGAAAAGGTCGCACTCGATCCGCTTCTCGATGCTCGTGTCGCCGCGCCAGCCGTTAACCTGCGCCCAGCCGGTGATCCCGGCTTTCACCTTGTGGCGGAGCATGTAGTGCGGTACGCGCTCCTTGAACTCCTCGATGAAGACCGGCCGCTCCGGGCGTGGGCCGACGACCGACATGTCACCCCACAGCACGTTGAGGAACTGCGGCAACTCGTCGAGGCTCGTCCGCCGGAGGAACGCGCCGACGGGGGTGGCCCGGTTCTCTCCCGGCTTCGCCCACACCGCGCCCGTCTCGGCTTCGGCGTGGACGGGCATCGAGCGGAACTTGAGCATCCGAAACTTCCGCCCGTTCAGCCCCATCCGCTCCTGCCGGTAGAAAATGGGTCCGGGCGAGGAGAGCTTGACGGCGGCGGCGATGACGAGGAAGAGGGGGGCGAGGAGGACGAGGACGACGAGGGCGAACGCGATGTCCGCCCCGCGCTTCACGATTCGCCGGAAGTCGAACGGCGTCTCGTCGATGAGGTGGATCACCGGGAGGCCGTCGATGTCGGAGACGCGGCTGTTGAGGATCATCTCGAACTGGAAGAGGTCCGGGACGAGGCAGACGTGGGCGAGCCGCGTCGCGGCGGCATCGATGAGCGGCTCGATCTTCCCGCCGGCCCACGACGGGAGGCAGATGTAGACGAGGTCCACGGTCCGATTGTGCGCGGCGAGGTCCTCCATGACCGGGATGAGGTCGTCGAGGGTGCCGAGCACGTCGGGCGCGTCCGCATGGTCGTCGAGGAAGCCGACGACTTCGAACCCCATCCACGGGTACTGGCGGAAAGCGTTCGCGAGCCGCTGTCCGGCTCGCCCGGCCCCGACCACGAGGACGCGGCGGAGGTTTATCCCTCGCTGCCGAGCCCGGTGAAGTACCACGTAGATCACGAGCCGAAGCAGGACGAGGAGCGTCGAGGTCAGCACCCCGAAGATCAGCATGTGCAGCCGTGAGAACGAGAACTCACGGTAGAAGAACACCGCAGCCACGGAAGCGAGTAGCCCTAAGAACACGGCCCGCGCCACGGAGAACACGACGAGCGGGAGGCGTTGCGCGCGGTGCGTTCGGTAGAGTCCGGAGAACAGGAAGACGGCCCCCCAGATGACGAGCACGCTGGGTAAGAAGGTCAGGTACCGTGTGAGCGGGAGCCACTCCGGCGGCGTCATCACCTCGAACCGGATGACCCATGCCGCCACCCACGCGACGGCGATCACGACGAGGTCGGCGGCGAACAGGAGCCGTTGGAGCAGGCGGCTACGTTCTTTTAGCATAATTCAGCGTGCACGAGGAGACACTAAGGGGGAGTCGAGCGGAATATACAGCACGGCTGTACCGGGCCTGCTCAGCGCGTGGGAGAGAGGGAGAGGCCAGAGAGGGAGAGAGGGAGAGAGGGAGTCGAGCAAAACCGTCAAAGATACCGAGGCCGTCGCGCTCCGGGCGTAGGGGCGCCAGCCCTGGCGCCCTGATCGGGAATGGCACAGCGTCCGGAACCGTCCTACGAGAGAGTTCGCTCCGCATCTTCCGCTTTCTCGGCGATGGCCTCGGCGAGGGGGCGGAGCTTGTGCGGGTGGGTGGCACCGATGAGGGCCCGCGCGAGCGTATCGGTCGAGTCGATCAGGGGGATTCCCTCAAACTCGGGCTCGGGCACGGCGAGGGGCAGCTCGGTGCAGCCGAGGATGACGGCGTCGGCCCCCCGCGCGCGGAGGTGGCGGACGCCTCGGAGGAGTCGTTCCCGCGCCTCTTCCGTCGGTGGGTCGCTCTGCGCTTTGAGGCCCCACGTCTCGTCGAAGATGACCGGGTTGATGACCTCGTTCTGGAAGTTCCACTCGGGCTGGAGACCTTCGAGCCCCACGCGCTCCAGCGCGTCCGAGTGCAGCCGGGTTTGCAAGGACGAGTTCGTAGCGAGGACGCCGACGCGCCGGATGCCGGGGTCGCGCTGCCGGGCCATCGCGGCGCAGGCGTCGATCATGTTGAGCAGTTGGATCGCGCGGCCCTCGCGCTGCATAGTATCGCGGAGGACGTCGAAGATGACCGGGGCGTGGGCCGTGTTGCACGGCATCCCGGCGACCGAGCACCCCACGTCGTCGAGCCGGCGGAGGACTTCGGTGAGGGCCGGGACCGGGTTCGGCTTCGACTGGTCCGCGATGTACGTCGAGCGGTCGGGGAAGTGGCCGGGGTACGAGATCAGCACGACCGGGAGGTGCTCCTGATCGGTGGAGGCGACGGTGTTGTCGAAGACCTTCTTGACGAGGTCGAGTCCGGCGTAGGGGCCGAGCCCGCCGACGATGCCGATAGCGTTGCGTTCGTTCATCGAAGAGGGGGCAGAAGGGAGGAGGTCGGGTGAAGAGGCAGCCAGGGCCGGGGAGGAGGAGCCGCCATCGCGTGAATGCCACGCGAAAAGCGTGCCCCTGTCAGAGGGCGAGAGCCGGGGTGGAGTGGTCTCAGCCCCGAAAGGTAGGGGTCAGCGCCGGATCGGCACCGTTCCGGCCCCCGCTCGCTCGCTCGGAGCGCG
>JBBSMX010000171.1:0-7889 GCA_038232935.1 Rhodothermales bacterium | reverse complement strand
CTGCGACGCCGTGGCCTACGCCCACCGCAGCCTCGTCGTCCACCGCGACCTCAAGCCCTCGAACATCCTCGTCGCCGAAACCGACCAGGGCACGCCCTCGGTGAAGCTGCTCGACTTCGGCATCGCCAAGCTGATCGAGGACGATTCCAGCGACAGCACGGCGCAGACGCAGACCGGCCTCCGGCCGATGACGCCGGAGTACGCCGCCCCCGAGCAGGTTCGCGGCGAGCCGATTTCGACGGCCACCGACGTGTACGCGCTCGGCGTCGTGCTCTACGAACTCCTCGCGGGCCAGCGGCCCTACCAGCTCGGGGGCCGCGCGCCGAGCGAGATCGAGCGGACCGTCTGCGATACCGAGCCGACGCGGCCTTCCCTCGCCGCCCGCGAGCACGGGGAAACCTTGGAGGCGCAACGTCTCGAAGGCGACCTCGACACGATCGTGCTGAAGGCGCTCGCCAAAGAGCCCGAGCGGCGCTACGCCGGAGCCGAAGCCCTCGGCGCGGACCTCCGCCGCCACCTCGACGGCCTCCCCGTGCTCGCTCGCCCGGCCACCGCCGGCTACCGCACGCGGAAGTTCGTCCGCCGCCACCGCGCGGGCGTCGCCGCGACGGCCCTCGCTACGCTCGCGCTCCTCGTCGGCCTCGGCACGGCACTCTGGCAGGGCCGCGTCGCCGCCGCGGAGCGGGACCGGACGGCCGCCGCGCTCGACCGGTCCGAGCGGACGCTCGACTTCCTCCGGGGCATGATCGTCGCCGGCGGGGCCGAGGAGGGCGACCCCGACACGCCCATCGGCGTCGTGCTCGACAGCGCGGCTGTGCGGGCTCGCGACCTCGACGACCAACCCGCCGTGGCGCGGGCGGTCCACCTCACGCTCGGCGGCGTCTTCCACGACCTCGGCCGGCTGGACGCCGCGGAAGAAGAAGCGAGCCGTGCGCTCGCCCTCTTCCCCGAGGCGGAACGCGACGCCGAGTACGGCCGTGCACTCCACGTGCTCGGCATGGTGCGCACCGGCCAGGACGATTACAATGGGGCAGTCGCCTACCACGAGCAGGCGCTCGCCTACCTGCCCGCTCCCAGGTCCCCGGCCGCCGCCCCCGACCGCACCCGGCTCCGCGCTGCGGCTCTGAGTTCCTACGCCGACGCCCTCACCGAGAGCGGAGGCCGCGAGGACGACGCCGAAGCCGCCTACCGCGAAGCCATCGCGCTGTATCAGGCCATCGGCGATCCGAACGCCGCGATCCCGCTCAGCGGACTCGCCGTCACGTACAACATCGCTGGACGGCAAGAAGAAGCCCTCCCGCTCCTGCGCGAGATCGTCGAGACCATCCGGCGGCAGTTCGGCCGGCCGCACTACCGGCTCGGCATCGCGCTGAGCAACCTCGGGGCCACGCTCAACGACCTCGGCCGCTATGACGAGGCCGACCCCGTCCTCCGCGAAGCGGTGGAGGTCATGGACGAGACCGTGGGCGAGGAGCACCCGAACGCCGTCGCTACGCGGGTCACCTTTGCGCTCTACCTGCGTTCCGCAGGCCACACCGCCGAGGCCATGAAAGAGGGCGAGATCGTGCTGGCCGCTGCCACGCGCGCCTTCGGGCCGGACCACTCGCTGACGGCGTTTGCCCAGAACGTCGCCGGGCGCGCCCTCTGCGACGGCGGCGAAGCCGAGCGCGGGGCTGCCCTGCTGCGCGCTAGCACCGCGACCCGCCGCGCCGTGCTGCCCGAAGGCCACTGGCTCGTCCCCAACGGCGAGAGCCTCCTCGGCGAATGCCTCGCCCGGCTCGGCCGCGACGACGAGGCGGGGCGCCTGCTCCGCTCCAGCTACGACGCCCTGCACGAGACGCTCGGCGATGAGCACGTCAAAACGGTCGAGGCGCGCGACCGGCTCCGCGTGTTCGGCGAAGCCCACGGCCGCTCGCCCGAGGCCGACGGTCTGGGCGAGCGGCCGTAACGACAGGGCGCGTTATCGGACGACGGTCACGCTCCGCGAGACGACCGCCCCGCCCCTCGTGGCCTCGCTGCCGGTGGCGCGGACGACGTAGAGCCCGGCCGGCAACTCGGACGCATCGAGCGTGAGCGGGTGCGGCCCCGCCGCCATCGCGCCATCGTGCAGCACCGCCACGCGGCGGCCGAGCACATCGAAAGCTTCGACGCGCACCGACTGCGGCGCGGGGAGCGTGAGCGTGAGGGCCGTCGTGCGGCGGAAGGGGTTGGGACCGGCCAACGTCAGCCCGAAGCCCTCCGGCGTGGCTCCCGGCGCGGTGGCCGTCGTGCCGAGCACGTCGCTCGCGGCGGCGAAGGCGTCGATCTTGCCGTATCCCCACGCGGGGTTCGGCACGGCTCCGGTGAACGCGTCGGCGCGCGCCGTCCGTTGCAGGACGTCTTTGACCTGGGCGGCATCGAGTGTCGGATTGGCTTCGAGCAGCAGCGCGACGATCCCGCTCACCACCGGTGCCGCGCCGCTCACCGCGGCCAGGATGCCGTAGGGGGCCGGCCCGTCCTCGATCACGTTGAACCGGAACGTGTTGAAGAACGAGCGCGGCGCGTAGGGCGTGATGTTCGAGTTGCCCGGCGCGCTCACGGTGATGCCGAGCCGGCCGTCGTAGGTCGGCCCGATGCCGCTGCCGGTCCAGAGCGTGCCCGGCCCGCCCTCGTTGCCGGGATACGTCCGCGTGATGCCGTCGATATCGACCCAGGTATCGTTCAGGACGTACGAGTTCGGGCAAAGGTTCTGCCGCGCCGAGGCCAGGTCCCAGACGGTGTAGCCTGGCACGGCGAACGTCGTGAACCGGTTCTGCGGGGGTGCCCCGATGATGTTCGACGGGTTGAGCGAAGCGTTGAAGCTACCGTCGACTACGGTCGTGCCGGTGAGCCGGACGGTGTAGGTCCCCGCCGTGCCGTTGAAGTCGATGAGCAGCTCGCGCGAGGGACTCGACGCGCCGTAGAAATCGACGCCGTCGCCGTTGTGGAAGAGGGCAAAGCCGGGACCACTGCCCGAGCTCTGGACGCCGTTGGGCGGCGGGGCGAACGGGCCGTAGACGGTACCGTTCGGCGCGACGACCTCCACGGTGAACCGGTCGTCGGCCCCGTACCAGAGGTCGAGTCGAAGGAAGCTGGCCGCTTTGCTGATTCGGAGATCGAGCGACTGCCCCTGCTGGACCGTGCCTCCGGCGTGGTTCGCCACCCCGCCGTCGTCACTCGACCCGGTGATGAACACGCGGCCGGGGAAGCCGGAGCCGAACCGCGCGTCGATGCCGCGAGCGTCAGTGCTGGTGCCATCCATCGGGCCGGCGCTGGAGCCGAAGTTGGCGAGGAATACGACGGGCTTGCCCGCTTCGGTGGCGCGGGCGAGCACGAAATCGATGGCCGGGAAGAGACGGTTACCAGGCGAGGGGTTGGGTGCCTCGGCGGGTTCACCGTCGTGGGCCGGTGCCCCCTCGGTGATGAGCTTGACGGCGATGAGGTCAGCGCCGGGGGCCATGCCCGCGTAGAAGCCGTCGCTGGCGGCCCCGTTGCCGGCCGCGATGCCCATCGACGCCGTCCCGTGCCCGACGGCGTCGCGGGTATTGAGCCGGACGCCGGCAGCGAGTGCTGCGTTGATCTCGTCGCGGGTGTAGACGGTCCCGAACCCCGTTGGGTTGTCCGGGTCGCTCGCCCCGGTGTTGTCCAACGTATCGAAGATGTAGAGGAGTCGGGTCGTCCCGTCGGGGTTGCGGAAGTCGGGGTGCTCGTAGTCGATGCCGCGGTCGAGGACGGCGACGATGGCCCCCGTGCCGAGGAGGCCGAGTTCGTTGTGGACGCGCTCGACCCCAGTCTCGGCGCGGACGCCATCGCTTTGCTGGGCAGCGGCGGGCACGGCGAAGAGCAACAGCGCCGCCATCACGGTGAGGAGAGATCGTGTCATCGTGGCAGAAGTCAGATGGAGAGGAATCGGAGTCTGGTTCAGACGAAAAAGAGCTGCCTACTCACCGGACGACGGTGATCCGCTGCGTGAGGGTCGCGCTCGCGGCCGTAGCGCGGACTGACGTAGAGCCCCGCCGGTAGCGCCGAAGCGTCGAGCACGAGCGGGTGCAGCCCCGCTGCCATCGCGCCATCGTGCAGCACCGCCACGCGGCGGCCGAGCATGTCGAAGACCTCGACGCGGACCGCGCCGGCCTCGGGCAGCGTGAGCGCGAGGGTGGAAACACCGCGCACCGGGTTCGGATACGCCGCGAGCGCGAACACCGTGGGGTCCGCGTCGTCCTCGTTCGTCACGGCGCTGCCGCTCACCGCCACCGGGTCCGAGAACTCGCTCGTGTTGCCGTTGGCGTCGGTCGCCGTCGCCACGAGTTGGTCGCCGTCGGAGACGAGCTCGAACGGCCCGAAGGCGTCCATGACCTGGCTCTGCGCCTGCGACTCGGCATAGGTCAGGCTCCCGACCCAGCGCTGCCCCTGTCCGCTCGCGTCGGCGATGTAGACGTGGACGGTGAGCGGATACGCCGCGTTCGCGGGGGCCGTGTCCACGGTGTACGTGAGCGTCAGCGTCGCCGCGCCATCGCCCGTCGCCGAGGCGAAGACCGGGTAGTTCTGCTGCTGGTTCGGGCCGCCATCGCCGGCGTCGTTCGTGGCGCGGCCGGCCGGTTCCAGGTCGATGCCCAGGCCGAGGTTGCCGTAGACCGCGTTGCGACGGATGGCGACCGGCCCGACGATGCTCGACCGGACGATCACGCCGGGGCCGTTGTTGAAGGCGATCACGTTCGCGTCGGCCGGTTCGTCGCCGCCGAAGTTGACCGTCCCCCAGAAAATGCCACCGAAGAAGACGCGCCCGCCGGCGACGGCGATGCCGTTCCCGACCTGATTGAACTGGTTCGTGCCGTAGCGGAAGGCCCAGCGGAGCGCACCGGCCGGGTCGTAGGAGGCAGCGAAGAAATCGTTGCCGCCCATACTGGTGCCGAGGATCTGGCCGGGTCCGGGGTCGAAGTCGATCTGGCCGGTGAAATCCCCCACCACGTAGGTGTTGCCGTCGTCGTCGGAGGCGGTCTCGAAGATGCGGCTGAAGCCCGTGCCGCCGAGGGCGAGCGGATAGCCGCCTCCGCCGCGCTCGGCCGAGCCGGACGGGCCCGAGGGCCGCAAGACCTCCACCGTGTTCTGGACCACGTTCTGCGCGACGGCCACGGGGCCGAGCAGCAGGAACACGACGACGGCGTGGGCGACACGCGAGCGAAGAAGCGCAGAGGCGAGGGGGAGTAGCGAAGTCATCATGGCAGTGAGCGGAACACCGAGTAGCTGGGCGAGCGCTACGGCAGCAGCGGGAGCAGAGCCTGAGCGTTACCAGCCGTCGTCTCCGACGACTCCGCCCTGGTCGTACACATCGTCGAGGTTCGGGGCCTGTTCGTAGTACCACGGGTCCGGGTTCTCGTAGCCCTCCGTCCCGACCACATTCCCGTTCTGGTCGGTCCAGTACGTGTTGGAAGTGTTATCGATGCCGTGGACGGTCTGACCCGCTTGCGCGTCGTAGATGTCCACGGTGCCGAGGATGGCATTGCCCACGCGGCGATTCCGCTCGGAGATGGCGTCCTGCCCCTCCTGCCAGGTCTGTTGCCGCTGGTCTGCGATAGCTTGCGACGTTTCGAACTGAGACTGGATGTTCGCCATGCGCTGCTGGTGCAACGACTGATTATGCGCCATCTGCTGCCGGCTCTCGGCGCTCTGCCGTTGCATCGATGCCTGGCCGATCTGCTGCACGCGCTGCTCGAACTCCGGGTTGGGCCGGTAGCTGTTCGACATCTGCTCGCTGAGCCGAATGGTCGCCGGGAGAAGCTCGGCCGGGCTGAGGATAAGGCTCACCTGGATCAGCCCGGTATCAGGGAATTGCGGGTACGGCCAACGCGTCACATACACGATGCCCTGCACCGGCCGGCCTCCGGCGCTGCCGCGGAAGGGCGCTTCCAACCCTTCCATCTGCATCCCTTGCTGCCGGGCCATCTGCACTGCCTTCTGGAAGGCCTGCATGTTCTCCAGTACGGCGCTCCGCTGGAGATTCCCCATCGAGACATCTCCTACCTCACCCTGCAAGCCACGCATCGCCGCCTGCTGCCAGGCCTGCTGGAAGCTCGTCCCCACGATCTGCCCGTAGTTCGCGGTGCCGAGGCCACGCATCAGTTGGCCCTGCGGCCCTCGGAGATCGACCATGTAGCGCGCGATCTGCCCCGTGTTGGGATCGGTGGCGATGTCTTGCGTGAGGCGCCAATCCGAGGGGATGACCTGTGCGCCCCGGGCCATTTGCAAGCCCCGATCCATCAGCACCACGCGTTGCCCCTGTCCGTTTTGCCCTTGCCCGGAAGCCATAGGCGCGTCGATTTGGGCGCGCTCGTCGAAGCCGTCATCGTAGGGGCCGTCGGTGTACGAGCCATCGGCGTACGAGCCATCGGCATAGGGGTCGTTGGCGTTCATGGCCGAGGGATCGGAGGAGTCTGTGCCGCAGGCGGCGAGCAGGAGAAGGAGCGGGACGAGCAGCGCGCGGTACATGGCAGGAGCGGTTTGAGAGGGAGGGCGGACACATAGAGTAACGGGGTCCTCGCCCGGATCGGCTCATCCAGCTCAGGGCACGGAAGAGAAAAAAGGGGCGCGCCATGCGGAGGGGAATCGAGAGCACGCCGTAGCGAAGTGAAACGGCTCGCCTCCGGCAGGGCTGACGCGCTGTCTTCACCCCGGCTCGCTATCTTCCGCTCCCCCACCGCTGCTCTCCCCTCCCGATGCTCCACGACGACCTCCCGCCCTTCCCTGGCTTCCGCGACGAAGGCCTCCAGTTCCTCCGCGACCTCAAGCGCCACAACGACCGCGACTGGTTCAAACCCCGCAAGCAGACGTTCGAGGACGAGATCCTCTGGCCCCTCCGCTGCCTCGTCGCCGACTTCGCCCGGCAGGCCACCTCCGCCGACCTCCGCCTCACCGGCGACCCGAAGCGCTCGATCTTCCGGATCTACCGCGACACGCGCTTCTCGAAGAACAAGCAGCCGTACAAAACGCACGTCGGTGCGGTCCTCTCGCGGAGCGGACAGCGCGGCGATCCCGGCGCGCTCTACGTCCACGTCGAGCCCGGCGCGTCGTTCATCGCGGGCGGCTACTGGCGACCGGAGAACGACCTGCTCCGGCGGTGGCGCGTCCGCATGGCCGAGCAGCCGGCGGCCTTTTTGGAGACGATCGATGCGCTCGGCACCGCCGGCTACGCCGTCGATGCCCGCGAGTCGCTCAAGCGGATGCCGCGCGGCTTCGAGGCCGAGAGCGAGTCCGACCTCGCCGACTGGCTGAGGGCGAAGTCGCTCATCACCCGCCGCGACGTCTCGGACGACGAACTCAACGACCCGTCGTTCACCGACACCGTCATCGGCACGGCGCGTGCGATGGAGCCCCTGCTGGCGTTCGGCTGGGACGCGATGGAACCGGCCTAGGGACCGGTTGCCGGTCTACCGTTTCTCGTTTCAGATCCTCGCCACGTTGCACAGCACCGCCTCCTTCCTCTTTCTCCTCTTGCTCGCGACAGGTTGCGGCGGGACGCGCGAAGTGCGAACGCAGCCGCCCCGCCCTGCCGTCGCCGCTCCGGACACGGCGGCTGCCCCGGACCGCACGGCGCTGACCGTCACGTTCGACATCGCCCCTTCGATGCCGCCGGACGTGACGGCGCTCCGGCTCCGCGTGGCCGCCCTCTGGCTGAAGCCGGCGGACCTGCCGTGGGAGAAACGCCCGGTCAGCAGCGGCGCGGTCGAGAGCGGCGGCCCCGCCGTACGCCTGCTCGCCGCCGCCGTGCCGCACCATCGCTACGACTCGCTCGCCGTCGTCCTCGCCGACCCGTTCGTCACGTTCGGCCCGAACGCGGGCGGCCCGCTCACCGTCGCCGACAGCGGCCTCGTCCG
>JBBSMX010000170.1:0-7920 GCA_038232935.1 Rhodothermales bacterium | reverse complement strand
GCTGGGGAGCATCGTCGCGCATGAGGGTGAGATAGGGGGCCACGAAGGCCCATTCCTCGTCGGAGACGTCGGAGGGGTAGGCGGTGCGGTTCATGCGTCGCCGAACGCCGGCACCGACCGATAGTTCATGACACTCTCTAGACGGGGCTGCGAACGAGACGAGCCGGTGGGTGCCGCGTTGGAGCGGGTAGGGGTGAAGCAGGGCTGGCGCGCCCCGTTCGTATCCTTGGGCAAACGCGAGACGCCGTGAAGCCAGAGGAAGCCAACGAAGAAGAACGCAGCCTGCGGTCGGGCACCATTACCCGGCTCGCGCAGCAGAAACGCGATGCCGACCGCGTCTCTGTTTTCATCGACGGCACGTTCGCCTTTGGGCTCGCCATCGACCTCGCGATGGGGCTGCGGAAGGGGCAGGCCCTCACTGTCGAAGAGCAGCAGGCCCTCCTCGACGATGAGGAGCGGCTGAAGGCGAAGGCCGCCGCGCTCGACTACATCGCCTATCAGGCGCGGACCGAGCAGGAGGTCCGGCAGAAGCTCGCCCGCAAAGGCTTCGCCGAGCCTGTCGCTGAGGAGGCCGTCGCCCGGATGAGGGAGCTGGGCTACCTCGACGACGCGGACTACGCACGGGCCTACGCGCGCGGTCGGCTGAATGGGCGCGGCCACGGCCCCCAGCGCATCCGCGCCGACCTGCTCCGCCGCGGCGTCGCCCGCCCGACGATCGACGCCGCGCTCGACGACCTCGTGGAGGAGGATGACCTCCGCGAGACGGCGCTCCGCCACGGCCGCAAGCGCTGGCAGCGCCTCCAACGCGAAGAGGATCCGTACAAACGCCGGAAGAAACTCTCCGATTTCCTCATGCGCCGGGGGTACGACTACGACCTCATCCGCGAAGTCGTCGAGGCGCTGGAGGCGGAGGCGTGAGTGAGCTTGTCACAGCGAGGAGCCGTTCCGCATCGGGTCCGTGAGAGGAGCGGGCCAGGTTGTAAACTTGCGGTGCGTTTCTCCGTAGGCCCGTCGTCCCCTCTTCTGCGCCGCATGACCCCTCGCGCTCGCTTCGATACGGTAGACCTCGCTCTGTTCGCGCTCGGCGTGGTCGGGCTCGCCCTGTTCGTGTGGCTGCTGCCGGGGCAGCACCCGGACAGCGCGGCGTCCTACGCGCTCGGCCGTGAGGAGGCGGTGGCGCGGGCGCGGGACGTCCTCGAACGGCAGGGTTACCCGACCGACGACCTCACGCCGACGGCCCGGCTCACCCGCTCGCCCCGGCTGCTGGACTCGCTCCAGGTGTCGCTCGGCCGGCCGGCGATGATCCGGATGCTTCGAGAGGGTGGCGGCGAAGACCTCCCGGCCTATCACTGGAATGTGCAGTGGCGGCGACCGAGCAGTGCCTCCTCCAGTGGCCCGCCGGACTTCGGCCCGATGCGGCTCGCCTATGACGTGTACCTCACGCAGCGCGGCGAGCCGTGGCAGTTTCTGAACCCGCACGGCACGATCCCGCGCGCGGGCGTGGACCGCGAGGTGCTGCGGACGCTGCTCGAAGCCGACCCCGAGATGGGAGATCGGCTCGTGACCCCGCCGGACTCGTCCCTCGGCGCACTCCTCTACTTCGACCTCTCTAGCGCCTCCCGCCTCGCCGATTCCACCGCGCTGCTCCGGGCCGATTGGGAGCGCCTCAACGACGCGGCGACGACCGGGCAGCCGCAGGGACTCGGCGAGGCCGCTGCCGCGATGATCGCCCGCGCCCACCTCGCCCCGACGGCGCTCGGCGCGCTCCCGATGGATGTGACCTCCGTCGAGGCACTTCCCGAGCGGGGGCGCTCGGCGGCGCGCGTCCGCTTCGCCTCGGCCCGGCCCGTTCACGGCCAGCGCGTCGAGGCTGACGTGGACGTCACTGCCGCCGGCGCGCTGCTCCAACTCGACGCCCGCTTCAACGCCGAGGAGGTCGCGGACAGGGTCGCGGCGGCAGGGGACGATGAGGGGAGCAGCGTCGTGATCGGCTTCTCCGGCTCGGACGACACGACCCGCACGAGCGTGAAGTTGATCGGGTACATCGCTATCCTGCTGGTGCTGATCGTCGTGCTGTTCCGGCGGCTGAGCGCCCGCGCGCTCGACGCCCGCGCCGCGCTCAAAGACGCGCTTTTGGCCGGGTTCCTCGCCTTCGTGTCGCTCGGAGTGGCGGCCCCGACGCTCATCGCCGAGATCGGCACGGGCTGGAACCTCGTCGTCGCGCTCGGCTTCGTGATGGTGTTCGTCGGGGCGGGCGTGGGGCTTCTCGCGTTCATCGCGTCGGCGACGTCGGACGCGCTCGCGCGGGAGGCGTGGCCGCAGCAGATCACGACGCTGAGCCTGGCGCGGCAGGCGGCGTGGCTGAACCAGCCCGTCGGGAGGGCACTCCTGCGCGGCGCGGCGACGGCGGGCGTCCTCCTCGGCGCAGCAGTGCTGGCCCTCGCTGCGTTCCCGCAGGGCACGGTTGGATTCGGAGATAACGTCTACCTCAGCACCGAGCAGTCGTTTTCGATCTTCGCTACGGCGGTGACGCAGGGCGGATGGGGCGCGCTGCTGCTCGTGCTCGCCGTCTTCGTCGGGGTCGGGTCGCTGTGGAAGCGGTGGCGGGCCGAGGCCGTCGTGCCCGGCCTCGCCGTCGTGCTCGCCGCCGTCGGGATCGACGCGGTGGCCCTTCCGGTGGGAAGTGGTTGGGTGACGTGGGGCGTGCCGCTCGTGCTCGGCCTCGTGCTCGGCGCGCTCTACCGCCGCTACGACGCGCTCACGCTCCTCGTCGCCGTGGTCCTCACGGGCGTGTTGTGGGACACGGCCGAGGGCTGGCTCGTCGCGGCCTCGCCCGCGCGGATCGACGCGCTCCTCGGGGGAGCGTTCTATGCAGGCGTGCTTGCGCTCGGGTTCGTCGGCGTACGGAGCGGTCGGACGGGCGAGCACCTGCCGAGCTACGTGCCCGACTACGTCGTCGAGCAGCGCGAGCGGGGGCGGCTTCAGCGCGAGCTCGAGATCGCCCGCGAGGTGCAGCGCTCGTTCCTCCCGGCGCAGATGCCCACGGTGCCCGGCCTCGACCTCGCCGCGCGCTGCCTCGCCGCCGAAGAGGTCGGCGGCGACTACTACGACGCCATCCGCCTCGACGCCGACCGCCTCGCCCTCGTCATCGGCGACGTGAGCGGGAAGGGGATTCAGGCAGCGTTCTTTATGACGCTCGTGAAGGGGTTTTTGCAGACGCTCGCGTACGAGACCGACAGCCCGGCCGAAGTGCTGCGTCGTGCCAACAGGCTCTTCTTCGCGAACGCACCGCGCGGCACGTTCATCTCCCTCATCTACGGCATCTTCGACCTCCGCGCTCGTACGTTCACCTTCGCCCGCGCCGGCCACAACCCCCTCATCCTCAAACGCTCGCCGCATCAGACGGCCGAGTTCGTCCGGCCCGCCGGCCTCGCCATCGGACTCACCGCCCGCTCCGTCTTCGACGAGACCATCGAGGAGCAGACGATCCCGCTCCACCCCGGCGACACGTTCGTGTTGTACACCGACGGCTTCTCCGAGTCGATGGACCGCGCCAAAACCCTCTACACCGACGAACGCCTCGCCGAGCACGTCGCCGCCGCGAATGCCCACGCCGACGCCGCTGCTCTCCTCCAATCCATGATCGACGACGTGCTGCGGCACGCGGGCGATGCCGGCCAGCACGACGACATGACGATGGTCGTCGTGAAGGTTGCCATCCCGGCTTCCGACGAATCGCCTCCTGTCCTCGCCTCCCTCGCCGCGCCGTAGGGGCACCCCTCATGGGTGCTCGCCGGATGCCCCACCGCCATTCCCCAACCGGGCTACCACGAGGTCGCCCCTACCTTTTCTCTCGATGATCGAATCTGCCACCGACACCCTCGCCCCTGCACTCGATGCCGTGCGGCAGCACACCGACGCCGAGCCCGAAATCGTGCTGATCCTCGGCTCCGGGCTCGGCGCGCTCGCCGACGAAGCCGAGGACGCCGTCGCGATCCCAACGTCGGAGGTGCCGGGCTACCCGCGCTCGACGGTCGCGGGGCACGCGGGGCGGCTCGTGTTCGGCCGGCTCGAAGGGCGGTCCGTCCTCTTCGTGCAGGGGCGGGTCCACCTTTACGAAGGGCACGCGCCGTCGGCGCTCACCTTCCCCGTCAGGCTCGCCCACGCGCTCGGCGCGCGGCGGATGCTCGTCACGAACGCCGCCGGCGGGATCGACCCGACGATGGGGCCGGGGACGCTCATGTTCATCGAGGACCACCTCAACCTCGCCTTCGCCAGCCCGATGTCCGGCCCCGTCCGTCCCGGCGAGCCGCGCTGGCCGGACATGGCGGCCCCGTACGACCCCGACTGGCTCGACCGCGCCGAGCGGCTGGCGCTGGAGCGCGGGATTCCGACGCGGCGCGGCGTCTACCTCTGGACGAGCGGGCCGAGCTACGAGACGCCCGCCGAGATCCGCTTCTTCCGCCGCATCGGGGCCGACGCCGTCGGGATGAGCACGGTCCCCGAAGTGATCCAGGCCGCCGCGCTCGGCATGCCCGTCCTCGGCATCTCGGCGATCACGAACGCCGCCGCCGGGCTCAACGCCGAGCCGCTCAACCACGACGAGGTGATGGACGTCGGGCGGCAGGTGCAGAGCCGCTTCGCCGCCCTCGTCCGCGCGATTGTGGCGGAGGGTTAAGCCGTCTCGTCTGTGCTGGGAGCCGATACGCGACCGTTCGCACCGTCGCCTTCGTAGAACCGTTTCGGCAGGATCTCGTCCAGCCGCTCGCCGCCGACGACGCCGAAGTCGAGCGTGCGAATGGGGAACGGGATCGTGATGCCGCCCTCGTCGAACGCCTTCTTGACGGAGATGATGGCCTCGCTCTGCGCCGTGAGGAAGTCGGTCTGCTTGTGGAAGTCGATCCAGAAGCGGAGCACGAAGTTGATGGAACTGTCGCCGAACTCGTTGAAGTAGAGGTCCACGGGGCGGTTCTGATCGACGAAGGCCAGCCCCTTCACGGCCCCGAGCGCGAGGGAGCGAGCTTGCTCCAGGTCGTCGCCGTAGGCCACGCCGCAGCTCAGATCCACGCGGCGCTGCCCCGTGCTGTAGTTCTCGACGGGGTTCTGGAAGACCTGCGAGTTCGGGATGATGGCGATCTGACCCTGGAACGTGCGGACCCGCGTCGAACGGAGGTTCACCTCCGAGACGGTCCCCATGTAGTCGCCCGTCTCGATGATGTCCCCCACTACGAAGGGCCGCCGGATCGAGAGGAGGATGCCGGCGATGAAGTTGGCCGCGAGGTCCTGAAACGCGAAGCCGAGCGCGAGGCCGAGGATGCCGGCCCCGGCCAGCAGCGAGGTCACCGCCTTGTCCGCCCCGACGACACCGAGCGCGATGAACATCCCGATGGCGAACGCGATCACGTAGGCGATCGTGGCGAGCAGGTTGTTGACCTGTTCGTACGATGAGGTTCGGCTCAGCACGCCTTTCACCCCGCGCCGGACTAGCCGCGCCGCGAACACGGTGACGACGACGATGAGGATGGCCGCCACGAGATTGGGAAATAGGAGGATCAGCGCCTCCAGCCAGCCGTGGAGCTTGTCTACGAGGTTCGCAAACGTCTCATTCAGATTCATCGGAGAGGAGGTTGGTTAGGAGGAAGTCGGCGGGATCGAAAGGGAAACCTCGACCGACGTACCGGACGAGGCGGTCCGAAGGTCCCGAAACCGAAGCTGGAGCGTGGAGCAGGAGATGTGCGCTACGTGTGGCGCACGTGAAGGCACGGTGAAACGAGGCGCTGAAATAGTGGTATACTGAGTGGGCGGCCAGGTTATCAAATTATTACCAGATCGGTAGCGGGCAATGCGGAGGACGGCCCTACGCGCTTTAATCGGTGGGTTGCTGCTGGCACTCGTCCCCGTGGTGCATGCCGACGGGACACCGCGCGTGCAGGCCTTTTCCTCCGTGAGCCGGGATATCGTCGCCGTCGGCGAGACGTTCAAGCTGGAGATCGAGGTGCTCGTGGCTCCGATGGAAGGTGAGATACTCATCGAAGCCGAGGCCGGGGATGGGAGCGTGGAGGTGGTGCGCGTCGAGGGCGTGGGGATCGAGCGCAGACAGTTCGGCGAGACGCCGGTGGCGGTGCTGACGCGGCGCTTCGTGCTCCGGCCGCTCCGCGAAGGCACGCTGGACGTTCCGACGGTGAAGATCGAGGTGGCGGGGGTGCACATTACGGCACCGGCGCACCGGGTGCAGGCTTACGAGGGTGCGCAGGCGTTCTACCGCGCCGCCCGGTCCGTGCTGCCTGTCGTCGCCGAAGGGGACGGGTTTATCCGGATCGGGTCGGGGTTTCTGGTCGCCGAGGACGTGCTCGTGACGGCGTACCACGTCGTCGTCGGGACGGAGCGGGTGCGCGTGCAGCTCCCGAACGGGAAGCGCCTGACGACGCGGAAGGTGTGGGCTGTGGACCCCGTGCGGGACATCGCCGTGCTCTACGTCGATGCCGACGACGTGCGGCGGGCGGGGCTGACGCCGCTCGCCCTCGCTCCGCCCCCCGAGCACGATGAGGCCGGTGCCCCGGCGTTCACCGCCGGATGGCCGGACGGCGTGCAGCAGACGAGTGTGGGCCTCCGGTACGACGACCTGCACCCGGTCGCCGACGAGACGATCTGGGTGTCGTCGAACCGAGTCCGTCCCGGCGACAGTGGGGGACCGCTGCTGGACCGGCAGGGCCGCGTGCTCGGCGTCGTCACGTCGGGCCGGACGGCGCTCAGCGGCACCGATTTTCTCGTCGAAGACGTTTGCCTCACGACCGATCCGCGCAAGGCGCTCGGGCTGCAACTGCGGACGGCGCGGCCGTACGGGCTTCGCGAAACGCTGGCTGTCCACGCCCGCGCCGGAGCCCACGGCCACGCGCGTGTTCTCGAACTCGTGACCACGCTCACGCGGCCGACCGGGTGGCGGACCGGGGAGCGCGACCGGCAGGTGCAGGCCCTCCAACTCGTCGCCGCCGAAGCCCCGCGCGACCCGGCGCTCCAGTTCCTGCTCGGCGCGACGCTCGACCAGGTCGGCGACGCGCCGCGCGCGTTCGAGGCCTACCGCGCCGCATTCACCGCCGATGCCGCCTACTTCCCCGCCGCCTACGCGCTCGGCTACCACTACCTCCGCCTCGGCGATTTCGACGCGGCCGAGGCCCTCTTCGACCGGATGACGCAGGGCACGCCGTACGTGACGCTCGCCGCGCTTGGGCTGGCGCGGATCTACGCCGCCGAGTTGCGCTACGCCGAGGCCGAGCGGGCACTTCAGGAGGTGCTCCGCCACGATCACCGCTTCGCCCCCGCGCTCTACCTGCTCGGCTATTGCCAGCTCGCGCAGGGCCGCACGGCCGAGGCCGTAGCGCTCGCCGTCCGGCTCGAAGGCCTCGACAGTAGCTGGGCCGAGCGGCTCCGGCTCCACCTGCGCCAGCCCATCTTCCAGCCCGTCGCGCTCGCTACGCTCCCGCCCGTCGGACCGCAGCGGCCGTGAGGCAGTGGACCGTGCGGGTGATGGGGTGTGGCAACGTTTTCGTACACGTTTTCGATGTCCGCACGTAGCCCCATCCTGGGTTTGTATTTGTCAGGGGAGATGCGCATATTTCTTCCCCGCACGCGTCGCATGGGAATGGGAATGCGCGCCGTGTCGCCGTTTTCAGGGACGAAGCTCACCGAGACGCATGGCTCACGATTACGATGACAACGAGCGCGACGAGATCTTCTCCAAGCGCGTCCCGGCCGGCCGCCGGACCTACTTCTTCGACGTGAAGGCGACGCGCTCCGGCGAGGACTTCTTCATCACCATCACCGAGAGCAAGCGGGTCGACGAGGGCCGGTACGAGAAGCACAAGATTTTTCTCTACAAAGAGGACTTCGGCAAGTTCGCCTCCGCCCTCCACGAGTCCATCG
>JBBSMX010000169.1:0-8014 GCA_038232935.1 Rhodothermales bacterium | reverse complement strand
CCGTGGGGGGCGTGGGCCGCCGCCGCCGCCCCCCCCTCTTCGGGCACGACCCGCTCGGGGCGCGCGCCCGGCGACGCCGCGCTCCCGTCGGGGTTGAGGCGACGGCCCCACACGTTCAGCCGCGCCGGCCGGTTCGAGGCAAACACATTGTGGACGAACTCCTTCGAGCGGCTCTCCCACCCGCTGATCCTCTTGACCGTCGCCCCGACAACGGGGATCATCCCGACGCGCTGATAGATCGTGGGGGCGCGGCGGACCTCGTTGCGCTGCGCGTCGATCTCCAGCCGGTAGTCCGTCTGCCACCCGATCCACTCGGCCAGGAGCGGGAGCAGCCGGCCGTCGACGCGTGTGGGGTCGGCGAGGTCGAGGAGCGCGCGGGCAGCGCTCTGCAGGAGGTCGAGCTGGCCGCCGGGGAGGTCGAGGAAGCGCCGGAGCTGACCGCTGCCATCGTAGCGGTGGTAGAGCGCCGGCAGCAGGGTGTACATCCGCTCGGCCGTGCCGTGCGCCGCGCCCGCGTGCGCCGCCGTCCGGTTCGCCCGGTCGATCTCGAACGTGAGCGGGGTCGTGTTGTACGGGAAGAGGCCGTAGTAGTAGGTCGTCCCCCCCTGCAATCCCGTGTCGGCGACGCGGTGGAGCGCCCGCCCGAGCACGTCGGTGCCGAACGCGAGGTCCGTGCCGTCGGCGACCACGACGCCGTCGTCCGGCGCGACGGGGTGGGTGTGGCGGCGGCGCACGACGCGGATGCCGGGCTGCGCCGCCGGGTCCGGGTTTGCCCACGTCAGGTCGATCCGGTGCCCGTCCGGGTGGGGGGTCGCTATGAGGTCGAGGAGCGGCACCGTCAGAACCCTCCGGTCGGCAGGATGCGGATACCGCCGCCGTAGGCTGCAGCGGCTGTGGGTAGCTCGTAGTCCTCGAACAGGAGCACGCCCGAGGGCTCGACGGCGACCGCGCTCCCGGCGCGCCGGAACTCCGTGATCGTGACGAACGCAACGCCCTCGATCGCCTCGATGGCCTCGTAGAACTTGCTGAGGTAGATCGGCCGGCCGAAGTCGACGGTCTCGAAGGCGAGGAGCGCGCCGGCCGCCGCGCGCACGGCCTCGGCGATCACCTCCTGCGAGTAGTAGCTGACGACGCTGATCGCGGCCGTGACGAACACCTCGACGTAGTCGACGTCCTCCACCTCGATGAGCGTCGAGAGCGGGCGGAGGTCTTCGAACTACGCGAGGAGGTCGGCCCGGAGCACGTCACTGACCTGCCCCCCGCCCTCGGGGGCGATGTAGAGCGTGACGGTGTTCCAGTTGGGCGCCTCGGCCCGCACCTTCCCGACGCCGGCGAATTCGAGGGCGAGGGCCTCGTAGTCGGTCTGGGTGACGGCGCGCTTGAGCGAGCGGAAGACGGCGGGCGCGTGGGCCACGGCGTGCTCGATCGTCTCGCGCTCGGCCCCGCCCGTCGCCGGGGCCGGGTTCGTCACCTCGGCCCCGAGGAGCGTGAGCTGGGGCGCGTCGGAGATGGTCTGAATGCTGTTCCTCGGCACGTTCCCCTGGAGGCCGCCGCCGATGCGGTAGCTGGCGCGGACGGCGGAGCCGGCGTCCGGAATCATCCCGAATGCGCCGTCCCCGAACACGACCGTCGTCCGGTCGTCGGCGTCGATCTCGACGACGTAGTCGGTCTGCCCGGCGCGGCTGAACGCGAGCGTCTCTTGCAGCGTCCACGCGGTGATCACGCCTCCCAGCTCGGTCCAGAGCACGATGTCGCGGCTCCGCCCGGACCCGAGTGCCTTCAGGATGAGATCGGCGTGGGCGAGGGAGAACCGCTGGTTCGGCGTCCCGTCCGAGGTCCCGAGCAGCTCGGCCTCGATGAAGAGCCCCTCCTCCACCGGCACGCCCTCGACCACCTTCCGCCCGCCGACGACGGCCAGCTCGGCGCACTCGATGACGAGGGGCACCTCGGACGTGTACTCGAACCGGACGCTCGGGCTGCCCTTGCTGCTCTTGGTAGCGAAGGCATCGCCCCGGCGGAGCGTGACAACCTCGGTGCAGGCGGCGGGGAACGAGAGCGTGAGTGCGGCCGCGGCTGGCGCCGCCGTCGCCAGCCGGTAGCCGATGAGGCCGAGGTGGTGGATCACGCTGCGGCGCGTCTGCGCCGTCCCCAGGAAGCTCTCGTTCGCTACACGGTCCTGGTAGTAGCTGAGGACGTCGCCCATGTGGGCGAAAAGTTGCAGGAGGACGTTGCCGAAGTCGGCCTCGGACTCGTACTCCGTCCACTCGGGGAGTTTGTACGGGATCTGCTCCCGCATCGCACGCAGGAGGCTGTCGTAGTCGCGCGCCATGTAATCGACGACGACCTGCCCGTCGAACCGCTTGATCTCCGCCATGCGCTCACCCTCCGTCTGCTTGGACTGGATCTACTTGAACTGGCTCTATTTGAATTGAATGTGGACGGCCTGCCGGGCGAGATCCTGCCGCCGGGTGTAGGCGACCTGCACGACCACCACCTCGTCCTGTGCTTCGACCTCGACGGCGTCCACGATGAGCTGGTCCCCGAGCCAGCGGGCGAGCGCCTGTCCGATGGCGAACTCCGCCGCGGCAGCCAGCACGAGGCTGTTCGGCTCGAAGACGAGGTTGAACAGGCCGCACCCGAACGTCGGCTGGTTGACGCGCTCGCCGGGCGCGGTGAAGAGCACCTGAATCACCTGTCCCCGCACGGCCTCGTCCCCGCCCGTAGCGATGATCCGGCCGCCCGTGCTAACACCGAACGGGAAAGGGAAGGTGGTGTGGGTCGTCGCCATGAGGGCTACCGGAAAGAGAGATCGTCGAGGGTGACGGTGAGCGTCCCGGCCCCGTGGGTGTGGTTGCTCGGGGGGGCGCTGCCGGTCGCGCCAGCGACACCACGCACGGGCGTGCCGTTCGTCGCGGCATCGCGGACTTCGAGGTTCGATTGGATGTGCGCGACGACGCCGGTCGCGACGGCGTGCGCCAGCTTGCGCCAGCCGTCACGGATGGGTTCGAGGTCGTCCTCGCTGAGGTCCCCGAGCTCCGGTTCGATGTTCGCCTGCAACTGCGCATAGATGGCCGCTGCCATCCCGCTCGTCGCTCCGATAGTGCCAGCGATCAGGGCCATGACGTTCCTATTTGGCTTTGACGGTGTCGGATAGGATGCCACTTCCCGGCGCCGCTTTGGCCAGGATGAGGTCGGGGAGGTTGGCGGGGAACAGCGGCGTGGGAGCGCCCATGTTGCCGACGTGCTGGTGGCTCATCAGCCAGTCGATGAGCCCATCGAGGCAGATCCGCGCCCCGCCATTGAGGTCGATCCCCGGCCCCGCCGGGAAGCCCGCACTCGCGCTCATCGTGATGGTGTTGCCGTTCGCGTCCTCGATCACGACCCCGCCGCCATCCTGCGTCACGGTGTTGCCGTTCGCGTCGGTGATGACGATCCCACTATCGTCCATCGTCACGACGTTGTCCTTGTTGATGACGGTGAGAGCGCTCTGGCCGAAGACGATGCGGTTTTCGTTCTGGCCGTCGCTGAGGATCACGCGCACCTCCTCGTCGGCGTCCTCGAACTGGATCGTGTGGCCGGCGGCGGTCTTGATGATCTTGCGCGTCGGCGGGCTCTGCACGTCGCCGGGCTCTCCATTCTCGTCGTGCGGGACGGGGAGCTCGGAGGTGCCGCCAGGCTTGCTCCAGAACGTCCCCACCCAGATCGGGAACTCGAGGTCGCCCTCCTCGAACTCGACCCACACCCCGGCATCGACGTCGGGAACGAAGAGGAAGCCCTGCCCCTCGGCTCCGCCACAGGGCACGCACGGCATGGCCCACCCCGTCACGACGGCGTCGCCGAGCACGCTCGGGACCGTCAGCTTCAGCCGCCCGAGCTGCTCCGGATCGTCGTTGTCGACGACGAAGCCGCGGTACTTCCCGTAGTAGCGGCGCTCGACCTCTTGGGCCAGCCGGGCGACGATGTGTTCGAGTTCCATCGTGGTGTGGGTTAGAGCGTGCCGTGGGTTAGAGGAGGCCGAGGCTGTCGCCGGAGGCGAAGGTCTCGGAGCCGGTGGGGAGCAGCCCGTCGCGCTGGACGCGGAAGTACTGCGTGTAGCTATCGCAGGTGAACGAGTGCCGCGCGAACGAGACGTAGTAGACACCGCTGTGGGTCTCGCCCACGCCCTTGATGGTGACAAGCGCGCGCGGGCGGAGCACGTGGCCGTAAGCCCCCGCATCGATCTCGCCCTCGCCGCTGACGAACCACGACCCTTCACGGACGAGACCCCGGCACAACGCCTCCATCTCGGGCGTCCCCGTCGCCGCGTTCTTCGCCACGACGACGCGCCCCATCGGGACGTCGGCGGTGAGGAGCGCCGGGCCGCTGAGGGCACCGAGCGCCTCTTGCGGACTCGCCGTCACCTCCGCCGTCAGGATCTCTTTGCCGAAGCGGTCTACCTGGAACATCGCGACCTCGGCCGGGCGGAGGGCGTCGACGGTCAGGCTGAAGCGGGTGAGGTTGGTTTCGGCTTCGAAGTGGGCCGCCAACACGGGCTGCGGCTCGGCCTCGACCGGGATCGGGCGGAAGAAGCCCGTCGTTCCCTCAACCCAGCAGGCGAACCCGTTGCGGAGGGCGAGCCGCCGGATGAACTGCCAGTCGGTCTCGCGCTGGATCACCGTCGAGAGCGCCTCGTCGTGGACCACGGCGGTGTCCTCCACGGTCGGGGTGAGGCCGTGGAGCTGGAAGAGCTCGCGCGCGATGTCGCTGTCTTTTTTGTTCGGCCACGCCGCGAGCTTCTCCTCGCGGTCCATCAGCACGCTCCCGTCCAACCCGGCGATCTCGAGCCTGCTCCGCGAAGCGTTCGGGTCGAACGTCGGGATGACACTCGTGACGTAGCCCGCGAACACCTCCTCGCGCCCGCTCTCGACGAAACCCGCCTCGACCGTCACGGTCGTCCACGGGCGGAAGCGCTCCTCGTCGAGGTACGTCCATGTCCCATCCTCCTCCTTCGCCGTCCCGACCACCAGGCGGAACGACGCCGGGAGGTCGTCGCAGAGCTCGACGTCGAGGCTGACCAGATCCGCGTACAGATCGGTCGCCTCTTCGCCGTCGAGCGTGATGAGGAAGCTGTCGAAGGCCATGGTCAGGCGAGGTTGCGGCGGGGCGGGACGATGATGGGTTTGCCGACGCGCCCCACCTCGGCCGGCGGTGCTGGAACGGCGAAGCTGCTCCCCCCGAACACGGCCCCTTCGATCAGGTCGAGGAGGTCGTCGGTGGATGTGTCGAGGGGGTTGTAGACCACGGTCACGACCCAGGCGTTGCGCGTCGTACTGCCGTAGACGTTGAGGAAGCCCTCGTCGGGGTACGAGCGGACGGTGGTGACCGCCCGTGTTTCTCGATCGGTGAGGCGCCACGTGACGACATCGGGCTTCTCGATCCGGACGTCGGCGGAGAACGTGACGCCGCCCGCGCCGAGCGCGGCGGCGAGCGGGGGCGTGACGACCTGGGCTGCCGCGCTCGCATCCAGTTCGGCCGTCAGCGCCGGGGCCATGTCGAAGAGCAGAGGCCCCTGCTCCACTTCTGCCTCAGCCGCTTCGTGCTCCGGTGCTCCCATCACGGCCGACTCGACGCCGAGCGTGTCGCCGAGCGTCCGTAGCAAGTCGGTCCACGGAGGCGTCGGGCCAGCCCACGAGACAGGAATGAAGACAGTCACGTGGGGAGCGTTGCCGAGAAGGGCAAAGGGGGAGAGCACCTCCGGATTCGCATCGGCGATACGCCACCAGTCACGCGATTGCTTGTAATACTTGTAGGCGAGGTGGTCGAGCCGGTCCCCCTCCTCGACCGTGTGGAGCACGTCGCCGGGCGCGTCCGGTAGCAGCCGTAGGCTCTTCGACGCCAGCGCCCGCCCGTCCGCGTCGACGGTGACGACATCGGGTAGCTTGCGGTAACGGGAGATCTTGGAGAACATCGACTAGCCCGGAATGACCACGTTCGCGATGTCGGTGATGTTAGCGAGGTTGAGCACGGAGCTGACCTCCTTGGCGATCTTGGAGTAGGTGTAGAACGGGTTGCTCCCCTCGATCACCGTGAGGCTCACCGAGACCGTCGCGCGGGTCGGGTCGAGGAGCGTGCTGAACTCGGTCTCGGTGATGTTCATGCTGTTGATGTTCACCGGGAGCACGCGTTTGTGGCCCCAGATGAACAGGATCATGGGAGGGTTCGGCTTCTTCGACGAACTGAACCCCGCGTCGTCGCCCAGCCCGAGAAGGGCATCGACGGCCGCGCCGAGGAGGCTGTCGGCCTTGGGATGCACCATGAGTTCGAGCGTGGCGAGTTGGGGGAGCACGCCGAACGTGGCGGTGATGGGATCCCCCTCGTTCAGCTTGTCGGTGGCGTCGAGCCGGATGTCGAAGGAGATGGTCTCTTCCTGCACGCGCACGCGCTGCCCGTCGCGGATTTCGAGGAGGTCCTCGGTGTGCTCGTGATATTCGCGGATGGTGCGGCACCCAGCCTGGCCGCTCGCCCCCGCGGCCTGCTCACCGGCTTCGCGCTGCCCCTGCGTCGCCGCCGCGCTGTTCTGCGGGCCGAACGTGAGCGTCCGGTTCCGCGTCAGCTCGATGGGGTTGAACTGGAAGACGACGAAGAGCGGCGGGATGCTCAGCCCGTACTCGATGAAGGCTCCGCGGAGGATCTTGGGAGCGTTGGTCAGAGGCATGAGTAATCTTCTCGTTGAGTTTGAACTAAAGCGCTCTCTATTCTGACTCAGTTTCCTCGGCAACCGGACGTTCCACCGTCTGCGTACAGCGCGGGATGTCGTCAGGCCCCAGCGCGCGAATTTCGGCCACGGTCAACACACGACCGAAAGCGGCATTCAGCATGCGTCGCGTTTCTCGAATGGAAGCTTGCGCATCGGCATCGCCATCGTGGGCACTCAAATCTTGTCCCCCCCAGTCGAAGTCGCCGACCCACGCATTGCGCAGCGCCGTGTGGTCGCACATCGGACGGGCAAAGCCCTGCACCTGAACCGAGGTCTGGTTTTGCCGGACGCCGCAAAAGATCTTCACCGCCATGTCATGGTGGAGGCGTACACATCCGTGTGACAAGGGCGTGCCATCTACGGGGGCATATTCGTGTAAGGCAACGCCCCGATTCGGGACGAATTCCGTCCACCAGAGCACACCGTTGTGGTCCAAGTCGCGGTGCTTGACCAGATAGCCGCTTCGACGGGTAACCGGGGTGCAATTGCTGCCGTTAACGGTAGAGCCACCTTGCGTGCAGGCCACCCCGTCGGGATTGGCCGGATCGACGCAGCAGTGTCCTTTCCCTGCCGAGCATTGCCCAGATTCTTGCGTACCGTCACTCCAATGCACGGTCACACTCTGAGGGGTCTCCTGCTGCACGACGATGCGCTCGATCCACTTGTCGGTAGGCTGACCGGCGCATTCACTCGTAGCACGATCCCAGCGGCGTTGTACCCTCTTGGCAACGGGTGTCCCCGGCACCCGGCCCGGGCCTCGCGCCTCCCCCTGCTGCACCACGTGCGTCAACTCGTGTGCCATCAGCCGTCGGTCCCCCTCCCCGGCCCCCTTTCCCAGCCAGATGTCCCGCCCGTAGGTGAACGCCCGCGCATCGAGATGCATCGAGGTCCGCGCCGCCTCGGCCCCGGTGTGCACCCGGACCCCACTGAAGTCGGCCCCGAAGCGCGGCTCCATATACGCCCGCGTCTCGGCCGAGAGCGGACGGGCTCCCCCGCCCGGCAGAGCCACGTTCGTCTGCTCCGGGTCGTCCGTCTCGGCCGAAAGACGCTGGATGCTCGGACTGGCCCCGCCTAGCGCTCCGCTTGGCAGCGGCTCGGGCATGCGCAGCACCTGCTCGGTGACGCAGTCGGCCTCGTGCTCGTAGCGATCGTGGGGCGCGCCGACGCGCAGCTTGGGCTGGAGGCGCGGCTCCTCGTCGTGGTCGGCGCAGTGGGCACAGGTGCCGCCGCAGGCGCACGCGCGCTGGACGACGGGGCCATCCGTTGGTGCCATCTCCT
>JBBSMX010000168.1:0-8051 GCA_038232935.1 Rhodothermales bacterium | reverse complement strand
CGGCATCCTCATGCCGCTCCTGTGGATCACGCCCGTGCTCGTCACCCCGATCCTCTTCCCCGACATCGCGAGCATGTGGCCGGAACTGGCGAAGCCGTCCGAAGCCGCGTTCGTCACGCTCGCGCTGACGGTGCTGCCCCACGGGATGCTCGGCTTCATGGTCGCGGCCATCTTCGCGGCAACGATGAGCTCGGCCGACACCACCTTTAACTGGCTCGCGGCCGTGCTGACGAAGGATGTCTACGTGCCGGTCGCGGAGCGGCTCGGCGGTGCGGAGCCGTCGGAGAAGCGGCAGCTCCTGTTCGGCAAGGCGAGCGTGGCGGTGATGGGCTTGATCGCGATCTGGGTCGCGATGAACATGGACCGCTTCGGCGGCGCGTTCGACGTGTACCTCCGCGCGGACTCGCTCTACAAAGCGCCGATGTTCATCCCCGTTCTGTTCGGGCTCGTCTACACGAAGACGCCGTGGTGGTCGGCCATCTTTGCCTTCGCTGCCGGCGTGCTCGGCGTGGTCGCGGTCGGGTTCTGGGCCAACCTCGCGCAGGGGCAGCCCGTGGACTCGCTCGCGGACATCTTCACGGACATCCGCCTGACCGTGTTCGGGCTGGAGATGGGCCGCTTCGAGGTGAACACAATCGTCGGCCTCGTCGTGAGCACGGTGGCGTTTTTCGGCTCGGCGCTTTTCAACAAACGCGAAGGCGCGTACCGCGACCGGATCGAAGCGTTCGAGCACGACCTCCGCACGCCCGCGTACGCCGCGCCCGGCACCAAGCTCGACCTGCGCGGCCTCCGTGCCTATCGCCTCGCCGGGCGGCTGGGGATGGGCGTCGGCGTCCTCCTGATCGTCTTCACCGCCTTCACGATTCAGGACCGCGGCATCCTCAACCTCATCGCCGGCGTCCTCGCGCTCGCCCTCGGCGTGTTCATCGAGTTCGCCACGAGACAGTACGAGCGGCGGCATGAAGTCCGCGCCGTCGAAGTCGACCTGTAACCCCTCCCGATTATGCATCGACGCGACCTACTCAAAACCGGTGGCAGCGCCCTCTTGCTGTCCACCCTCGCCCCGTTCCCCTTCGCGCTCGCGCGCGGCCCGTCGGACCGGCTGTTTTTCTCGCCGGACGCCGTGGCACAGATCCGCGCGAACGCGCAGACGCCCCTTCTGAAACCGATCTACGAGGCGTGGCGGGCCGAAGGCATCGACGTGCTCCGCGCCGCCGTCGACAAAGCGGTCGCCTCGGGCAACATCGTGGCCGATTTCGGCGAGGCGTTGCGGGTGCTCTCGCGCGTGGGCGTGGTCTACCTCGTTGAGCCGAGCGACGAGCGGCGGGACGCGATGCGCTCCGCCATCGAGGCGTCCGTGGACTTTCCGAAGTGGGACTATTTCTACGACGGCGACGCCGTGATCGGCATTCAGCGGGCGTCGCTCGCGAACGCCAACCTCCTCTTCGCCCGCGAGGTGCTCGGCGACGAGCTTGGGTCCGAACTCGAAGCCCGGCTGCTCGATGCTGTGGCGGAGAAGGGCTGCCTCCCCTGCTACCGGACCATCGTCGGGATGGACTACCCCGAGACCGTCGTGGGCTGGCGCTTCGACGACGCCCACGATTACCTGTACGACCTCGACCTGGGCCGGTGGCCGGAGATCCTGGGCGCCAACAACCTCCGCGCGATCCCCACGATGGGACTCGGCCTCGGTGCCCTCGCTCTCCGAGGCCGCGACGACCGCGCCGGACTCTGGCTCGACACCGCCGTTTCGAGTGCGAAGCGCTTCCTGGGCTACGTCTCCGCCGACGGGAGCTACTTCGAGGGCCTCAGCTACGTGGACTATTCGTTCCACACCCTCTTCTCGTTCCTCGAAGCACACGAGCGGGTCGAAGGCACGATCGACTGGACGAGCAAAGCCAACTTCAAGGGCACCGCCCGGTTCATCCTCGCGATGCAGGCGGGCCGGAAAGCGGACGGGCTGCCCGACATCGTCAACTTCAGCGACGCGAATTACAGCACCTACCCCTGCGTCCCGGCGTGGATCGCTCGGAAGACCGGCAGCGGCCTCGCGCAATACGCCGCAGAGAACGTCTCCCGCCCCGGCCTCTTCCTCGACTTCCTCTGGTACGACCCCTCCATCGAGTCGGCCTCGCCGCCCGCCACGCTCAAGAACGCCCGGCTCGATCTCGACTGGATCATCTGCCGCAGCGGATGGGAGCCCGACGACGCCGTGCTCGCCTTCCGCAGCGGGCTGCCGTCGAACCACGAGCACGCCGACCGCAACAGCTTCTTTTACAAGATCCACGGCGAGCGCCTGCTCACCGACCACTACGGTGCAGCCTACGACTGGCGCGATCCGAAGTGGCTCCTCCGGCTCACCGAGGCGCACAACTCCGTCCTCATCGACGGCCAGGGCCACCAGTATCACCACGGCGAGGAGGGCACGAACGAGAGCCAGTCTGAAGCCGACGTGATCCGCTTCGAGGACGACGGCGACCGCGTGTGGTGGACGAGCGACGCGACGCAGGCCTACGCGCTCGTCAACGACGACATCGCGCGCGTCCGCCGCACCGTCCTCTTCGCCAAGCCGGACGTGGTCGTCCTCCTCGATCAGGTCGAGAAAGCCTCGGCCCCCTCGACCGCCGCCATCCGCTTCTTCCCCGACAACAGCGACGGGGCCGCTTCCATCGACTCAGCCGAAGACACCTTCACAATCCGCCGTCCAAAGGCGACGCTGCACGGCTGGACGTTCGCCCGCTCCCCCCTCGCCCTCACCACCGATCAACTCGACCTCGACGCCGAGCTCGGCGTCTATCCGTACCTCGAAGTCGCCGCCGACGCAGCGCGCTCGCACGAAATCGTGACCGTGCTCGTTGCACGAAAAGCGAGTGGGGACGACGTGCCGCCCGTGGATGTGCAGCCCGGAAAAGACGGCTGGATCATCGCCGTCGGCGACTTGCAGGCGCGGATCGGGGGGGTGGACGGCGGGCAGATGGGCCGCGTGCCGGACGTGACATGGCTGTAGTCCCCTCCCCCGCCGAAGAGCTACGCGATGCTCGGCATCGCCGCCTTGACGAACACGCGGTCGTGCCGGGCATTCGCGAGCACACGGTCGAGGTCGAAATCGGCTGGGCGCTCGACGACGCAGTCTTTGACGAACTCGATGGACAGCACGCCGTCGAACCCGTCGGCGTCGAGCGTGCGCAGGAATGCCCCGTAGTCGATGTCGGCTTCTTCGAGCAAGGACATCTCGTCGTCGCGACGGCCCTGCAAGTGGACGTGGACGACATGCTCGCGCAGCGCGCGGTAGTCGGCCACCGTCCGCTCCGTGCTCGTGAAGTCGAACGGCTGGTAGCAGAGGTGCAGGCGCTCGTCGGCGACAGCGCCGAGAAACCGGCGGGTTGCGGGGACGCTATCGCAGAGCGTGTCGGGGTGCGTCTCTGCCGTGAGCCCGAGCCCGTGCTCGTCGGCGAGTGCGACCAACTCACGGGTGAACGCGACGGATCGCTCAGTCCCCGTCGCGTCGGCCTCCGCCGATCCGAGTCGCCCGGCGAACATCTTCACGGCCCGCGCGCCGATCCCCTCTGCGCGCTGCACGAGCGTGTGTATCGCCTTCCGCTCCCGCGCTTGCGCTTCTCCATCGAGGTCCAGCATCGGATACATCCCGACAACCGGGAACGTCACCCCGAGCGAGCGCGCCCGATCTCCCAGCGTTTCCACGCCCGCTTCGCCGAGCGTCGAGAGGTGGTACTGCCAGACTTCGAGCGCGCGGAATCCGGCCGCCGCGACCGGAGCCAGCAGGGCTTCCAGTTCGAAGTACGGCTGCTTCTCGGCCGTCCACCGGTTTGGGTCGAGCGCGATCGTGTTGAGGAGCAGCGAGGCCATCGGGCAGAAACGTTGAGTCCATGTGAGTTGCGGAGTTAAGATCGGTACGCTGCTGTTCTACTCTCCCGACCAACATAAAAGTCATCCCCGCGCAGGCGGGGACCCATCGGGCTGGCAAAACCAGTAGGTCCCCAGCTAGTCGGGGATGACTGAGAAAAGAAAGAGGAAGGCGATCTAAAACGCTTCGAGGAAGCCGTCCCCTGCCCAACTCGACTTCGTCGCCCATGTATTCCGCTCACCCGATTCCACCTCTCCGCTTGAATTCCTATCCCGCCCATATCGAGACCGAAGCCGAGCTCGACGATTGGATGTCGCGCCCGTCCGACGCGCTCATCGATTTCGTCGCGACGCTGCGCGGGCCGCTCGTCGTGCTCGGCGCAGGGGGCAAAATGGGGCCGTCGCTCTGCGCGCTCGCCCGCCGCGCCGCCGCCGCCGCCGGGCGCGACCTCAATGTCGTCGCCGTCAGCCGCTTCTCCGACACGGGGGTACGGGACTGGCTGGAAGCGCGCGGCATCCGCACGCAGTCATGCGATCTGATGACCGACGACCTCGGTGCGCTCTCCGACGCCGAGAACGTGCTCTACCTCGTCGGGCTGAAGTTCGGAACGGCCCAGGCTCCGGCGCGGACGTGGGCGGCCAACACGCTGATTCCGGCGCGCGTGACCGAGCGCTATGCCGGGTCCCGAATCGTTGCGCTCTCGTCGGGGAATGTCTATCCGCTCGTGCCCATCGACTCCGGCGGATCGGTCGAGACGGACGCGCTCACGCCGCTCGGCGAGTACGCGAACGCGTGCGTGGCCCGCGAGCGGATTTTCCAGTACGGCTCCGAGCGGCACGGCGTCCCCGGCGTGCTCGTCCGGCTCAACTACGCCACCGACCTCCGCTACGGCGTGCTCGTGGACCTCGCCCAGCAGATCGCGACCGGGCGGCCCGTGGACGTGACGATGGGCTACCTCAACTGCATCTGGCAGCGCGACGCGAACGACATGATTATCCGCTCGCTGGCGCTCCGGGACTCGTCCCTCGCCGAGACGCCGATGCGCCCGCTCAACCTGACCGGCACGGAGCGGCTGTCCGTCCGCGCCCTCGCCCAGCGCCTCAGCGAGTTGATGGATCGCCCCGTCGAGATCGTCGGCGATGAAGCCCAGACGGCCCTCCTCAGCGACACGTCGCGGATGGTCGAAACCCTCGGTGCGCCGGCGACGCCGCTCGACACCGTGCTCCGCTGGACCGCCGGCTGGGTCGAAGCCGGCCGGCCGACGCTCGGCAAGCCCACCCACTTCGAAGTCCGCGACGGCCAGTACTGATGCACGACGCTTTCCCCATGCCGCCCGCTCCGATCCTCGATGCACTCCGCGCCGGGCTGGCGATCCCCGCTCACCCACTCGCCCTCACCTCCGACGGCGCGCTCGACGAACGCCATCAGCGCGCGCTCACGCGCTACTACCACGCCTCCGGCGCGGGCGGACTCGCCGTCGGCGTCCACACGACACAGTTCGAGATCCGCGAGCCGGGCGTCGATCTGCTGGAGCCCGTGCTCGCGCTCGCGGCTGACACGCTGCGAGCCAGCGATGAGGCGACGGGACGTCAAACCGTGCGGATCGCGGGCGTCTGCGGCGATACGGCACAGGCCACCCGGGAAGCCCGACTCGCCGCCGACCTCGGCTATCACGCCGGCCTTCTCTCCCTCGCCGCGCTCCCCGACGCCTCGCTCGACGAACTCATCGCCCACTGCCGCGAGGTGGCGCGCGTGCTCCCGCTCGTCGGGTTCTACCTCCAGCCAGCCGTCGGTGGGAGGATGTTGCCGGTCGCGTTCTGGCGGCGGTTTGCGGAAATCCCCAACGTCGTCGCCATCAAAGTCGCGCCGTTCGACCGGTATCAGACGCTCGACGTGCTTCGCGCCGTGGCGGAGTCCGGCCGTGCCGGCGAGATCGCGCTCTACACCGGCAACGACGACCACATCCTGCTCGACCTGCTGACGACGTACGAGATTCCTACCGACGGCAGCACGCAGAAGCTTCGGTTCGCGGGCGGGCTGCTCGGTCACTGGGCGTGCTGGACGCGCCGAGCGGTGGAGCACCTCACGCTCGCCAAGTTGCATCGCAAGAGGGACACCGTCCCCGCCTCGCTCCTCACGCTTGCCGCGCAGATCACCGACGCGAACGCGGCGCTGTTCGACCCCGCGCATCAGTTCGCCGGCTGCATCGCGGGTATTCACGAGGTGCTCCACCGGCAGGGCTCGATGGCGAGCCCACGCTGCCTCGACCCGAACGAATGCCTCTCCCCCGGCCAGCGCGAAGCCATCGACCGGATCTATCGCATCTACCCTCACCTCACCGACGACGCCTTCGTCGCCGAACACCTCGACGAGTGGCTGCGATGATTGACACGCCCGCGTGGGGACGCTACGAGCGGCTCCGTCCTGCCCAGATCGAAACGATTCGCGAGCACGCGCCGGTGGCGTACCTCCCGTGGGGTGCGCTCGAATGGCATAGCCACCATGCGCCCGTCGGGCTCGACGGAATGCAGGCGCTCGGGCAGTGCTGCGCGCTCGCCGAGGCCACGGGCGGCGTCGTCCTCCCGCCGGTGTACATCGGCACCGACACCATCAAGCCGTTCAAGGGCTTCCCGCACACCATCGAGCACGAGGCGGAAACGGTTCGTGCGCTGTGCCGTGAGTTTCTCCACGGGCTCGCCGACGAGGCGTTCCGCACCGTCGTGATCGTCACCGGGCACTGCGGTGGCGGGCACATCGACGCGCTCCGCGAGACGGTCGAGGCGTTTGCCGAAGAGCGCGACGACATCGGCGTCCTGCTCGTCCCGTCGTTCGAGCCGACGCAGGAGACGTACCCGTCGAACCACGCGGCACGCGGAGAGACCTCGTACCAGCTTCTGTTCGACCCTGAGCCCGTCGATCTCTCGCTCCTCCCCGACCACACGCCGACGCTCGACGAGGACGGCGTCTGGGGTGACGACCCGCGCACGGCCTCCGCCGACGAGGGCGCGGCGATCCTCGCGCTCTTCCTCGAACGCACCGTCCCCACGATTCGCCGCCTTCTCCAACACTACACCATATGAACTACCGCACCCTCGGCCGCACCGGCCTCCGCGTCTCCGACATCGGCCTCGGCACGTGGGCCTTCGCCTCGCAGATTTACGGCGACGTCGCCGAGCGTGACGCGGTGGCGACGATCCGCGCCGCACTCGACACGGGCGTCACTTTCTTCGACACGGCCCCGCTCTACGGCGACGCCGAGCGCGACGGGATCTCCGAAACCATCCTCGGCCGCGCCCTCGGCTCGGACCGCGAGCGCGTGCTCATCTCGACCAAGTTCGGCCGGTATGCGACCGAAGACGCCGCGCCCCACTTCCACGCCCGCCGCGCCCGCGAGTCCGTCGAGGGCAGCCTGCGCCGACTCGGCACCGATCACGTCGATGTGCTCTTCTTCCATTCCCCGTTCAGCGCCGACGAAATCCACGCCGACGTGTGGGCCGAGCTCGGCAAGCTGAAAGACGAGGGAAAAGTCCGTGTCGTCGGGCACTCGATTTCGAAGTTCGAGGACACCGAGGGTGTGGCGCGGACGTGGGCCGCCGAGCGGAAGATCGACGCGGTGCAGGTCGTCTACAGCCTGATGAACCGGCAGGCGTCGAATCTCATCGCCGACCTCGGAGCCGATGGCGTGGGCATCGTGGCGCGCGAATCGCTCGCGAACGGGTTCCTGTCCGGGGCCATCACACGGGACACCGACTTCGAGCAGGACCACCTCAACGCCCGCTACGGCCGCGACGAGATCGCGGAGCGCGTGGCCTACACCGAACGCCTCGGCTTCCTCGTCCGCGACGATATCGAGACGCTGCCCCAAGCCGCCTTCCGCTGGGTGCTCGACAACCCGAACGTCTCGCTCGTACTCAGCGGCGCGAGCAACGCCGCGCAGCTCATCGACACCGCTGCGGCCTCCGACGCCGCCCCGTATTCGCCCGACGAGCACGCCCGCGGCGCCGCCCTCCACACCCGCGATTTCCAGGCCGCCTAGGCTGTGTATGGAAACGCGGCGCGGAGAAGCCGCCGGATGCAGGCCAGCTTCACCATCGCCAAGAACGACGCTGCCGTTTTGTCGAACCGCGTCGCGAGGCTCCGGTGCTCCTTGAGCCACCCCACGAGCCGCTCGACCGCGTTCCGGCGT
>JBBSMX010000167.1:0-8125 GCA_038232935.1 Rhodothermales bacterium | reverse complement strand
GGTGTACGAGCAGCGCGGAGACGCCTCGCTCTCCGACGGGATTCAGCGGTTTGCCGGCGAGGGTCGGATGACGGTGCTCGACATCGGCGACGGCTTCTGGCAGGACGTAGACACCCCCGCCATGCTCGCCGAAGCCGAGCGGCGGCTCCGTGGCTGAAGCTTGATCGCTGCGCTATCCTGTCGTGTCCCGCTACTTGACGATGAGGTAGTCGTAGACGAGGCGGTTGCGCTGGTTGGTGGTGCCGCGGCCTCGGAAGACGACGACCTCGCCGCCGATGTAGCGCTTCGCTACGGTCTTCTGAATGCCGCCGAGTTCGTCGAGCGCGGAGAACGTCTGCTGGTCGCGCTCGCGGTTGATGATCGTCTGCCCGCCGCCAGCGTAGCGCACCGCGAGCTGGTTCGGCACGCCCACGCCGAGCGCCTGCCGCGTCGAGACGACTTGCAGCGACTCGGGCTTGCGGAGCTGGAAGCGGCCTCCCTGCCGGACAGCGGCGAACCCGACGACTTGGTTCTCGTAGCGCGAGGCGGGCGCGATGAAATACCCCACCTCCATGTCGCCGCTGTGCTGGACGTAGCGGTAGGCGCTGCGGACGAGCTTCGTCGCGAAGTCGCTCTGGAAGGTGTGGTCCATGTAGGCAGTACCCGAGACCTGCTTCGTCATCCCATCGATGGTCACCGTGCCGGCCACCCTCGCATACGGGATGTGGATGAACACGCCGATCTGCTGCGAGCCCAAGTGGAAGACGCCGTCCCCCCACGTCAGCCCCGTCGCGATGTTGGAGAGGGTGAGGTTCACGTCGTACTCGACGCCGTTCTTACCGGCTTCGAAGCGGAGGCTGTGGCGCTGCGGCAGCGCGCCCTCAACGTAGATGTCTGGGTGAACCTGCAGCTTGCCCGAGCTCGGAGTGAAGCGGAGGTCGGCAATGTCGTACTGCTTCGGCGCTCGGTAGCTCTTCCCGTTGAAGCCGGAGATCGAGAACTCGGCTCCCGAGACTGGGGACATCAGGCTTCCGAGGTTCGCCTGCGAGAGGCTCATCGTTGCCTGCATTCCGTCGTTCAGCAGGAAGGTGTAAGACCAGACCTCGTTGTACGCGCTACCCACCGCGCGGTGTGGACGGAAGTCGTCCGCCGTCACTGCGCGCGCGCCGCCCGACGGTACCTCAATCCGCTCATCGGCCTGCGCGGAAGCGGCGAACGCGCCGGAAGCGAGGAAAAGAAGGACAAAGAGCACGCGAACCTTGCGGGGTAAGCGGTTGTGTATGGAGCGCATGGATTCTTAGCTTAACGTAATCTTAACGATGTTTCCGTCTGCAGAGGGCGAAGTGTCGTTTTTATGAGGTCGCAGCCGGACGGTTCGCCGGCTCGACCGCATTCCGGTCCTCTAGCCATTGCAGGAGTGCCGGGAGGAAAAGGAGCGCCGCCAGCAGCGTCGTCCCGATCCCGATGAGGGCGAGCAGGCCGATGGAGCGGAGGCCGGGGTGGAACGAGAGCAAGAGTCCGGAGAAACCGATCATCGTCGTGAGCGCGCCCATCGTGATGTGCTCGCCCGTGGAGCGGAGGACGTGGCGGAGCGAGCCCGGCCCCTCCTCCCGGTAGCGGTGCACGAGGTGTACCCCGCAGTCGTTGCCGATGCCGAGCACGGCCGGGAGTACCACGAGGTTGTAGAACGTGAGCGAGACGCCCGCTAGTGCCATCAGCCCGAGCATCCACAGCACCCCGACGACGAGCGGCAGCAGGGCCAGCAGCGCCCACTTCACGGAACGGAACGCGAGGAGCATGAGGACGACGATCAGCACAAAGGTGATGCCGACCATCAGCGGAGCCTCGGCCAGCATCAGCCGCAGCATCTCCGCCGCGACGATCGACGTCGAGCCGGCGTAGAACGTCTTTCCGTTCGCCTCCACCGTCCCGACCTCGTCCGAGAACGCCATCGAGAGGCGGGCGTCTTCGGAGAGCGAGCCGCGCGGGTACACGATGACGAAGTTGCCGACCTCGCCGGACTTCGACGTGAACGTCTGTTTGAGCTCATCCGGCACGGCGGCGAGCGGGATGGGCGCGGTCGTGCTCGCGGCCCGACGGACGCGAGCGATCTGCCCCGTCGTGTCCTGCGACAGGAACGGGTCGTCGGTGAGAGCGCGGATCTCGGCGATGCGCGCGAGCTTGGCCCGGGCCGCGTCCGGCGAGGCGGGGAACCGCTCTTGCAGGCTCTCGACGGCGAGGATGAGCGTATCCTCCTCGGCCCGGCGGCGCAGCTCCGCGGCGAGCGGCTCCACATCGGCGGGATCGTCCACGACGAGGTAGGCGGGGTTGCGGCGGTTGCTGCTCGGGTACACTGAGGCGAGGCGGTCGGCGCGGTCGTAGTAGGCGCGGTACGCCGGCTCCAGTTTGCTGAAATTGTACTCGAACCGCTCGGCCGGGAGGGCGAAGAGCGCGAGGACGACGGCCACGAGGCTGGCGGCGAGGATGGCTCGCACGGCCGGGAACGGACGCGGATTGGCGGTGAAGACGGGGTCGTCCGTGTGCGTTTCGAGGCGGAGCAGTCCGAAGCGCTCGCTCAGCACGAGGAGCGCCGGCAGGACGAGCAGCATCGCGAAGAGGGCGAACACGATACCCATGCCGCCGATAAATCCGAACTCGCTGAAGCCCCGAAAGTCTGCAATCGTGAGTGCGAAGAGGGCGATGGCGGTCGTCGCGGCGCTCACCGTCACGGCCTGTCCCGTGGATACGAACGTGGTTTCGGCAGCGGCGGCCACGCTCAGGCCGTGCCCGCGCTCCTCGGTGTACCGGGCGTAGTAGTGGATGCCGTAGTCGATCCCAAGCCCGAAGAGGACGAGCGCGAGCGTCGAGGTCATCAGGTTCAGCGTGCCGAAGACGACGGCGGCGAGGCCGAACGTCCACGCCAGACTCATCACGAGTGGGATACCGATGAGCCCCGCCGTCACGGGCATCCGGGCGATTTCGCCGAGGACGACGCGCCGCGTGCGACCGCGCACTTGCAGCGCTTTGTAAAAGAAGTACAGCACGACGAACAGCAGCACGGCGGCGGCCCCGATCCCGAAGCTGCTCTGCACGTCGCTCGTGATCGCGTCGATCTCGATCTGCTGGCGGAGGAGGCGGCCTGCCGTCGTGACCTCCATCTGCGGGTGGAACTGCTGCGGCTGCATCGCTGCCACGAGCGAGTCGAGCTGCCGGTACGTGTTGCGGATGTACCCGATGTTGGTCTGCGCACCGCTTGGGTGGAAGCGGAAGGCGAGGACCGTAGAGTCGGGCGAGACGGCGTACTCCGTCACTTGCAGGTCGCCGAGGGCGTCCTCCAGACTCTCGGTGTCGGGCTCGTCCTCCTCGTCTAACCCGAGGTCGTCGTCGAGGTCCACGTAGAACGGGTTGGCCTTCAGCCGGGCCTCTTCCGCCGTCGTTTGGAGAAAGTCCTCGAGCTGGTCCAATTCCTCGTTCGACGCGAAATAGAGCGCGTTCCGGGCGAGAAACGTGGTGTCTTTCTGAAACTCGACACGGGTGAAGACGGGCTCGCCCCGCCAGCGCAGCGCCATCGCCTGCGGGATGAGGGCCTCGGCGAACCGCTTGTTGGCATCGAACGACGGGCTCTCGATTCCCACGTCCACCGGCGTCTCGGAGCCGACGGTGTCGCGGAGCCGCTCCAGCGCCTGCACGCTCGTGTAATCCTCCGGCAGCAGCGTCGCGAGGTCCGTGTCGATCTTCAGCCGGGTAGCGGAAACCAACCCGAGCACCGTGAGCGCGAGGGCCACGGCGACGACCACGAACGGGTTGCGCACGATGGCGCGGACGAGCGGGCGGAGGGATTCGAAGAGACGTTCCACGAAATCGAGTTGGGGTGAGCAGGCGCGTACCGTAGCCGACGCCGGAGGACGCGAGGTCACATGAAACGATAGCGAACCCCGGCATAACGAGTGGAACCGATCTCGGATTCTCCTATCCGACTGGTATTCCCTCGCTTCGACCGTATTGGAGTAATTTTCTCTGTTTAACCAAGCAAGCTGCCGCGTGCAACGGATGAGCGGTTTGAGGGTACATGCCTCCCCCCTCGCCCTCCACGTTCAATGCACGTCCCCGTCTCCCCTCACTCCGGTCCGCCGAGCCTCCCCGACACCGAGCATCCCGTCGTGCTGTTCGACGGCGTATGCAACCTGTGCAACGCGGCCGTCAACTTCATCATCGACCACGACCACGAGGCCGTTTTCCGCTTCGCCCCGCTTCAGTCGGAGACGGGGCGGCGGCTGACGGGGCGCTGCGGGCTGGAGAACGAGGACACGATCATCCTCGTCGAGAACGGACGGTGTCACGTCCGCTCGGCGGCGGCGCTGCGGATCGCACGGCGACTCGGCGGGGCGTGGACGCTGCTCACCATCTTGCTCGCGGTACCCTTGCCGATTCGCGATGCGGCGTACCGATTCGTCGCGCGCAACCGCTTCCGCTGGTTCGGAAAGTGCGACACGTGCCGGATGCCAACGCCTGATCTCAAAAGCCGCTTCCTCGCGTACGACGCTGTCTGATATCTTTCGAGCGGCTTTCCCTCACCCACCTGCCCCGACCGATGCCTCAGCACACCTACGACTCCATGCAGATCGGCGACACGTTCGAGTGGAGCCGCACCGTCAGCGCCGCCGACGTGCGCGCCTTCGCCGACGTCTCCGGCGACGACAACCCCCTCCACCTCGACGCCGATTACGCTGCGACTACGCCGTTCGGGCAGCCCATCGTCCACGGGGCGTTCCTACTCGGAATTGTCTCCAAAGTGCTCGGGCGGGACTATCCAGGCCATGGCAGCGTCGCCGTCGCGCTCTCGGCGAAGTTTCTGCGGCCCGTGCCCGTCGGCTCCGAGATCAAAGTCGAGGTGAAGGTCGTCGAGAAGATCGAGCGGTACGGGCATGTCCGCGCGAAGGTCTACGTCTACAACGAGGCCGGCAAGATGGCGCTCGGCGGCGAGGCGGTCATCATCCCACCGAAGGGCGATGCGTAGGGGCGACCGGCCGGTCGCCCCTACGGTTGATCGCTACTGCTGCGGGAGCTTGAGCGAGGTGCCGGCGGGGATCTGCTGGTTCAGGTCCACCTCGTTCATGATCGCGAGCTCGTTTTCGCTCATGCCGGTCGGCGTCGGCCGGCCGCTGAGGAGGGACTGGAACGTCGCATTCCGCGGCGTCTGGACGACGTCGAGCCGCACGGGCTGGCGGTTGAGGTACTGCGTGTCGGTGAGGCGGCTGAAGCTGCGGAACGTAGAGGTGAACTCGTCGCGGTAGGTCCCAAAGGCATTTGCGCTAGTGAGGCCCATAAAGCGGTAAACGCTGCCGCCGTACTCGATGAAATAGGCGAGGACGCCGAGCTCGCCCTGCTGCGTGGTGGCGGTGCCCGTGACGGCATAGGCGCGGTTGCCGTTGACCGTCGTGGCTTGCTGGTCGGCGGCCTGGAAACCCTGCTGGCCCGAGAAGGCGCGTCCGGCCGCCTGCGCCGACTCCTCCCCGGAGAAGGCGAACTCCATGACAGCCTTCCCGTTCGGCTCGCCGATCTGCACGGCCGCCGCACCGTTGGCTACCTGCCAGTTATTCGGATAGTCGAATGAGAACTTGAGGTCAGGGTGGTAAAACACGCCGTTCTCGGTGAAGCCCTGCCGCGGGTTCGTGCCGAGGACGATGCCGTCGATCCGCTGGAGGTAGGGCGCGGCGTCGACGGCCGTACCCTGCGGGTCGTACTGCGCGGCGAGTTGGGGGATGGTCTGCCGGCGCTCGCCGGGGTCGGGGTGGGTGGAGAGGAAGGACGGGACGCTGCCGCCGCTCTGCGCACCGAGGCGTTCGAGCGAGCCGAAGAAGCTGGCAGCTTGCGCCGCGTCATAGCCCGCGAACTCGGCATAGGCGACGCCCGCGCGGTCGGCCTCGCGCTCGGCATCACGGCCGTACGAGAGGAAAAGGAGCTGTACGCCGGCCCCTCCGTAGTTCAAGATCCCCTCGGCCACGTTCCCGCCGCCGACGACGCCGCCGAGCACAGCGGCTCCGAGCAGACCGAGCTGGCCGAGCTGGGCCTGTGCCGCCCGCTGCGAGGAGTGTCGCGCGAGCACGTGCCCCGCCTCGTGGCCGAGCACGACGGCGAGCTGGGCCTCGTTTTCGAGAAACGCGAGCAACCCGCGCGTGACGTAGATATAGCCACCGGGCAGCGCGAACGCGTTCACGACCTCGCTATCGAGAACCTGAAAGTGGAACGGCGTGTTGCGGATCTCGGCGGGCGTGCTCGCGTCGGAATAGGCGCTCGTCTGCAGCACTTTCTGCCCGAGCTGCGAGATGTATGTCTGGAGCTGTGGGTCGTCGTAGAGTCCGTACTGGGCGATGATCTGCTGATTCGCTTCGGTGCCGATCTGCACTTCTTGCTGCCAAGTATAGGCCCCCCGCGTCGTCTCGCCGGTGACGAGGTTCTGGGTGGCCTGACCGCAGCCGGAGAGAGCGAGGCCGAGCGGGCTCAGTACGAGGAGCGCGAGGAGCGCAAAGACACGGTAGTGTGCATGCATGATCGGGAGGGGTCAGAGGTGGGGTCGAGAGTGAGAAGGGGGGGAACGGTCAGACCGCGGGGTAGCCGGTCGGCTCCGTTACCGTACCGTGTACGACGTAGAGGGCAGCGTGCTCCGGGCCGGAGAAATCAAGCGATTCCTCGAACGGATCGCGCCGCGCCGTGGTGATGATGCTCTGGCCCACGACGTCGGACTGGAGGAGGCGGAGGAAAACCGCCGAGCGGTGCGGGTCGAGATCGCCAAAGACGTCATCGAGCAGGAGGAGCGGGGTTTCGTTGAGCCGGTCTCGAAGGTAAAAATACTTTGCCAGCTTGAGGGCCATCCCGAACGTCCGATGCTGGCCTTGGGAGGCGTACGGGCGGACTTCGAAGTCGTTGAGCCGAAAGACGAGCTCGTCGCGGTGGGGGCCGGCGAGGGTTCGGCCGCGCTCGCGCTCGCGGCGGGCGAGGCGGCGAAGCGCCTGCCGGAACGCCTCGGCGATGTCCGCTTCCGTCATCTCTTCTTCCAGCGCTACGGCCGTTTCGTACGCGATGCTCGGCTCTTCACCGACGGCCTCGATGCTGGCGTAGGCCTCGGCCAGAAAGGCGGCGAACTCGGCGATGAAGCGCCGCCGCCGCTCGATGATGCGCGCCCCGAGCGTGATGAGCTCCTCGTCCCACGCCTGAAGCGAGGCCGGATCGGCAGGCGAGCGGGAGCGGCGTTGCGCGAACAGGAGCGCGTTCCGCTGCTTGAGCGCCCGGCGGTAGTGGAGCAGGTCGTCGAGGTAGACCGGGCGGGCCTGGCTGAGCGTGTTGTCGAGAAACCGGCGGCGTTCGTCCGGCCCGCCGGCCGTGAGAGCGCCGTCGGCGGGCGAGAACACTACGACGGGCAGCATGCCCACGACCTCGGAGAGCCTGCCAAGTGGGGCTTTGTTAATGAAAATCCGCTTGCCCTCTTCAGGCACGTAGACGAGCCGCGCCGTGAGTTCGGGCCGCTGCTCGCCCTCGAAGCGTCCCTCGACCTCAAAGAACGGGCAGCCCTGCCGGAGGGCGTGGGTATCCTGCGTTGTGAGGAAGCTCTTGCTGAGGCAGAGGTAATGGACGGCCTCGAGGAGGTTCGTTTTGCCGGAGCCGTTCGGACCATAGAGCAGGTTTACACCGGGCGCGAAGGTCACCTCGGTTTCGGCGTGGGCGCGGAAAGAAAGGAGGCGGAGCGAGCGGAGGCGCATGCAAAGGGTGGGAGTCGGAGCGGCTGCGACGTTGATACCGCCGCTCCGAGGCGGAGTTCGGCATGCCTAGCCTCCCGGTGTAGAGCCCGAGAAGGGAAGTCGTCGCCCCTGCGAAGCTCAATTATGAACCGCGTGGATCGTGAAGCAATGCTGTATCGTTGATGACAAAGGGTATTGTAATAGGAGTTACGCAGTTGGCCCCCTGCCCCCCTCGGGGGGCTGGCGCGCAGCGACTGGGGGGGTCTCCGGGGCTCGGCCCACCCTCTCCGCCCCCTATGGGGGCACCTCCCCGAGGGGCTACGGTGTATACACATCGCCATGAGCAAGCGTCCACCCCTCGAAGAGCGCTCGGAAGCGGGTCAGACCGCGATGGTATGTGATCGGCCCAG
>JBBSMX010000166.1:0-8143 GCA_038232935.1 Rhodothermales bacterium | reverse complement strand
TGTCGTTGCTGAAGCTGGTGCATCTGAACCTCTGCTACGCAGGAATTGCCTCGATCTGATCAACCCGCGACTGACGTTGTGTTAGGGTGGAATGATCGAGCAGAAAAGCTGTTTTTCAACCCGCGACTGACGTTGAGTCAGGAGCGGATGCTCCGCTTTGTCCACAGGAAGGCCCGGTCTCGCTGCGTGCGGGGCCGGGCTTTTTGATAGTCAAAGGCCTGCCGTCCGCAGAAAAAGAACAGAGACGACAGTTACTTGATTTTGTCGGTTGAAATTATGAATATTCAGTGTTTAGCAGGGCAGGGTGCTGCGTGAAGGGGAGAGTGTGAGACGGGAGGCACAGCCTTCTTCTGCCTATCGAAACGGGGACTCGGGCCCCGCTCGCTCACTCAACGCGCCTCGTTATGAAGAACGCTCTCAAGTGGATCGGTATCGGACTCGGTGTCTTTCTCCTGCTCGTCCTGATCGGGGTTGGGGTGATGTATGTCGTCGGCGGCACCAACCTGAGTCGTACCCACACCGCTCAAACGGCCAGCCTCGAGATCCCGACTGACTCGGCTTCGATCGCGCGCGGCGCGCACCTCGTCAACATCTACGGGTGCAACGATTGCCACACCAGGGATTTCAGCGGGCAGGTGTTTGCGGACGCGCCGCCCTTCCGCATCACGGCGGCGAACCTCACGGCAGGGAAGGGAGGCATCGGGAGCAGGTACACCGCCGAGGACTTCGACCGCACGGTGCGGCATGGCATCAAGCCGGACGGGCGGTCCGTCCTCATCATGCCCTCGGCAGCGTTCCACGGCATCAGCGACCGGGACATGGCCGCCCTCATCGCCTACCTCCAGCAGGTCCCGCCCGTGGACGCGGAGCACCCCCCGACGGAGGTTCGGCTGATGGGTCGCCTCCTCTCGGCCGGCCCTTTCGATCCGGCCTTCGAGGTGCGCACCGACCCGGCCCGCGCCGACATGCCGGAGCCCGGTCCCACGGTCGAATACGGAGCGTATCTCGCCTATGTCTGCGCGTACTGCCACGGCGAAAACATGCAGGGCATGAAGGAGCCGCCGGGTCCGCCCGGAATGATCCCTGCTCCTCCGCTCGTAGCGGCCGGGCAGTGGACCTTCGACGAGTTCGCCACGGCGTTGCGGACCGGCGTACGGCCCAGCAAGGAGGAGATCAACGCGGAGTTCATGCCGCTGGCGCTCACCAAGCACATGACCGACGATGAACTCCGGGCGCTCCACGCTTACTTCGCCACGCTCGCCCCGTCGAACGCCGACGCATAAGCGGAGGAGAACGCATCGCGAGGGGGCGACGGTGCTACATTTGGGGGTGGACAGCATTCACTCTACCGCCCCCATGCCTGCACCCTCGCCCCCGCCGCCGTCCCCACCGATTGCCGACGCCCCGCCCTCTGACGCCACGGTGAAGCGTCGCCGCTGGATTCTCATCGGCATCGCCGGGTTCTTCCTCTTCCTCGCGTTTCTGAGCGCGCTCAATCCGTTCGGGGACAAGGGCTACGTCGCCATTTCGCACGGGGATCACACGCACTACGTCCCCGAAGACCGCGACCCGAACGTCTCGATCTCGAACTTCCCCGGCACGCCGCCCGGCCCCAACGAGCGCATCCTGCCCGACGGCCGCGTCGTACCCCGGCAGTAGGCTACAGCGTGTCCTTGTGGGCGTCTGGCAGCAGCACCGCCACGACGCTGCCGCGCTTCTGCCGCCCGATGTGAAGCGTCGCACCGATGAGGGAGGCGCGGTACCGCATCGTCCGGAGCCCGAGCCCGGACGGATGCTGAATCATCGCCGGGTCGATCCCGGTGCCGTCGTCCGTGACTGCCAGGTGCAGGCCCTTGGCATCGTGCGTGAGCGCGATCTCGATCTCGGATGGGCCGGCGTGTTTGACGGCGTTGTTGACGGCCTCCTGCCCGATGCGGAAAAGGTGGGTGGCCGCCACGTTGTCGGCCACGCGGACATCGCCCTCCGTCCGGAGCCAGCACGCCACGCCGAAGACGCGCTCGGTCTGGTCGGCGAGGGTCTGGAGCGCGTCCATCAGCCCCTCTGCCTGAATGTCGACGGGGGAGAGGAGGCGGGAGAGGTCGCGCATCTCGGCGAGCGCGTGGTTGATGAGTTCGGTAAGCTGACCGGCGTCCTCGGCCTCGGGCCGGTCGGCGGCGGCGAGCTTCTGCCCGAGCACTTGGCCGAGGAAGGCCGCGCCGGTGAGCTGCTGCCCGAGCTCGTCGTGGAGGTCCTGCCCGATCCGCCGCCGCTCGAGCTCGGCTGCCTCGATGACCTCGCGCTCCAGCCGCTTCCGCTCCGTCATGTCGAAGCCGATCCCGAGGATGCACCGCAGCCCGCCGATGTCGATGAGCTCGGCCGAGACGAGGACGTCGCGGAGGACGCCGGACTTCGTGCGGAGCGTGAGCTCGACGGAGCGGACGCTCCCCGTCGCTTCGAGGTCGTCGGCGTGGGGGATAGGTGGGGCGTGGGGCAGGAGGTCGAGCTCGGCGGGGGTAAGGCCGAGGAGCTCCGCGCGGGTGTAGCCGGTGAGGGCGCAGTAGCTCTCGTTGACGTCGAGGAGCCGGTTCTCGCTGAACGTGGAGATGGACATGGCGACGGGGGCGGCGTGGAACGCCTTGGCGAAACGCTCCTCGCTCTCGCAGAGGGCGCGCTCGACGGCGTCGCGCTCCGTCACGTCACGGACGTGGAGGAGGACGGCGTCCTGCCCCGCATACGTGATCCGGTCCGTCCGCACCTCGACGGGGACGATGAGGCCGTCGGCCGTAAAGCTCTGGCTCTCCAGCAGGCTCAAGCTGCCGCTAGCGAGCCGCTCGAAGTCGGCCTGCGCTCGCTCCCGATACTCGGGGGGTACGAGCTCGCTGAGGTCGCGGCCGATGAGCCACGCGCGGTCGGCGTTGTGGAGGCGGCAGGCGGCGGGGTTCACGTCGAGCACGACCCCGTCGAGGTTCTCGACGAAGATGGCGTCGGGCGATGATTGGAACAGCTCGCGGAAGCGTTCCTCGCTCGCGCGGAGGTCTTCCTCGGTCTGCTTCCGCTCCGTAACGTCGCGGACGGTCACGGCCAGGCCGTCGCCGAGCTTGACGGCACTGTACTCGAACCACCCCTCGACGGGGCCAGAGGCGTAATGCCGGAGGCCTTGGATCGGTTCGCCGGTTGCGACCACGCGGACGAACTCAGCGAAGAACCCACTTACGTGGATCCCTGGGAGCGTTTGGGAGAGGCGGGAGCCCAGAAGGTGTACGGCGTCCTGCCGGGCGAGGGCGGCGGCGGTGGGGTTGGCGATGATCCACACGAAGTCCTCGATCTCGCCCGACTCGTCCCGCAGCGCTTCGAATGCGGTGATGCCGTCGAGCGAGCCGAGGAGGACGCCGGCGAGCATCTGCTCGGAGCGCTCGATCTCATCCTGCACCCGCTTCCGGTCGGTCACGTCGCGGAAGATCCCGAGCGCGCCGACGATCTCGCCGCTCGCGCCGTAGAGGGGGGTGTACCGGGACTCGTAGTACCCCGACTTCCCCGTTTGAGGGATCACGTAGGGGAGCGCGCCCGACAACGCCGACTTCCCCGCGAGGGCGGCCTGCTGCCGCTCCAGATCGCCATTCTCGCGGAGGATCGGGAAGACTTCGGAGCTGGGTTGGCCGAGGACGTCCTCGGCCGGGATGCCGGTGATCCGTTCGGCGCCCGGGTTCCAGATCGTGTACCGGAGGTCGGTGTCGAAGGCGATGATGCCGTCGAACGAGCCCTCGACGATCTGCTCGGACCACTCCTTCTCGCTGTGGAGGGCGGTCTCGGCGGCCTCCTGCTCGAACGCCGAGCCCAGCCACTGCGCCAGCAAGACGACGAGCTCGCGGTCTCCGTCGGAGAACGGGGGCACCTTCGGCTCGGGGCTCGAGAAGTTCAGCGTGCCGTAGACGCTGTCGCCGACACGGATCGGTGCACCGATGTAGCTCTCGATGTCGAACGCGTCGCGGCAGGGGTGCCCGTGATGCTCCGACGCGCTGAGTTGGTCGATCGCAAGGGGGGCCTTCGTCTCCAGCGTGATCGTACACGGCGTCGTTCCGAGGGCGAACGTCTGGCCCCGCTCCAGCCCTGTGCCGGGGGCGTAGCAGTGCTCGACGGTGTAGACATCCCCCTCGACGTGGCTGAGGATGCCCACGTCGAGCCCGAGGAGGTCCGTGACGAGGTGGAACGCGCGGTCGATTTGGGCGGCGAGGCTGTCAGCGGGGTGGGAGACCACGTCGTAGAGGAGACGGAGGCGGGGCTCGCTCTTACGGAGATTCAGCGTCCGCTCCTCGACGCGCTCTTCGAGGTGTTGCATGGCTTCCATCCGGTCGATCGCCGAGGCCACGACATTCGCGACGGATTGGAGGAAGGCGGCGTCGGCGGGACTGAAGGCGAAGGCCCTCTGGCTATGCGTGCCGAAGACGCCGAAGGGCTCGGTGAGCCCGCCGACCACCACGCTTACCCCGCTCCTCACCCCGTGCTCCGTGAGGAGGACCGGCCCCCAAAAGCGCGTCTCGGCCGCGAGGTCCTCCACGATGACCGGCTCGTCAATGGTCATCGTGTAGCCCGCCTGCGAGCTGGGGTCGGTGGTGACCATCGCCGTGCCGACGAGGCCGGAGTCCCAGCCTAGGCCGGCGCGGAGGAGTAGGGCGTCCCCACCGGGCTGGAGCTCGAGCACTTTCGTAAAGTCTCCCCCGAGCGTCTCGTGGACGACGGCTACGGCGCGGTCGAAGAGCGATTGGCGGTCGGTTTCGGTGAGGACATCGAGACCGAAGGCGGCGAGGGCGGCTTGCTGGTGGATGCGGACTTCGCGCTCGGCCTCGGCCCGCTTCCGCTCCGTGATGTCGAGGACGACGCCGGCGAGCCGCGTCGGGTGTCGCTCGGCCCCTTCGCCCTGGAAGCTGCACCGCCCGCGGACGGCGAGCCAGAACACCTCGCCGTCGGGTCCGAGCAGGCGGTGCTCCACGGTGTAGGTCCCCGAGCCCGCCGGGTCGAGCGCGGCTTCGATGGCAGCTTGGATCGCGTCGCGCTCATCCGGGTGGACGTGGGCGAGGGCCTCCTCGGAAGGGGCGTCCGGGGTCATGCCGTAGAGCTCCCGGCAGCGCGTGTCGAAGGTCATGGTGTCGGCGGCGAGGTCGCGGCTCCACGTCCCGAGCTGGCCGCCTTCGAGGGCGAGTTGCCGCGCTTCCTCGGCTCGCCTCCGCTCGGTGACGTCGGCGGCCACCGAGATGACGAGCCGCCGCCCCTGCCCGTCCGTACCGACGGGGGAGGAGGAGAATTGCCACACCCGCTCCTCGCCGCTCTTGGTGCGGACGTGGAACTCCCCCTCGTCCATGCGGCCGTCGAGGTCGTAGAGCCGCTCGATGTCTGGCGTGATGCGCTCCCCACCGTCGGCGCCGTAGGCCCGCTCGACCCAGGCTTCGATGGTGGGGATCTCTTCCGGGGTGTAGCCGGTGAGCTCCGTCACGGCGCGGCTGAGCTGGAGGATCTCGCCGTCCTCTGTGTGCAGGAGGACGGGGATGGGCGCGTCGATGATGGCCCGGCGGAAGCGGGCCTCGCGCCGGGCCGCCGTCTGCTCGGCCTGGACGCGCCGCGTGATGTCCAGGAACGTCGCCACGACGCCGTCGATCCGGTCGTCGACGGTGCGGTAGGGGACGATGCGGGTGAGGAACGAGCGGCCGTCGTCCCCGCTGACCTCGCGCTCGAGGGGGATGAGCGTCTCGAGGACCGTGCGGGCGTCGTCCACGAAACTCGGGTAGGCAACGTTCTGGGTGAGGTGGCCGATGGGTCGGCCGCGGTCGGTAGGGAGAACGTTGAAGAGCTCGCCGAGGGGGGGCGTGTAGCGCTTGATCCGGAAGTCGCGGTCGAGGAAGAGCGTCGCGACGTCGGTCGAGTCGATGAGGTTCTTGAGGTCGGCGTTGGCGCGGTTGATCTCCTCGATCTTCGTCTTGAGCTCCTGGTTGACGGTCGAGAGCTCCTCGATCGTGCTCTGAAGGCGCTCCTTCGTCCGCTGAAATTCGCGTTCGAGGTGTTCGAGGGCGGGCGACTCCTCGCCACCGGCAGGCAGCGGGACGTCCTCGGGGGCGGGCTCTTCCTCGAAGACGATCTGGACGAGGCCATCCGCGCCGTCGGTCTCGCGGAGTGGGCGGACCGTGAGCACGACGATCACGGGCTCCCCGCCGATCTGAGCCCGGACGCGGAGGCGGTCCGTCGTGCGCTGCTTCTCGATGGCGTGGTAGAGGGCGGTTCGGAGCTCGGGACGGAGCCCGGGGCGGGCCACCTTTAGCACGTCGTTCGTGGGGTGTCCGGGGGCGAAGGCGAGGTACCGGCTGACGTCGCCGGCGATGTGGAGGATCTCGTGGCTGGGGTTGACGATCACGCTCGGCGGCGCGTGGTACGTCATCAGAAGCTGCCAGTGGAGGTCGTCGAGCGAGGCAGGTGCCTCCTCATCCTCCTGGGGCTTCGTCTCTTTCCTCCGAAGGGACGCCGCGCTGAGGGGTGGCATAATGGGGAAGCGGAGCCCCTGTCGCATCACGCCGCGCGCCTGGAACAGCCGCCGCTTCTTGTCGACCGTCGAGAACAGGTCCTTCGTTCCCTCGACGGACTCCGAGGTGCCGAGGAAGAGGAAGCCGGGCTCGCGCAGGGCGTAGGCGAAGAGCTCGAAAACCTGCTGCTGTGTCTCTCGCTGGAGGTAGATCAGGAGGTTCCGGCACGAGACGAGGTCGATCTTCGAGAACGGCGGGTCTTTGAGGACGTTGTGCACGGCGACGAGGACGATCTCGCGGATGCTCTTTTTCACGCGGTAGCTCACCGCTTCGTACTCGAAAAAGCGCCTGAGTCGCTCGTGCGAGAGGTCGGCTTTGATGGGTTCGGGGTACAGGCCTTCGCGCGCGAAGGCGAGGGCCTGCTCGTCGATGTCCGTCGCGAAGACCTGGAGTCCGGGCGGGCTGTCGAGGCAGGCGGCGTGCTCGCAGAGGAGCATCGCGATCGAGTACGCTTCTTCGCCGGTCGCGCAGCCGGGCACCCACACGCGCACCTGATCCTCCGCCCCTTTCCCCTCGAACAGCTTCGGGATCACCTGCTGCTCGAGGGCGACGAAGGCGTCGGGGTCGCGGAAGAAGTTGGTGACGGAGATGAGCAGGTCCTTGAGGAGGGTGCGGATCTCGTGCGGGTTCGTCCGGATGAAGCGGAGGTAGCCGGGGAGGTCGCTCGTGCCGACCACCTGCATCCGGCGGCCGATCCGGCGGCGGACCGTGCTCTGTTTGTAGCGGGCGAAATCGTGGCCGGTGTCATCGCGGAGCTGGGCGAAGATATGCGTCAGGGCGTCGCTGTCGCGTTCGGGAAGGGCTTCGGCGGTGGGGGCGATGGGGAGTCCTTTCTGACGGAGGTCCACGAGGCGCTCGCTGAGCTCCTTCGCCGGGAGTACGACGTCCACGAGCCCGGTGCTGATGGCGCTCCGGGGCATCCCGTCATACTCGGCGTCGTCGGGGTCCTGGGCCATCGTCAGGCCGCCGGCCTCCTTCAGCGTCTTCAGCCCGAGCGTGCCGTCGCTGCCTGTGCCCGAGAGGACGACGCAGACGGCGCGCTCGCCCTGGTCGGCGGCGAGCGAGCGGAAGAAGTCGTCGATGGGGGCGCGGTGGCCGTGGGGGAACTCGGGCTCGCTGAGACGGAGGACGCCGTCGTGGATCGAGAGGGCCTTGCCGGGGGGGATGACGTAGACGCCGTCCGCTTCCGCCCGCACGCCGTCTACGACCTGCACTACGCGGAGCGGCGTGTGGTTCTGGAGCAGTTCGGCGAGCTCGCTCTCGTGGTTCGGCGCGAGGTGCTGGACGAGGACGAACGCCATGCCGGGCTCCTCGGGCATGGCGCTGAAGAACTCGAAGAACGCCTTCAGCCCCCCCGCCGACGCGCCGACGCCGACGATCGAAAACGAGGCGAGGTCCGTCGCGCCGTCAGCGGGTTCCGCAGATTGGCCGTTGGATATGTTAACGTCAGTCGCGGGTTGAAGTAGAGAACGGGTTGGCAAGTCGCTGCGTCGTGCGTAGGGTGGAGTTGACCACTCCCCTCGCACCAGCAACCCCGCCAACCCGATGACCAGCAATGTACTCGACCAGGCCACCCG
>JBBSMX010000165.1:0-8240 GCA_038232935.1 Rhodothermales bacterium | reverse complement strand
GCGTGTCGTTGCTGAAGCTGGTGCATCTGAACCTCTGCTACGCAGGAATTGCCTCGATCTGATCAACCCGCGACTGACGTTGTGTTAGGGTGGAATGATCGAGCAGAAAAGCTGTTTTTCAACCCGCGACTGACGTTGTGTAATACGTCGCCCATACCTCGTCCCCATAGACTACGAATGCGGCGTCGGACGTCACGCCTTCAGGGAAAGCAGAGGAATCAGCCGTCGAGATGTAGAAGATGGCGATGAGGGGCCGTCCGTCGGGTGGTGCCATGGGCATAAAGTCGCGCCACATCGAGGTCGAGAGGACGAGATCTTCGCCGCCGATTGTGACGACTTCAGGAGAGGCATGGAGTTGTGAGAGTGGCGGTGCCTCCGGCGCGTCGTCTCCCGAGAAGAGGGAGCAGGCAGATAGGGAGAGCGCGAGGCTGAAGAGAACGGAAACGAGGGTGGCTCTCATGGCAATCGATAAAGGGAGTTGGGGAAACTCAGATTACATCATAATCGAACACAGCGAAAGGCACGAGTAGCTGCCTAGATCTCCGCTCTCCCGTCTTATTTTCGCCGCTGAACAGCTCATCCGAAATCCTATGAACCGTCGCCTGCTCGCCGCGTGCGTGCTCGTCTTCGCCTGCCTCGCCGCGCTCGCGGCGTGCAAATCCACGCGTGAATCTGGCGAGGGCGGCTTCGGAATCGAGGAGGTCGCGCTCGACGTGGAGACGGACGGCCGTGCGTTCGTGCCGACGCTCGGCGGGCCGCTGCGGGTGATGAGCGCGACGCCGTACGGGCCGACGCAAACGATGGCCCCCGATCAGCCCGTCGCCGTGACCTTCAGCCGGCCGATGGTGCCGCTCGGCGACGCGCCCCGCGTCGACCCGAACACGCTCACGCTCGATCCCGCCGTAGCGGGCACGCTCGCGTGGGACGGGACGCAGACGCTCGTGTTTACGCCGAGCGCCCCCCTCCCTCCTGCCACGCCGTTTCGCATGCGGCTCGCCGCGCTGCCGAGCGTGGACGGCGAGCGCTCGGAGCCGTTCGAGTGGCGCTTCGAGACGCCACGCCCGCAGCTCGCCGAATCGACCCCGGCACGGGGCGAGCCGTACGCCGAGCCCTCTGCCCCGCTCCGGCTAGACTTCAATCAGCCCGTCAATGCAGGCGCGGCGACCCGCTTCGTGATTCTCACCCGCACCGGGAACGACCGTGTGGACGTGCAGGTGACGGCCGACGGCGACAGCACGCTCGTCGTCCGACCGGCGCAGGCCCTCGCAGGCGGGACCGCGTACACGCTCCGCCTACTCCCCGGCCTCCCCTCCGCCGTCGGCCCGCTCGGGATGGCGGACACGACGACGGTCGCCTTTACGACGTACGGCCCGCTCCGGCTCGTCCGCGTCGATCAGGACCGACCGTACTACGACGAGAACCCGCGCCTCGACCCGCGCCGAGGCGTCCGACTGACGTTCTCGACGCCCGTCCGCTTCGGCGACCTCCGCCGCGCCGTCCGCCTCGACCCGGTTGCCGCGCTCCCGCCCGGCATCGAAGCCCGCGACGGGGCCGTCAGCGCCGAGCACACGCTCCCGTTCGAGCTCGCGCCGGAGACGAGCTACACCCTCACCGTCCGCAATCTCACCGACGCGTTCGGGCAGACGCTCGCGCAGGATCAGAAAACCTTTGCGACCCGCGCGTACGAGCCGTCGCTCTCGGTGCCCGGCGGCATCCTCGTCCTCGACGCCGAGCAGTCGACCGCGCTCCCGCTCCACGTCACGAACGTCGAGTCGGTGCGCGTCGGGGTGCGGCGGCTGCGGGCAGATCAGATCGTGCCGGTCCTGCGGGCGTACGACCGCGAGCACTGGTACGGCGACCTGCCCGAGGGCGCGGCCGAGCCGGAGCCCGTCGCCGCGACCGGGACGTTTCGGCCGGGGCTCGCCCGCAACAAGCCCGGCGTCGTCCCCTTCCCGCTCGACTCGGTGCTCACCGGGGGGACGGGCGTCGTCGGTATTCACCTGCTCGGGCCGGGGCGGAACGAGGAGCGCGACGCTGAACAGGGTCACCGCGCGATGGCGCAGGTGACGCGGCTCGGCATCACGGCCAAGTTCAGCCCGCACCAGAACCTCTTCCTCGTCACCGACCTCGCGACGGCCGCGCCTGTCGAAGGAGCGGGCGTGACCGTGCGCGACGGCACCAACCGCGTCCGCTGGCAGGGCACGACCGACCGCACCGGACGAGTGCAGGGGCCGGGCTGGGCCGGGCTGGGAATCGAGAAGCCGAATCCGTGGAACGAGCCGCAGCAGTTCGTCTTCGTCGAGAAGGGCGGCGACCTCGCGTTTACGGCCTCGATGTACCAGGACGGGCTGGAGCCGTACCGCTTCGACGTGGCCGTCGACTGGAACCCCGAGCCGAGGCAAGCGGCCGGCACCGTCTTCACGGATCGAGGCCTCTATCGCGCGGGCGAGACGGCGTTTCTGAAAGCGATCCTCCGCTCCAAAACCGACGGCGACTGGCGGGCCATCCGCGACAGCGTCCGCGTCTTCGTCCGCAGCCCGCGCGACGAGACCGTCCTCGACCGCCGCGTGCTCCCGAGCGACTGGGGGACGTTCGACCTCGACTGGACGGCCCCGGCGAGCGCGGCGCAGGGCGTCTACACCGTCCGCATCGCCTACGCCGCCGACACCGCGGCGGCGAGCCGCGAGCCGTGGGAGCAGGGCGACCTCGCGAGCGGCACGTTCCGCGTCGAGGCGTTCCGCCGCGCCGGGTTCGACGTCACGGCGCGTACCCCCGCCCCGGCCTACGTCGTCGGCGACTTCTTTGAGGGAACGGTCGAGGGGCGCTACCTCTTCGGCTCGCCGATGGGCGGGCAGCCGGCGCAGGTCGTCCTCTCGGCCTCGCCCACTTCGTTCACCCCGCCCGGCTTCGACGCCTTCCGCTTCGGCGCGCTCGACACGGGCTACGGCTACGACGAAATCGCCCGGCGTGACACCGTGCTGGACGGCGACGGGACGGTGGCGCTCCGTATCCCACTCACGGGCAACGAGAACGGCTCGCCGCGCGAACTCCGGTGGGAGGGCACCGTCACTGATCCCGCGCGGCAGACGCAGTCCGGCCGCACGACGGTCCCGCTCCACCCCGGCCTCTTTTACGTCGGCCTCCGCCCGCGCACCACGTTCCTCGACCTCAGCGAGCGCGACGCGATGCAGCTCGACATCGTGACGGTCGATCCGGCAGGACGGCCCGTCGGGAGTAAAGGGGTGACGGTCGAGCTGATCCGGCGGCAGTGGAACAGCGTGCGCGAGGTCGGGGCCGACGGGCGGCTGCGGTGGCGGAGCGAAACGGTCGAGGAGCCGATGGGCCGGCGGATGGTCACGACGACGGCCGGGCGGATGGCACGGCTGACGATGCCGGTGACCGAGGGCGGCTCGTACCTCGTCCGCGCAAGCGCCCGCGATGTGCGCGGCAACGCGATCCGCAGCGAGGCCTATTTCTACGCGACGGGCTCCGGCTACGTCGCATGGGAGCGCGCCGACGACGACCGGATCGACCTCGTGCCGGACCACACGACGTACGCGCCGGGCGAGACGGCGAAGGTGATGGTGCAGTCGCCGTACGAATCCGCGACGGCGCTCGTGACGGTCGAGCGCGAGGGCATCCTGTCGAGCCGCGTGGTGACGCTCGAAGGCAGCGCGCCGCAGATCGAGATTCCGCTCACGGAGAATCACCTGCCCAACGTGTTCGTCAGCGTCGTGCTGCTCAACGGCCGCGCGGCTCCGCCGTCTGCCACCGACGACGCGGGCGCACCGTCGTTCAAGATCGGCTACACCACGCTCCGCGTCGATCCCGGCGTGCGGCACCTGCGGGTCGAAGTGGAACCGAACGAGGAGCAGTACCGGCCGGGCGACGAGGTGACGGTCGACCTCCGGTTGACGGGCGCGAACGGGCGCGGCGTCGCGGGCGAGATCGCCTTCTCGGCGGCCGATGCGGGCGTGCTCAACCTGATCGGCTACGCGCTGCCCGATCCCTTCGAGACGTTTTACGGCCCGCGCCCGCTCGGCGTGACGACGAGCGAGACGCTCTCGAACCTCGTCCGCCAGCGCAACTTCGGGCAGAAAGAGGAGGACGTGGGCGGCGGCGGCGGCGGCGGCTCCGACCTCCTCCGCAAAGACTTCCGCCCGCTCGCCCACTGGGCTCCGGCCGTTCGCACCGACGCGCGCGGCCGGGCGCGCGTCACCTTCCGCCTGCCCGAGAGCCTCACCACGTTCCGACTGATGGCGACGGCCCTGAGCGCCGACCACCGCTTCGGCGCGGGGCAGACGGATGTCGTCGTCACGCAGCCGCTCGTGCTCCAGCCCGCCCTCCCCCGCTTCGCCCGGCTCGACGACCGATTCGAGGCCGGCGTGCTCGTCACGAACCGGACCGATGCCTCCGGTGAGGCGACAGTTGCCGCCGAGGCCGACGGGCTGACGCTGCGCGGCGACGCGGCGAAGCGGGTCCGGCTCGACGCGGGCGAGACGCAAGAGGTCCGCTTCGAATGGACCGCCGGGCAAACGGGCGAGGCGAACCTGCGGTTTACGGCGGAGCTCGGCCGCGAGCGCGACGCCTTCGCCGTGTCGCTCCCCATGGCCCTCCCGACGACGAAGACGACGACCGCGACGTTCGCCGCGACGGACGGCACCGCGCAGGAGGCGTTGAGTCTGCCGCCCGACCGCGTGCCCGGCCTCGGTGGCCTCCGCGTCACCCTCGCCTCGACTGCGCTCGCCGGGCTCGACGGCGCGACGCGCTACCTCTTCCAGTACCCCTACGGCTGCCTCGAACAGACGACCTCACGCGTGCGCCCGCTCCTCGTCGGCACCACCCTGCTCGACGCGTTCGACCTCGACGCGCTCGGCGGCGATCGGCAGCAGGTGGTCGAAGCGTGGCTCGGGAGCCTCGACGAATACTGGACCGGCGACGGCTTCGGGCTGTGGGCGGGTGATCGATATACGAACCCGTACCTCAGTGCGTATGTCGTGCTCGCCCTCGCCGAGGCGAAGGCCGCCGGCTTCGCGATTCCAGCGGATCTGACGCGGGACGTGGTCGCCGCGCTCGAACGGAGCGTGCGGAATCGGAGCGCGAAGCCGGAGTATTACGACGCGGCGGTGTGGAGCGACACGCGGGCGCTGATGCTCTACGCGCTCGCCCGCCACGGCCGTGTGCTCGCCCCCGAGATCGACGCGCTGGCGCAGAACCCCGCGCAGCTTTCCACCGAGGGGCAGAGCCTGCTGCTCCGAACCGTCGTGCTCGCAGGTCGAGGGCCGCTCGCGTCGCACCGCGCCCCCCTGCTCGACCGGCTCCGGCAGCGTGTCCGCGTCGAATCCACGACGGCCTACCTCGACATGCCGGAAGGCGGCGCGTGGGGCTGGATCTTCGCCTCCGACACGAGGGCCACGGCGTACGGACTTGCGGCGCTCGTCGAGGCCGATCCGTCGGCGGACACGCGGCAGCTCGGGCAGCGGATGATTCGGTATCTGATGCAGACGCGCGACGGCGGGCACTGGGCCTCGACGCAGGACAACGCCGCCGTCGTGGACGCCTTCCGCGCCTTTTTTGAGGCGTACGATCAGACGGCACCGGACTTCGCGGCCGAGGTGCAGGTCGCCGGGCGGCGCGTGCTGCGCGAGCAGTTCGCAGGCCGAAGCCTCAACGTAGCCGACGCGACGGTGCCCCTCGCGAACCTGCCCGCGCAGGCTCCGGTCACCATCCGCAAAACGGGGCCGGGACAGGCCTACTACGCGCTCACGCTCGATACCTACTCCGCCGCCCCGCAGGAATCCCGAAGCCGCGGCCTCGCCGTCGAGCGCCGCCTCCAAAAGCTCGACGAGCGAGGGCAGCCCGTGAGTTCGTCCACCGCCACGAGCGGCGGGACCGTCACCCTCGACGCGGGCGAGCTCGTCCAGGTCACCCTCCGCCTCACCACGCCGACGGCCCGCAGCTACGTCGTCCTCGACGATGCGCTCCCGGCCGGCCTCGAAGCCCTCAACGCCGACTTCGAGACGACGGCCGACGCCGTGCGGGAGCAAACGGGGTCCGACGACTGGTGGGGCTCATTCAACCACACCGAGTTCCGCGACGACCGCGTCGTCCTCTTCGCCGACTACCTCCACTCGGGCGAGCACACGTACACGTACGTCGCGCGAGCCACCACGCCGGGCACGTTCGTCCATCCCCCGGCCTCCGCCGAGGCGATGTACCAGCCCGAGACGAACGGGCGAACGGCGACGGGCACGCTCGTCGTGCGCCCACCCCGAACCTCCGGCACCGCGTCCCGCTAGCGTGAGAGTCGGTGGCTCGTGGGCTCCCCTTACCCCTTCGACTTCGCTCAGGGCAGGTTCTGGCCCTCTAGAGAGGCGAGGGGACGTAGTCTGGAACGGCGTGATGGGACGAATGGCGCCGCGCCGCCTGCTACGTTCTCGCCCCCACCGGGGGCGAGATGTCCGGCAGGACAGAGAGGGGGCCGTGAGGCCGTGGACTACGCGCAATCGACCCAATGCTAGTGCCGCCGGAGGAGCCCGGCCAGCACCATCGCTACCGCCGTACCCACCGCAACGCGGGCGGGGATCGGGTCGCGGACGGGCGGCGGCACGGCGACGACGCCCGTCCGGTCCGTCACAGCGGGCGTGCCGACGTAGCGCCCATGCTCCGGCACCTCAACGTTTTGGGCATAGTCGCGCAGCCGTCTTCCCACCTCGGAGCCCGTCAGCTCGCGACCGTGCCCGGCACCGATGGCCGACGGCTCCAGATCGGCGAGCCGCCGGATGCTGGCACGGGCGGCGAGCCAATCTGTGGTGAACGGTACGGGCGGGCGCGCCAGTTCGCGAGCGTGCGTGAGCTGACTCGTCCACGAGTCGAGGTCCATCGTGGCGAAGGCGTCGCCGGCGAGGAGTAGCCGGTCGCGCTCGCGGAAGAGCGAGACGTGGCCGGCGGAGTGCCCCGGCGTGTGATGCCACCGCCAGCCCGGCACGCCGGGCACCGAGCCGTCTTCCGGCAGGACGCGCACGCGGCGGCCGAAATCGTACCCGCTCGCCGGGAAGAAGCGCGCGAGAAAAGCGATAGCTCCACCCATGGTCGGGTCTTTGGGCGGGTAGTCCGAGCGGCCGGTGAGGTAAGGCAACTCGAGTTCGTGCGCGTAGATCGGGACGCCCCACGCGTCGGCGAGGTCGCGGGCGTTCCCGGCGTGGTCGAAGTGGCCGTGCGTGAGCACGATCGCCTCGGGCCGAGCTCCGGCCCCGTAGCGAGCTTCGGCGGCACGACGGATCCACCCGCCCGCCCCCGGCAGTCCGGTATCCACGACGACCCACGGGCCACCGGGCTCCCCGACGAAGTAGACGTTTACAAAGAAGATGGGCAGGCGGGCGACGCCGGGCGCGACGGGGTACAGGCCGGCGGGGCCTTCGGAAGAGGTGTCGAGTGGCATGGCAAGCACAGAAGGGAGAGAGGAGACGAGGCGGATTGTACGCCTTCCCTCCCGTTGTGTGCCGTCTGCCGTTCCGTTATTCCGTCAGGTACCGCTCCCGCAGTATCCGGGCGTGGTGCTGCTCGTGCCCGGCGATGATCCACGCCGCCGCCCGAACCGTCATCGGGTGGCTGCTGGCAATCCCGGCTCGCGTCAGGGCGCGCGCGTCGAGCCCGGCGAACAGCTTGATCGTCGCCTTGCGCACGTCCGCGAACTCCTCGGCGAGGTCCGCGAGCGCACGGCGGTCGAACCCTGCGGCGGCCACATAGTCGTCCTGCTCAAAGCCGGGCAGCGGCGTCGCGTCGGCGCGGGCGAAGCGGAGCGCGCGGTACGCGAATATCCGCTCGGTGTCCGAGACGTGCCCGATGACCTCCTTCACGCTCCACTTGCCCGGCGCGTAGCGGTGTGTGCCCTGCGCCTCGCCAAAGGCGCGCAGCAGGTCCAGCATCTCCGCTCCCTGCTCCTCCAGCAGCCGGAGCAGGTCGCCGCCCGGTACGGCGCCGAGGTAGCGGGCGTAGTAGGGCGCGAACTCGCCCGGTTCGGGTCGGGAAATGAGGAGGTGCGACATGGGGCGCGGCGGTGGAATGAGGACGCCCAAGTTATACGAGCCGCATCTGAATGTCATAGGAGTTACGCAGTTGAGACTCTCGGCGCTCCAGGGCGTTTCATCGGCACCCTCTGCATGCTCTCTCATGAACGCTCCCCGCTGCTCCGAGGCTGATTACATCGCCTTCCTCCTGGCCGCCCAGCGCGTCTTCTC
>JBBSMX010000164.1:0-8517 GCA_038232935.1 Rhodothermales bacterium | reverse complement strand
GACGTGGACCTCGCGCTCTGCGCCCCGACCGAGCCGATGGGCGAGCACGCGTTCTACAAGAACGCCAAGTGCGACGAGCTCGTTTACGTCCACGACGGCGAAGGACGCCTCGAAACGGTCCTCGGCACCGTCGAGTTCACGCAGGGCGACTACGTCCACGTCCCGCGCACGCTCACGCACCGCTGGGTATTCACCGGCGACGTCCAGCCGCGCCTGCTCGTGATCGAGGCCCCGACCGAGTTTCGCCCGCCGAAGCGCTACACCAACAACGTCGGTCAGCTTCTGGAGCATGCGCCGTATCACGAGCGCGACTACCGCGGGCCGGTCGAGCTGGACACGCATGACGAGAAAGGCGAGTTCGTCGTGCGGATCAAGAAGCACGGCAAGCTGCACCCGTTCGTCTACCGCTACCACCCGTTCGACGTGGTCGGCTGGGACGGCTACATGTACCCCTACGCGATCTCGATCCACGACTTCGAGCCGATCACGGGGCGCATCCATCAGCCGCCGCCGGTGCACCAGATGTTTGAGGCGCACAACTTCGTCGTGTGCTCGTTCGTGCCGCGCCTCTTCGACTACCACCCGCAGTCGGTGCCCGCGCCGTACAACCACTCGAACATCGACTCGGACGAGGTGCTCTACTACGCCGAGGGCGATTTCATGTCGCGCAAGGGGATCGAGCGCGGCTCGTTCACGCTCCACCCCGGCGGCATCCCGCACGGCCCGCACCCCGGCACGACCGAGGCGAGCATCGGCGTCCGCGAGACGAAAGAGCTGGCGGTGATGGTGGATACGTTCCGCCCGCTGAACCTCACGAAAGCCGCGCTCGACATCGAGGACGAGGACTACCAGCTCTCGTGGCAGCCCGAGCGGCACGGCCACCCGATGCCGGACGCCGCGCCCGTCCCGCCTCACGCCGGCGACGGCGCGGTCACAGACGCCTCCCCGGCCGACGCGGCTCGCTGACCCTCCCTTCCGCCCTCACACGACATACAACAGCGGCGACCGAACGGAATCGGTCGCCGCTGTTTTTGGTAGCAGCCATCTACACATTCGGAGCAGGACCGACGCGCAGTCAGTCCGGCTTCGAAGCGTTGCAGAGATCGAGGCACCCTAGCCGCGTGCGCTGCCGCTCGTCGATCCGCCCGGGTTCGACTGTGTCGTCTTAGGTGGTTCGTTGAGGTTCTGCTTTTTCGATTCGCGCTTGGCGGTCTCGGCTACGTCCTCCGCCTTGTCCTTGGCCTCTTCGGCCGTGGCCTCAGCGACGCGCTTCGCCTGGTCGAGCTTCTCCTCGGCCCCACTCTTGGCCTGGCGCTTGAGCTGGTCGCTCTGACGCCCCATCCACTCGTCCTCCTTCTGCGTCTCGGGTAGGGCGAGGCCGACGAGCGCACCGGCGGCGAGGGCCACGGCTCCCATCGCGAGCGGGCTCTCGTTCATCTGCTGCTCCAGCCAGTTCTCGGCGCGGCGGCCGTAGCGGCGCGCGTCGTCGGCGAGGTCGTGCATCTGGTCCGCCGCCTGATCGGCGAGGTCGCCGACTTTGTGCTTGGCCTGTTGCGCCTTCGCCTTCGCCTCATCGGCGGCGTCGCCGGCGCGGTCTTTCAGCGACGTGTCGTCGTCGTACCCGCCGTCGTACCCGCCGTCGTACCCGCCGTCGTACCCGCCGTCGTAGCGCGTCTGGTAGCTATCGTACCCGTAGCGGTCGTAGCTGCGGGCGCGGCGGGAGGCGGGGTAGCGGTCGCGCTCGGACTCGCCGCCCTTCATGATGAGCCAGCCGACGGAGAGGCCGGCGATGATAGCAGGGACGGGGTTCTCTTTGATGGTGTCTAGCATGGTGGTACCAGCGTCTCGAGCAGTGCTGCGAATAGCGTCCTTCGCCTGCTCCTTGATGTAATCGGGTTGGAAGCGCGCGCCGATAGCGTCGATCGTCTCGCTCATCTCGGCGCGCGTGTGGTCGATGTCGCGCTCGATGTCGCGGGGGTTCTTGCCGCGTGCGGCATAGTCCCCGGTGGCGGCGGGCGTCGTCCGGTCCGGATCGGCCGGAGTCAGGGGGTCTCGTGCTTCAGCCATTCTTTGTCCTCCTTAAGCGTCTTAATCGTCCGTTCGGGTTGGATGTCCATCTCCTTGAGCATCGTGAGCCCCTTCTGTACGAGGGCGTAGCCGATGCCGGCCACGGCGAGGCCGACGAGCAGGATGCCGAGCCACTCGGCGTCGGCGAGGATCTCACCGAGGAGCCAGCCGAGGCCGATCACGACGGCGATGAGGCCGGTGTAGGCCACGGCTCCGCCCACCGCGATGAAGCCGACGTTCTTGCCGGCCGTGCGGATCTCCTCCTTGATCTCGGTCTTGGCGAGGGCGATCTCCTGCTTGACGAGCGTCGTCGTCTCGTGGGCGAGCTCGCCGAGGAGGTCGCCGAGCGAGCGGCCGTCGGCGTGGGGCGGCGGGGCGACGGGCCGGCGGGGAGGTCCGGGCGAGCCGTCGCTCTGCTCGCCGTCAGTCTGCTCGATGAGCCGGACCTCGTTGGGGTCTAGTTTTTCGTTGTCAGCCATCGGTCTGGGGTCAGGAACGCAGGTTCATGGATCCGGCGGCCGGGTTCGACACCCCCGACGACGGCGTGCGCATCGGGTCCGGCATCTCGCCGCCCGCCGTGTTGCGAATGCGGTACGAGGGCTCGGTCGCGGAGTCGCGTGAGCCGCTGTCGTACCCGCTGCCGTAGCCGGAGCGGCCGTAGCTCGAACCGCCGGAGCGGCCGTAATCGGAGCGGCCGGAGCCGGGGGCCGAGGCCTTGAGGAAGCGCGCGCCGAAGATGCCGAGCAGGAACGCCCCGCCGATGAACAGGCCGGGGTCACGCCGGGCGAAGCGCTCGGCCTCGTCGAGGATCTCGCCGACGTTGCGGTCGCGGAGGGCCCCGGTAAACTGATCGACCTGGTCGGCGGCCGCGTCGGCGTAGCGGGCGAAGGCATCGCGGTCGCGCTCGCGGAGCGCGTCGGACGTGTCGTGGAGGGCACCGGCGATGTCGCCGAGCGCGCCGGTGGCTTTCGCCTTGCCTTCGGTGAGGCGGTCCTTCGCCTCGTCCTGCGCTTTGTCCTTGAGCTCGGAAGCCTTGGCCTTTGCTTCGGCTTTGGTGTCGTCGGTGGTGGACCCGCCACCGGGGCGGGAGGGGTTCGTAGCCATGACTAGAGAAGAGAGAGGGAGAAGAAGAGAGCCGCGAGAGCTCGTGAAGGGCGGAGTTCCGGCGGCGGAGCTTCCGGAGAGCGGGGCGGCGTAGACGTGTGTGTGGAGTATGACTGCTCGGTGCCCGTTGTTCCCGAATCCCCGAATCGTAGCGCTCACGGCCCTATTTCGCGGCCTGGGAAACCCCGAACATAACTCACCACGTTCCAACCTCTCGCGGCCTCACCCTTCTGCCGCGCCCTTCTCTCACCCCATCTCACCCCTCCTTTCCCGTCATGGCTACCGAACGATCTACCAACGACCCGCATACCCACGTCGAGGAGCACCCGGTGCCCTCGGCCCCCGGCCGCAGCGTCACCGTCTACAACGAGCACGAGCACGGCCCCACCGGCTACGGCCGCATCTCCGCCGCCATCAAGCGCGTCTCGTGGGGCGCGATCTTCGCCGGGGCTATCGTCGCCGTCGTCGTACAGTTCCTCCTCAACCTGCTCGGCCTCGGCATCGGGCTGACCACGTTCGAGTTCGCCTCGGCCGACGACTCCGTCACCGGCTTCGGCATGGCGCAGGGGATCTGGGCCGTCATCAGCGCGCTCATCGCCCTCTTCGTCGGCGGCTGGGTCGCCGGCCGCCTCGCCGGGATGCCCCGCAAGACCGACGGCATGCTCCACGGCGTCGTGGTGTGGGCGCTGACCACGCTGCTCACCCTCTACCTGCTGACCACCGGTGTCGGCCGCATCGTCAGCGGCGCGACGAGCCTGCTCGGCCAGGGGCTCGACCTCGCCGCGCAGGGCGTCACCGCCGTCGCCCCGGAGGCCGCCAACGTGATCCGCGAGGAGGTGGACCTCAGCGGCATCCAGAGCCAGGCCGGGCGGCTCCTCCGCGACGTCGCCACGAGCCCCGGCGACGCCGCCGCCGACGTCGAGAACGCCATCGACCGCACCTTCGGCGGCAACGGCCCCGTCGACGCCGGCAACCGGCAGGACCTCATCGAGACGGTGGCGGCCCGGACGGGCATGACCGAGGCCGAGGCCGAGCGCTCGGTGAACCAGTGGGAGCGGCAGTACAACCAGGCGCGCCGGCAGGTGGGCCAGACCGTGGACTCGCTCCGAGCGGACGCGCCCGACGTGGCGGAAGACGCGGCGGACTACGTCGGCTCGGCCGCGCTCATCGCGTTCTTCGCCCTCCTGCTCGGGATGATCGCCGCGGCCATCGGCGGGTCGGTCGGCTCGCCGGAGGACCTGCCGGCTGAAGCCGTCGGGCGGCCCGAGACGACGGGGCGGCACGTCTAGCCTCGCACCAATCGCACCCGTAGATTCGTGGGGGCGGCCATCCGGTCGCCCCCACGCTCGTTTAGCCCCTCCCACTTCCCATGCCCGATACCTTCCCCTTCGGCCAGGCCATCGCCTGGCAGCCCGACCCGGAGGAGCGCACGAACCTCCACCGTTTCATGCAGCGGGTCGGCGTGAAGGAGTACGACGCGCTCTGCGCGTGGGCCGTGGAGGACGTCGGTCGGTTCTGGCACGCCGTGCTCGACGCGCTCGACGTGCAGTTCTACGAGCCCTACGGCCGTATCCTCGACACGATGGACGGCGTCGAGTTTCCGAAGTGGTGCGTCGGCGGGAAGCTGAACATCGTCCACAACCTCCTCGACAAGTGGCAGGACGAGGACACCGTGGCCGGACGCGACGCGATCCGCTACGAGAGCGAGGCCGGCGACGTGCGGACGCTGACGTACCGCGAGTTAAACAAAGAGGTTTGTCGTTGCGCCTCGGCGCTGCGGGCGCTCGGACTCGGCAAGGGCGATGCCGTCGGGCTCTACATGCCGATGACGCCGGAGCTCGTCGTCGCCTTCCTCGCCGTGATCAAGATCGGCGGGGTGGTCCTGCCGCTGTTCTCGGGCTACGGCGCGCAGGCCGTCACGACGCGCCTCGCCGACGGCAACGCGAAGGCGCTCTTCGTGGCGAACGCGATGGCACGGCGCGGCCGGGCCATCCCGATGAAGCCGACCGCCGACGAAGCCCTCGCCGACGTGCCGGGCGTCGAGCACGTGATCGTCTTCCCGCATGTCCCCGGCTTCGACGTACCGATGACGGACGGGCGCGACCGGACGTGGGACGCGCTGATGGAAACGGGCAGCGATGACCCCGATGCGGTCGAGACGGAGCGGACCGACGCCGAAGACCTCGTCATGCTGATCTACACGAGCGGGACGACGGGCCGGCCTAAGGGCGCGGTCCACACCCATTGCGGCTTTCCGGTCAAGGCGGCCCAGGACATGGCGCACCCGATGGACTTGAGGGCGGGCGACGTGATGTGGTGGATGAGCGACATGGGCTGGATGATGGGCCCGTGGCTCGTCTTCGGCACCCTGCTCAACGCCGCGACGATGGTGCTCTTCGACGGCGCGCCCGACTATCCCGAACCCGACCGGACGTGGGCGCTCTGCGAGCGGCACGGCGTCACCCACCTCGGCCTCTCCCCCACGCTCGTCCGCTCGCTGATGCCGCACGGGACGGAGCCGGTCGAGCGGCACGACCTATCGAGCCTCCGTGCCGTCGGCTCGACGGGCAGCCCGTGGGACCCGGAGAGCTGGACGTGGCTGTTCGAAAATGTGCTCGGTTCGAGCAAGCCGATCCTCAACTATTCCGGCGGGACCGAGATCTCGGGCGGCATCGTCTGCGGCAACTTCGTCGAGCCGCTCAAGCCGTGCGCGTTCTCCGGCCCCGTCGTCGGGATGGACGCGGACGTGGTGGACGAGCACGGCCAGCCGGTGCGCGGGGCCGTCGGCGAGCTAGTCATCCGGCAGCCGTGGATCGGGATGACGCGCGGCTTCTGGGGCGACCGCGAGCGCTACCTCGATTCGTACTGGCACCGCTTCCCCGGCCTCTGGACCCACGGCGACTTCGCCGCCATCGACGCCGACGGGCTGTGGTACATCCTCGGGCGGAGCGACGACACGATCAAAGTCGCCGGCAAGCGGCTCGGCCCGGCTGAGGTCGAGGCTGTGCTGAACGCGCACCCGGCCGTGCTGGAGAGCGCCGCGATTGGCGTGCCGCACGACATCAAAGGGCAGGAGGTCGTCGCCTTCTGCGTCCTCGCGGCCGGGCACGAGCCGTCGGAAGAGCTTCGATCCGACCTCGTCGCCCGCCTCGTGGACGCGCTAGGCAAGCCGCTCAAGCCGCGCGAAGTCAAGTTCGCCACGGCGCTGCCGAAGACGCGCAACGCGAAGGTCATGCGCCGCCTCATCCGCGCCGCCTACCTCGGAGACGATCTCGGCGACACGACGAGCCTGGAGGAGCCGGAGGCCATCGAAGCGATCCGCACCGCGCAATAACCGGCGAGACGGTTGCTCTGCGCTCCCTCCGCCGCTAGCTTGCCTCGTCTCTCGCTTTCGTTGCCGCGTTCATGGAACCCTCCGTCCTCGCTCGCCTCCCTGTAGAACGCATTCGTGCGCTCTGCGCCGAGTACCCGATCCGTGAATTGGCGGTCTTTGGGTCCGTACTCACCACATCGTTCGGCGAGACGAGTGACGTGGACTTCCTCGTAGACTTCGAGCCGGAGGCGGCGGTCGGCTTCCTGGTCCTCGCCAAGCTTCGGGAACGACTGAGCACCGTCGTAGGGCGGCCTGTGGACCTCGTCCCGAAAGCGGGCCTCAAGCCCCTTCTTATAGCGCCCGTGCTCGCCGCCGCGCAGGTGATCTATGCGAAGTGAGCGCCTCTACCTCACCGACATCATCGAGGCAACCGACGCCATCGGACGCTTCCTCGACGGCGTCGACGCAGAAGATTTCGTAGAGAACGAGTTGGTTCAGAAGCTGCTCGTCATTGGCGAGGCCGCCGCCCGGCTCCCGGCAGCGTTCCGAGAGCGGCACCCGCACGTCCCGTGGTCGCAGATCGCCGCCTTCCGCAACTTCGCCATCCACGCTTACTTCGCTGTCGATCTGTCCATCGTGTGGGTCGCCGCAACCCAGGAAGTACCCGAGTTGCACGGGCAGGCGAAACGGTTGCTCGACGATTCGTGACCTCGCCCATACGACGAGCTGGGGACGGTGGACGCTATCCGCACGGCAGGCTGTGACGACATGCTTGATGCATACTATCTCCACGTCTAGCTCGCGCGACCTTGTCCTCTCGTTGCCTACGATAACCGTCAATGTCAAAAACGCCTTCATCTAAGCTCACGCACGTTCGTACGTATCTCAATGACGTTCGTCACGCGAATAGCGAAGACGCAAAAAAAGAGTTGCTCAAGGGCTTACTCGGAGACCTCTTCGGGGCAGACCCAGAGACACGGGAGACCATTCGAGCGATGAGTCTCGGGGCAGAGGCCACGCTGAAAATCCCACTCCGCGAGCGCATCAAAACCGGCCGCGCAGACACACTCTACGGAAACGTCATCATCGAGTTCGAGCGCGATTTAGCAAAGACAGGTGACCATGCCGTAGACCAACTTCGAGAATACGTATCGGCCGATTGGAAGCCGAATCAGAGCTACAGCTACACGCTTATCGCCACGGACTGCCTAGAATGGCGGATCTATGCGGTTGATTTTGAGGCGATGAGCGTCTGCCTCGTTGATGCGGACTGCACCGCCGAAGACCTCACGCTAAAAGAAACGGACAGGTTTACTCTCGGTGAGCGCACGCTCGATGCGTTCTATTACTTCCTCGACCGCTACCTCTTTCAGACAGAAGTCCGCAAGCCGACGCTCGACGCGATCAAGCGCGACTTCGGAGAAACGTCGTCGGTCTTTTTGACCTCCTTCCGGCTGCTCGCTCAGCACTTCCGCGCGGTTCGTCAGGACCCGCACGTTCAGACGGCGTTCGAGCAATGGCAACGGTTCCTGAGCATCGCCTACGGCAGCTTCGAGGCCCGTGAGGATGTCTTCCTCGTTCATACGTACCTAAGCCTCTTTGCTAAAGTCCTTGCCTACGAAGTGCTCACAGGGGACACCTTCATCAACGAGGACGAGCAGAGACGGATCGTAGACGGCTCCGAGTTTGAGAAACGCAACGTCCGCAACTTCGCCACCGACGACTTCTACAACTGGATCGCAGACGCGCGGCACCGGGATGCACTCAAGCCGGTCTTCCGTACGATCACGCAGGCCATCGGCCGCTACGACTTTTCCTCGGTCGATGAAGACATCCTCAAGGGTGTCTATCAGGAGCTGATCGACCTGGAGACGCGCCACGCGCTCGGCGAATACTAACCCAAGTTGTGTGCTACATGAGGCCGTCGAGGCTGAGGGTGAGCAGGAACAGGAACACCTTCGTCTCGAAGCCCCGCGCCGTCACCGCGTGGATCGACTTCGGCAGCCGACTCTCGATCCCGCTGAAGGCCGTCT
>JBBSMX010000163.1:0-8607 GCA_038232935.1 Rhodothermales bacterium | reverse complement strand
CCCCTCCTGCCCGGCCCCCGCCGCCTCGTCGTCACGCACGTCGGGTACCGACAAACGGACGTGGTGGTACGTGTCGAGCCTGACGCGACGGACCGCGTCGCCGTGGCGATGGAGCCGCAGCCTGTCCTCTCGGCTCCGCTCATCGTGAGCGGGTTGGAGCGGCGAGCGCTCTCGGAACGACTCGGCGAGGGCCGGCTCGACGCGGGTGCGCTGACGTCGGCGGGCGGTACCCTCGCGGACGCCAGCACGCCTCCGGCGCCGACCGTGACCGCCGATGTCGCCAGGGCGCTCGACGCCGTGATCGGGGTGCGGGTGGGGGAGGCACTCGCCGACGTGCACGTGCAGGGCGGAGCCGTGGATGAGCACGCCTTCCTCCTCGACGGAGCGCCGGTGCTCGTCCCCGTCAGTCTCGGCGGGCTCGTCGGGCCGTTCAGCCCGTTCGCGCTCTCCCGCGTCGTCGTGCGGAAGGCGGGATACGGGGCGACGCACGGAAGCTATCTCGCGGGCGTCGTGGACATAGAATCAGCGGAGGCAGCGCCGGCAGGTCATGCGCTCGCGGTCCAGGTCGACCCCCTCAGCGCGAATCTCCGCTGGGGGGGACACGCCGGACAGGCCGCGCACGTCGAGGGTACGTGGTCGCTGGCCGTGCGCCAGGGGCTGTGGGGCGTCACCCGCCCGCCCGCGCTCGCCGACCGGCTCCGTTCGTGGAGCACGCCCGATGCCTTCCTCATCGACCAACTCGGCCAAGAGGCTCCGCCCGACGCCCCAACGGGCTTCCCCATCGATCTCAACTTCGCGGATGTCCACGCGGCCGGGCGTCTCCGCTTTGGCGGGCTGCGCAGCCTCCACGGCTCGCTCTACCTCGCTCGCCACGACTTCGGGGTCGAGGACGTGGGTCCGGACAATACCCCGACCGACGAGTTGTACGAGGACGCGTACCGGTGGAGCAATCATACGGGGCAGCTCGGCTACGAGTGGGTGCAGGGCCGCCGTGCCTTCGCGCGGGTCGGCGCGTGGTCGAGCGGCTATCGCCTCCGCCGCCCGAGCGTCCTCGCTAACGAGGGTGCCGAGGACTTCAACGACGTGTGGGCGCTGGGCGCACGCGCCGGGCTAGACGTCGCCGCCTCGGCCGCCCACACTGTGACGACGGTGCTCGAAGCGACGCGCTACGCGAGCGACGTTGCCCTCGGGCTACTGGGCGCGCCGGGTGGGCTCGACGGGGGCCGCCTCCGGTGGTCGCTGGCCGGGGCGGCCGAAGACCGCATCGCGCTTGGCTCTCAGACCGCCCTTACGCTTGGTGCTCGGCTGACGTGGCTGCCCGAGCGGCAAGCGCTCTACGCCGAGCCCCGCGTGGCGCTCCGCGTGGACGGTGCGCGTGGACCACTTGGGCCTTGGGCACTCCGCGTCGCGGTCGGGCGCTACCTCCAGTTCCTCACGGCCGTCGATGTCGCCGACGGCGGGCCAGCCCCGCTCCTCCCGCGCGTCCGGTTCTGGCTCCCGCTCGGTCAGGAGGAGCGCCCGCCGGAGGCGTACCACCTCGCCGCCGAGACGATCGTCCAGCCCGCCGCCGGGTGGGAGACCGGGGTCGAGGCCTACGTCAAGCACCAGCCCCACCTGCTCGTCCCCGACTACGGCGGCACCTCGGGCCGGCCCCTCACCGCAGCGGACGGAATCGCCTACGGCTTCGCCCTGCACGCCGACCGACGGACGGACCGGGTCCGCCTCGGCGGAGCATACGAGTTCGCCGTGGCGCAGCGGCGGACGCCCGGCCGGTTCGGCGGCGACTGGACGCCCACGCCGTGGTCGGCTCCGCACCGCCTCCGCGCAAGCGCCGACGTGCTCCCGCTCCCGCACCTCACCCTCACCGTGCGCGGTGAGGCCGTCTTCGGTCGCGCGTGGGGATTCCGACAGGCCTACTACGATCTCCTCGAACCCGATGCGCAGGACTTCGCACCCTTCGACCTCGGCGACCCCGGTGCGCACCGGCTCCCCGCGTTCGTCCAACTCGACTTCAGCGCGGCGTACACCACCTCCATACACGGCGTGGGCGTGCAGGCCCGCCTCGGGCTCCTCAACGCGCTCGGGCGCGACAACGTCCGCGACTGGCTGCTCGCTTTCGATGACACAATGAACGGCTACGTCCGCCGACCGCGCTACGCGATGCCGCTCCTCCCCGTCTTCGCCCTCCGAATCAGCCGTTAGCTGCGGCCCGCATATTTTTTGTCGGAGGTCTTACGCATCGTAGACCGTTCCGGTGTCTCCTGCTCAAGCTGTGGCCCTTTTTCTTCTCCCCTAATCGGTATCCCCAATGGCTCGCCCCCTATCCCTCCTCGCGCTTCCCCTTCTCGTGCTCCTCGTAGCTGGCTGTGCAGAGTCTCTCACCGGCCTCGGTGATGGCGCGTATAGCCTGCGCGCGCTCCACGGTACGGACAACCTCCGGGACGCCTGCTCGATCCACGTTTCCGAGCCAGAGCCGGCTGACCTCCAGGCCCTCGCCTCCATCACGGCCGACGAAGCCCGCGCCGTTGCGCTGGCCGCCTTCCCGGCCACCGACGCGCTGAAGACTGATCTCGATAACGAGAACGGCTGCCTCGTCTACGGCGTCGAGCTCACCAACGGCTACGACGTGAAGGTGGACGCGGGGACCGCGGTGATGCTCTACGCCGATACGGGCGAGGGCGAGGGCGAGGGCACCGACCACCAGGACTAAGACCCACCCGATGCAGACTCGTGCAGGAGCTCCCGTGCGTGTGATCCCGACCTTCTCGGTCCTCGTGCTGGCGCTCCTGCATCTCGTCGCTCCCCGAGCTGCGTGGGCCCAGGAACGGCCCGCTCGCGCCACCCTCAGCGGGACCGTGAGCGATGCTTCGAGCGGCGAGCGGCTGCCGGGCGCGAACGTCTACGTGCCGAGCCTGGAAACCGGGACGACGACGAACGCCGCCGGTTTTTTTAGCCTGCCCCTCCCAGTCCGCATCGACACCGTCCGCGTTCGCGTCTCCTACGTGGGGTATCGCACGGTGGCGCTCGTCGTCGTTCTCAGCGACGACCGCCGGCTCGACATTGCGCTCGTGCCCAGCGCCGAAGCCGTCGGCGAGGTCGAGGTCGTCGGCGAGCGCGGCGACGACGCGGTCACGTCCACGCGGATGAGCACGACAGCGCTGACGGCGGCCGAGGTCGAGCAGCTCCCTGCACTCCTCGGCGAGCCGGACCCGATCAAAGCGATCCAACTCCTTCCCGGCGTCCAGAGCGGGTCCGAGGGGCAGACGGGGCTCTACGTGCGCGGCGGCGGGCCGGACCAGAACCTCATCCTCCTCGACGGCGCGCCGGTCTACAACGTCAGCCACGTCCTCGGCTTCCTCTCCGTCTTCAACACCGCCTCGATTGCTCGCGTCGAGCTGACGAAGGGCGGCTTCCCGGCGCGCTACGGCGGCCGGCTCTCGTCGGTCGTGGACGTGGCCCTCCGCGAGGGGAACCGGAAGAGCTATGGGGCGGAGGGATCGGTCGGCCTCGTCGCGTCGTCGCTCACCACCGAAGGGCCGCTCCCTGGGCTCCCTGGCTCGTTTATCGTCTCAGGGCGGCGGACGTACATCGACGTGCTCGCGCGGCCATTCCTCGCCGGGCGAACGAACGGGCAGGACTTCACGTCCTACTTCTACGACCTCAACGCCCGCCTCACGCTCGACGCGAGCGCGCGCGACCGGCTCGCCCTCAGCGCCTACCTCGGCGACGACGTCTACGGCACGGCCTACGCGAGCACGGCGGCGAACGGGGTCCGCGAGCGGTTCGAAGGCGGGGCGACGTGGGGCAACGCCCTCGCCACGCTCCGCTGGACCCGCCCGGTGTCGGACCGCCTTTTCGCCACCGCCGCCCTCGCCGCGAGCCGCTACCGCTTCGTGACGCGCACGCGGCTGGATCAGGGCAACGCCTCGTTCGAGGAGATCGCCTACACCTCCGGCATCACCGACCTCGGCGGGCGGCTCGACGCCGAGTGGACGCCGGCGAACGCCCACGCCGTCCGCGTCGGGTCCGGCCTCACGCGGCACCGCTTCAACCCCGGCGTCGGGACGCTCCGCTACCGCCTCGCCGACAGCGCGGCGGCGGCCACGGCCGCGACGATTGCCGAGGCGCTCACGCCCGAGACGTTCGCCTACACCACGTGGGAAGGCTTCGCCTACGCCGAGGACGACCTCCGGATCAGTGCGCGGCTCGCCGCCAATGTCGGCCTCCACGCGTCGGCGATGCGCGTGGGCGCGCAGACCTACGCCTCGCTCCAGCCCCGCCTCGCGGCGCGGGTCCTCCTCGCGCCAGACTGGTCCGTTAAGGCGTCGTTCAGCACGATGGAGCAGTACCTCCACCTCCTCGCCAACTCCGGGATCAACCTCCCCACCGACCTCTGGCTCGCCCCGACCGAGCGCGTCGGGCCGCAACGGGCGTGGCAGGCGGCGCTCGGCACGACGGCCCGCGTCGGCCAGGGCTGGACGCTAGAGGTGGAAGGCTTTTACAAAGACATGCGGGGGATCATCGAGTACAAGCCGGGCGCGAGCTTCGTCCTGCCGGGGCAGGACTGGCAGGACGAGGTGGCGGTCGGGCGGGGATGGGCGTACGGGGCCGAGGTGTTCCTCCGCCGAAGCGCGGGCTGGACGACCGGCTGGGTGGGCTACACGCTCTCGTTCTCGCAGCGCCGGTTCGACGACCTCAACGACGGCGTGACGTTCCCCTATCGCTACGACCGCCGCCACGACGTCTCGCTCGTCCTCAGCCACCGCTTCAGCGACGCCCTCGATATCGGGGCGACGTGGGTATACGGGACCGGGCAGGCCGTCACGCTCGCCACGGCGCGGTTTTTCGAGAACGGCCTCCTCGATCCCCGCCAGCTTCGCCGTCTCGACCCGCGCAACTCCGGCGGGGCCGTCGAGCTCCCGACGCTCGTTCACTACGGCTCGCGCGGCGGTTACCGGATGGCCGCCTACCACCGGCTCGACCTCGCGCTGAACTGGCACTTCGGCGGGGCGCTGTTTCTCAAAGGCGGCGAGAGTACGCTCTCGGTCGGGGCTTATAACGCCTACAACCGCCGCAACCCGTTCTTCCTGTTCGTGACACCGGGCGAGAACGGTGGACGCGTCTACAGGCAGGCGAGCCTCTTCCCCATCCTCCCCGCCATCGCCTACCGCTTCCGGTTCTAGCCCGATGCTTTCTCACAGACCTGGCCCCCCCGCCGTGCTCGTCGGCCTTCTCCTAGCGATGCTGATTCTGGCTGCGCTGATGGGCTGCGAGACCGTCATCGACGTGAACGTGCCCGAGCACGAGCGGCAGCTCGTGGCGCAGGGGTTCTTCGCGCCCGAGAGCCTGTGGGCCGTCCGCGTCTCCCACACCGTCGGCTACACCGACCCCGAGCCACCGGAGCTCGTGGACGACGCGACCGTCGAGATCTGGGAAGGCGACCGGATGCTGGAGCGGCTCGTACGGCGCGACGCGGGCACGTACCTCGCCGTCGGGAGCCGGCCGACGCCGGGGCACGCCTATACCCTCCGCGTCGAGGCCCCCGGCTTCGACCCGGTAGAGGGTACGGCATCGCTCCCGACACGGCCCCCGGTCGTGGCGTTTGAGCCGGTTCTGGTGGAGGGGCCTCCGGGGAACCGCCGCGTCGTCCGCCTCCGCCTCACGCTCGACGACCCGCCCGGTGAGGAGAACTACTACACCCTCGCCGTCCTCCACCTCCGTGGCCTCGTAGATACCCAGGCGCAGACGGTCACGCCCCTCCCTCCCGCCCTCTTCCCCTTCACGAGCGACGACCCCGCCTTCGAAACGCCGTTCCCGAACCCGCTCGACCCCGACGCCCCGACCTTCATCCAGGCCCTCTTCCGCGACGCCGACTTCGATGGAGAGCGGCGGGTGATCGTGGCCGACATCGCGTACGACGCGCCGAGTTCGACCGGGGGTGCCACCGTCCGTCGCGGGTTCGTAGTGCTCTTCGCCGCGCTCTCCGAAGACCTCTACCGCTACGCGGAGACGGCCCCGGAGCAGGCCCTCTTCGGCGAGAACCCCTTCGCCGAACCGCTCCGCATCCACTCGAACCTGTCGAACGGGTTCGGTGTGTTCGCGGGCTTCTGGCCGCGCGTCTTTCCCGTTCCGCCTGATACGCTCCTCTCCACGCTGCCCTGAGCGTTCCGCGAGAGGAAATGACGCGCGCTTACGCACCCCTCCGTTGCCGGGTGTCACACTGGGGAAGGCGGGGCTCACCCGCCGCCCGGACTCACCAACCATTCCGTTATCCATTATGCTACGCATATTCCTCCGCCCTCTGATGGGCCTTACCCTCGCCCTCTTCCTCATCGGCTTCACCGGCTGCGATACGCTCGAGGGCGTCTTCGGCGGTGATCAGGAGATCACTGGTACCGTCGAGGAGGTAGGTGCCAATTACCTCACCGTCGATGCCACCCGCTATGCCGTCACGCCGCAGACGGAGTTCGACGGGTACGCCCGCCTCAGCGACATCTCGGTCGGCGACCGGGTCAAGGTCGAATACGAGGAGCGGAACGGCGAGCGCTTCGCCCTCGAAATCGAAGACCCGTCGTCCCCCAATGACTGACGGCGCTCGGTCGGCCGTCCCGCTCTGTTCGGGGTGGCCGACCGGACGTATCACGGTGGCCCACCCACACCCCTCGCCTCCATCCAATCCCCGACTGCCATGAATTCCCTTTACGCCCGTCTGCTCTTCTCGGCCGTCCTTACGGCCGCCACCCTCAGCCTCGCCGCCTGTGACTCCGAAAACGAAGGGGGCGGCGACGGCTTCACCGTCACCTACGAGCCTCCCTTCAACCCGTCGGCGTTCGTGGCCGACATCACCAACCCGTACTTCCCCCTCGTGCCGGGCACGACGTACCGCTACGAAGAGGAAGCCGAAGACGGTATGGAGGAGGTCATCGTCGAGGTGACCAACGACACGCGGCAGATCGCGGGCGTGACGGCCCGCGTCGTCCGCGACCGCGTCTACCTCGACGGCGAGCTCATCGAGGACACCATCGACTGGTACGCGCAGGACGCCGATGGGAACGTGTGGTACCTCGGCGAGAATACGAGGGAGTACGAGGACGGCGAAGTCGTAAGTACGGAGGGATCGTGGGAGACCGGCGTGGATGGGGCTATTCCGGGCATCGTCATGCCGGCCCATCCCGCCGCCGGGCAGGCGTACTACCAGGAGTTCTACGAGGCCGAGGCCGAGGACCGCGCCGAGATCCTCAGCACGAACGAGGCCGTCACCGTCCCGTACGGGAGCTTCACGAACTGCGTGCAGACGCGCGACACGACGCCGCTGGACCCGGACGTGCTGGAGCACAAATACTACTGCGCCGGCATCGGGACAGCCCTGGAGGTGAACGTCGAGACGGGCGGGCGAGGCGAGCTCGTCGAGATCACGATGCCCTGAGCATCCTTCGACGGATACGGTACTCCGAGGGACTAAAAAGCAGCGGCCCCGCCTGAGGTCAGGCGGGGCCGCTTGGTATGCTGGCTCGGGACCCGATCAGCCGCGGTGCTGCGAGCCGCCGGTCTCAACGCACCACTGTGAACCGCTCGGTGAACCGCTGCTCGCCTACCTCTGCCCGCACCGTGTACACGCCCGTCGGAAACACAGCCCCGTCGAGATCGAAGGTATGCTCGCCCGCCGCGAGCCGCCCCTCGTGCAGCACGGTCACCTGCCGCCCGAGCACGTCAAAGACAGCGACGCGCACCTCGGCGGCTTGGTCCAGCACGAGGGGCACCGTCACCGAGCCGCTCGACGGGTTCGGGTACGCCGGACGCAACGCGAACTCATCGGGCTTTCCCGGCGGCTCCCCCGGCTCCGCGCTGACCGGGACCACCGGCTCCACCGTGCGGAACACCCCACCGTCCGTGCCCGGCCCTACCCCTGTCATTCCCAGCCACAGCCGCCCCTCCGGACCCACGATGAGTTCCCGCATCCGCACTCCGTTCCCCACCTCCGCCTCCGCTGCGATCCGCCCCGTCCCCGCCCACGTCCGCCCCCGGTCCTCCGAGCGGTACACCTGGATGTCCTCGTTCTCGCCGGGGTTGATGGAAAAGAGCATCGAGTCCCCGAGGGCGATGATCTGCGCACCGCCGTTGTCGGGGGGTGCCGAGATCTGTCCCACCCGCTCCCACACGGCCCCGTCGGCGCTCTCCCACACCCCGCCGATGTCGTTCGCCGCAAAGTCGTTCACCGCCGCGTAGAGCAGGCCCCACGGCGCGCGGACAATCGAGTTGATGCGGTAGCGGAAGCCGGCGTAGATGTTCGTCGGCTCCCACGAGAAGCCGTCGTCGTCGGAGTAGACGATGGCGTCGTTGCCGCCTGCGACGAGACGGCCGGTGGGGAGATCGGCGGAGACGGGCAGCGTGGCGAAGGTGAGCGGGAGGATGCGTCCTTCGAGCGTCGGCCACATGTCGATGTGCGCCCAAGTGAGGCCATCGTCAGTGCTCCGAGCGACCGTGTCTGAGGGGTCCCCGTCAAGGCCGGCGATGAGTGCGCCCGCCGGGGTGTGGATGGGGGCAATGTTGACGCCGTCGTCCACCTGTACCCATGTCTCGCCACCGTCGGGGGAGCGGTAGATGCTG
>JBBSMX010000162.1:0-8826 GCA_038232935.1 Rhodothermales bacterium | reverse complement strand
TCCTCGGCGAGCCCGGCGTCGGCAAGACCGCCATCGCCGAGGGCCTGGCGCTGCGCATCATCCAGCGCAAGGTGAGCCGGATCCTCTACGACAAGCGGATCGTCACGCTCGACCTCGCCGCCCTCGTCGCGGGCACCAAGTACCGCGGCCAGTTCGAGGAGCGGATGAAGGCCGTCATGAACGAGCTCGAGAAGAGCCCCGACGTGATCCTTTTCATTGACGAGCTCCACACGCTCGTCGGTGCCGGCGGCGCGAGCGGCTCGCTCGACGCGTCGAACATGTTCAAGCCCGCCCTCGCGCGCGGCGAGATCCAGTGCATCGGCGCGACGACACTCGACGAGTACCGCCAGTACATCGAGAAGGACGGCGCGCTCGACCGGCGCTTCCAGAAAATCCTCGTGGAACCCGCCACGCCGGAGGAGGCCCTCGCCATCCTCAAGAACATCAAGGACCGCTACGAGGACCACCACAACGTGCTCTTCGACGACGAGTCGCTCGAACTCGCCGTCAAGCTCGCCGAGCGCTACATCACCGACCGCCACCTCCCGGACAAGGCCATCGACGTGATGGACGAGGCCGGGGCGCGCGTCCACCTCTCCAACATCAAGGTCCCGAAAGAGATCGTGACGCTGGAGGAGCAGATCGAAGACGTCCGCAACGAGAAGAACCAGGTCGTCAAGAGCCAGAAGTTCGAGGAGGCGGCCCGTCTCCGCGACAAGGAGAAGAAGCTCCAGGAAGAGCTCGAGAACGCGAAGGAGGAGTGGGAGCGCCAGGCCGAGACTGAAGTCCACGACGTGACCGACGTCGACATCGCGCAGGTCGTGGCGATGATGACGGGGATTCCGGTCGACAAGATTTCGTCGCCGGAGGGCCAGAAGCTCATGAAGATGGGCGAGTCGCTCACGGGCACCGTCGTCGGGCAGAACGAGGCGATCGAGAAGCTCGCCCGCGCGATCCGCCGGACGCGCGCCGGGCTCAAGGACCCGAAGCGGCCCATCGGCTCGTTCATCTTCCTCGGCCCCACGGGTGTCGGGAAGACCGAGCTTGCCAAGCGGCTCACGGAGTACCTCTTCGATCGCCAGGATGCGCTCATCCGCATCGACATGTCGGAGTACATGGAGAAGTTCTCCGTGTCCCGCCTCGTCGGCGCGCCTCCCGGCTACGTCGGCTACGAGGAAGGCGGGCAGCTCACCGAGAAGGTCCGCCGCAAGCCGTACTCCGTGGTCCTGCTCGACGAGATCGAGAAGGCGCACCCGGACGTGTTCAACATCCTGCTGCAGGTGCTCGACGACGGGATCCTGACCGACGGCCTCGGCCGCCGCGTCGACTTCCGGAACACGATCATCATCATGACCTCGAACATCGGGGCGCGGGACATCAAGAACCTCGGCAAGGGCATCGGCTTCTCGACAAGCAGCGACACGTTCGACTACGCCAAGATGAAGTCGATGGTGGAGGACGCGCTCAAGCGCGTGTTCAACCCCGAGTTCCTCAACCGGATCGACGACGTGATCGTCTTCCACCCACTCGAGAAGAGCCACATCTTCGAGATCATCAGCATCATGCAGAAGGACCTCTTCCGACGCGTCGAGGATCTCGGGATCACGATCGAGATGGACCAGTCGGCGAAGGAGTTCCTCGTCGAGAAGGGGTACGACCCGCAGTTCGGGGCGCGCCCCCTGCGCCGCGCGATCCAGAAGTACGTGGAGGACCCGATGGCCGAGTCCATCCTCTCCGACGACCTCGGCGAGGGCGACACGATCACGGTCTCGCACAAGGAAGGCAAGGAGGAGATGGCGTTCAAGACCAAGAAAGGCAAGAAGAAGCCGAAAGCCAAGAAAACCGAGGACCCCTCCGAACCAGAGGAGGAGACCACCTCCGAGGAGCAGGAGTAGCCGGCCTCGCCTCTGGCTTCTCCCGAACGCCGCGCCCCGCCGCCGAGAGGTTGCAGGGCGCGGTTGCGTTTATGAAAGCCGCCTGCCGAGGGCGCAACGCCCTCACTCCTCCTCACTCCTCTTCGCTGAAGGAGAACCCTGTACCAGGAGGAAGCGAGGCGGCCCACGCCCGGAGCGCGGGCCGGGCCGCATCGGCCGCCGCTTGGTTCCGAGCGTATACGAACACCTCGTTGCTTCCGGACGAGACCAACCTGCCGCGGCGCGTGAGCACGCCAAGCCGTACCCATTCGGCGGGGAAGTCCGGAAACCACTCGTGGTAGACCATCGCCAGGCGGACGCCCTGCTCGTCCGCCAGAGGGGTGATCCAATGGGAATCGGGCTCCGTGGTGCGAAGCGCGAGGGCTTCGTGGGAACCCAGACCGTAGAGATCGAGGACGAGGTGGTCGTTGCGAAACGACGTCAGGCCGAGATCGTTGACGGCCACCGGCCCGGGGTAGTAGTAGGCGAGGAAGCGGTGCATCTGGAACTGCTGCTCGTAGATGTTCTGAGCGGCGAGAGGCAGAAGCGCGCCGTCTCTGAGGTATTGGATCCCCAGCGCCCCCACAGCTACGGCCGTCAGCAGCGCTGGCTTCCACACCGGCTCGCGGTCCACGAAGTGACGGATCTCGCTACCGTAGAGCAGCACGAGCCCCACCAGCACCGCCGCCCACGCGTAGATCTCGTAGCGGGACTGCCAGCCGAAACGCCCACCGACGAGGTGCAGGGCCACGGTAGCCGTCAACGCGCATGCCAGCCAGCGCTCCGGACGCGCTCGGCGCTGCGAGACCGCCACCACGAGCAACGGCAACAGCCCAACCGCCAGCACCCGTCCCTGGCCCCAGTGCAGGTTACGTATTACCCCGCTCGCCACGCCATGCCACCCGTCGTCGAGCGTCGACTTCGCCTCCACGGACGAGGGCAGCAGCCCGGCATCGTGGGCCAGGAGGAAGAGGGAAAACGCGCCGAGGAGCGCGACGATCACTACGCCCGCTCCGACAGCGGATCGGCGGTGCCCCCGCGCGAAGAGGTACGCGAGTGCAGGCCCGCTGACGGCGAGGTTCTCGTAGCGCACGAGCGGCCCCAGCACGAGGACGACCACCAGCCACCTCGGCACGATGCCGGACTCACGCTCCTTCCACAGCCCCTCCACCGCCAGCACGGCCATCAACACTTGCAGCGTGTGCTCCATGCCCGTAAACACGAGCCCGACGAGATTCGTCGCCAGCACGAGCCCGACGCCGGCCAGCGCGACCAAGGTCCATCCCTTGGGCGAATCTCCCGGCCGAAGCGCTCGCACCAGCACGCGCTGGTAAATGATCACGACGCCGACTCCCACCAGCAGGTTGTAGAGCAGGGGGACGAGCGCAGCCCCCGGCAGCCGTGCCCACGGCGCTAACAGAAAGGGCCAGAGGAGGCTCGACGACGGAGCCGCGAACGCGGCGGGATTGATGCCGTAGTGCCCGCGCGCGATCTCCTCGGCGAGGGCGAGGTGGATGTACGGATCGTCGAGCGTGTAGACGAACGTGCCACCCGTACAGAGCAGGATGGCACCGGCCATCGCCGCACAGGTGACGCCGAAAAAGGCCAGGGGCAGCCTGAGCCCTCGCGCTTCCTCGCGGGTGCGAAGCCGAGTCCTTGCGGCCTTAAAGAGCATGATGGAGGAGCGACGACGCGTTCGTAGGGACAGCGGGAGGCCGAGTCTAACGCCGAGGCCCTATCCCCGTACGTTCTCGACGCGAGATCGCCCCGCGCCCACAGCATGTACGAGTGCCGCCGTCGCAACCCGCAGGCTCGGGCTTACTCCTCTTCGTCGTCTGCGTCGGATTCGTCGTCTGCGTCGGAGTCGTCCTCTTTGGACACGTCCGTCTTTCCGGCATAGGTACCGGTTGAGGCGGGGGGGTCGCTGGCCGGGAAGCTCTCGAACGACGCCTCGTCGACTTCGTTTTCCTCGTTGATCGTCTCCTCGGGGTCCGGCTGGCGGGGCGGGTTGTCTGACATGGCGGTACGGGTTGGGTGCTCGGGAAAAGAGAAGCTACGTGCTACCACAGCGGCCGGCTCCGCACATCGGCGCGGGCCGCCTGGCTGAGAACGTTGGGCTGCTCGCGGACGGTCCGCCGCAGGATGAGCGCCATCAGCACGCCGGCGAAGAACCCGCCGATGTGGGCCCCGTACGCGACGCCACCCATCGTTTCATCCGAGACGGCAATCGCGCCAACGCCGTTGACGAACTGGAACACGATCCACATCCCGATAGCGAGGACAGCCGGAATCGATACGACGGTGAAGAAGAAGATGGCATGGACCCGGTTCTTCGGGAACAGCACGAGGTAGGCACCGAGCACGCCCGATATGGCCCCGCTCGCGCCTAGGCTCGGGATGACGGAGCCGGGATCGAGCGCGATCTGCGCCGCGCTCGCGGCGAGCCCGCTCACGAGGTAAAAGGCGAGAAACACTCCGTGCCCGAAGCGGTGCTCCACGTTATCGCCGAAGATCCACAGGTAGAGCAGGTTGCCGAACAGGTGCCCGAATCCACCGTGCATGAACATGCTCGACAGCAGCGTGAGGTAGATCGGCACCGGGCCGGGACGCTGGGGAACCTGGCTCAGATTGCCCGGACTGAGATCGACCGGGGCGCTGTTGACGAGGTCCTGGCCCGTCGTGATCTCCAGCGGGACGGTGCTGTACCCGTAGGTCAACTCCGGGTCCATGAGCTGGAGCACGAACACGCCGACGTTGAGGAGCAGCAGCGCGGCCGTAACGAAGGCGGGACCCGAGAGCGAGCGGTCGTCGTCGCCGATGGGAAACAGCATGGCGGGGGAGGTGAATTAGGATTGGGGATTTCTGCGCCTGCCCGAGGTCGCAGTCGAATCTAAAATCCGCAATCCGAAATCACTACTCCGCATCGGGATTCGGTTGCACGATCACATTGTCCTCGTCGATCTCGCGTTCGAGGGTGACCTGCATCCGCATGAAGTGTTCGGAGTTGCCGCCGGGCCCCGCGCCGCCGCCCGAGATCGGGATCTTCTGGATGACGCGCCAGCCCTGACCGACCTGCGACTGGATCTGCTTGATCTGGGCGGGCTCGTCCTGCTCGGTGTTGATGGAAACGATGACCGTGGTCTGTTCTTTCTGCATGGGAGCCGGGGTAAAAGGGAGGAGCCGAGGGGAGACGTGCTGCCGTGGGAAGGGTAGCAGTCCATACGCCGCGCCAAAGAAGACGTTTCTGACGATCCGCCATCCTTTGTCGCCCCCCTCACTCGCTACCCTGGGATCAGCCCACGCTGCACGGCCCAAAAAACCGCGGCGATGTGGGTGCCGTGCACGATCTCGCCTCGCTCCACGAGTCCGACGAGGTCGGCGGCATCCACGAGATGCACGCTCAAGTCTTCCGTCGCATCGAGCGCAGGCACGCCGACCCGGCGGGCACCGCGTGCGACGAACAGGTGGCCGTAGTTCGTGTGCCGCGCCGGCTCCACGGCACATCGACCCAGCGCGGTCCATTCGTCGGCCACGTAGCCCGTCTCTTCGAGCAGCTCACGGCGGGCGGCCTCCAGCGGCGGCTCGTCCGCGTGGATCACGCCGGCAGCAAACTCCAGCCCGACCCGGTCGATGGCGTAGCGGTACTGCTCCACGAGCACGGCCTGCCCATCGTCCGTGAGGGCGACGGCGAGCGCCCAGTCCGGGTACTCGGCCACGTGGAACTCCTCGATCTCAGCCCCCGTCGGGAGGCGGACGCGGTCCGCGCGGAGCGTGAGCCACCAGCGCTCCAGCAGGGTTTCGGAGGATAAAGTGGTCCAGCGTCGGTCGGCGGAGGGCATAGGGTAAAGAAGGGATAGGCAGCTATACGGGCTCGGAGTGAAGGGTACGGATCGGCTCCGAATCGTCCTACTGTGCGATGCGTGTTTCCGACGCCGTTATCTTCGGCCTTTACTCCAAGCCTCCCCCCGTTCGCCATGATGCGCGTCCTCCCGCTCCTGCTATTCCTCGCTGCCCTGCCCGTAGCCGCCCAGCCGTTCGTGATCGACCAGGCCGTGCGCGGCGGCGGACCCAACGCCGACACCGGCGAGAGTATCGCGCTCGACGCCGACGGTAGCCGCTACGTCGTCGGCACGTTCGAGGGTACCGCGAGCTTCGGCGATGTGGCAGTGACGAGCGCAGGCGACAGCGACTTCTTCCTCGTGAAATACGACGAGGCGGGGAACGCCGTGTGGGCACGGCGCGGCGGGACCGACGTGTTCAACGACTTCGGCACCGCTGTCGCTGTCGCCCCCGACGGGAGCGTATACGCGGCTGGCTACTTCACCGGCATCGCTACGTGGGACGGCGGCGACAACCCCGACATCGAACTCACCACGTTCAGCGACTTCGACGCCTTCGTCGCCAAATACACCGCCAGCGGCGACCTCGAATGGGTCCGGCAGGCCGGCGGCGTCGGGCAGGACACCGGGCGCGACCTCGCTGTCGATGCTGACGGCAACGTCTACTTCGTCGGCGGATTCGAAGGCACCGGCACGTTCGGCAGCGTCGTGCTCGAAAGCGCAGGCTCGACGGACGCCTTCCTCGTCAAGTACGACCCCGACGGGAACGTGTTGTGGGCGCGGCGCGGAGGTTCCGATCAGGGCGACCTCGCCTACGGCGTCGCCGTCACCGATGATGGCTGGGCGCACGTCTCCGGTTCGTTCCGCGGCGTCGCCCTCTTCGGCGCGCTCCCGATTCAGAGTGCGGGCTCGACCGACGTATTCGTCGTGCAGTACGACGCCGACGGTGAAGCGGTGTGGGTCGAGGGCATCGGCGCGGACGGCTCCGAGTTCACGCGCGGCGGTGGGATCGGCGTCGGCCCGGACGGCAGCGTCTACGTGCAGGGCTCGTTCTCGAACACCATCCTCGTCGGCACCGACGTGCTCGTGAGCCAGGGCTTCACCGACATCTTCGTCGCCAAGCTCAGCGCCGACGGCGACGAAGTCTGGGGACGGCGCGGCGGTGGCGACGGCACCAACTTCTCCGCCGCCCTCGCCGTGGACGCGAACGGCAATGTGCTCACCACGGGTTACACCGAAGGCACCGGCAGCTTCGCCGACGAGCCGATCACCACACAGGGCCGCGACGGCTACTTCGCCGTGTTCGACAGCGCGGGCGACCTCGTCACCGTCGAACTCCTCGGCGGGACCGGGCAGGACTCTGGCGGCGGTATCGCTGTCAACATCGACCGCTTTGCCGTCACTGGCTCCTTCCGCGACATCGCGAGCTTCGGCGACTTCGACCTCACGAGCACCGGCAGCAGCGACGTGTTCGTCCTCGGCGGCCCCGGCGAAGTCGCATTCCCCTCCGTGCTCTTCGTGGATGCCGACGCGACCGGCGCGAACGACGGCTCCTCGTGGACCGATGCGTTCACGGATTTGCAGGACGCCCTCGCCCTCGCCGCCATCATTGACGTGGACTCGCTAGCGATTTGGGTCGCCGAGGGCACCTATTTTCCCACCGACGACAACGACCGCACGGTGAGCTTCGAGCTTCAGAGCGGCCGTCCCCTCTACGGCGGTTTCGACGGCACCGAGACTGCGCTCGATCAGCGCGATGTAGAGAACAACGAGACGGTGCTCAGCGGCGACATCGGCGAGACGGGAGAGATCGATGATAACAGCTACAGCGTCGTGAAGGCGCTCGATGTCGAGGCCTCCATTCTCGATGGATTTACGGTTTCCGATGGGCTTGGCAGTGGCTCCCCTTTCGGGAGCGAACCTGAGTATCAAGCACGAGGAGGGGGACTCCAGATCATCGGCGGCACCCTCCTCGTCTCCCGCTGTACGTTCCGTAATAACAAGGTGCTCGGAGACTCCAACGGCGGGGAATACTTTGGCCGAGGCGGAGGACTTTACGTGGAGGACGCCGAGCTTGCCCTAGACTCCGTTCGCTTTGAGCTCAATAGCGCTGTCTATCTAGGCTACGGCGGCGGGCTGTATAGCGAAGGCACCCTGCTCGTCTTAAGCCACATCGAGTTTGTCAATAACTCAGCCTCCGGGTTCGGAGGAGGTCTGGCGGTGCTCTCAGGGACCTTGAGTATCACCAGCAGCATCTTTGCGAGCAATACGGCCGATGGAGGCCCCTTCCCGGATTCCGATATACTCGGAGACGGAGCCGGTGCCTACATCAAGGGGGGTGTCGAAGGAGAAATTGAAGGAACCGCGTTCGAAGAGAACACTGCAGACAGGAACGGCGGGGGGGTGTATGTGAGCGCGTCGCGGATGAGATATCGCAACCTCGAAGTCAGAAGGAATGTAGCAGACGTAGGAGGTGGCATATACCACGGCCAGTACGGCGTCGTGGAATTCGACGAGGTCGTCCTTACCGAAAACGAAGCTCATACCTGCGGCGGCTTGGCTGCCGACGGTACAATCGTCGAACCCAGTCCCACCAACAGCCAGTTCGTCCGCAATCGGTCAGAAGTGGGAGCTTCGGCTCTCTGCTCCGACGGTGGCAGCCATATAGTGAACACCCGGTTCGAGGGGAATCTCTCAACGGGCCCGGTCGTTGATGTAGGCGTCCAAACGTTCGCGCGGTTCACTAACACGCAGTTCGTTGGAAACACCACAGCTAACGGTGTCCTGAGGTGTCAAGTGGCCTCCGTAGACTTCGTAAACAGTTCGGTCGTCCAGAACGTCAACGCTGACGAAGCGGAAGGCGAGGTCGGAGGGCTGAGCAGCGGTTTCATGTGCGAGGTCGAGGCGCAGAACGCTATTCTCTGGGATAATGAAAGGGGCTGACCTAGATAAGAGTCCAGCGGCGAAGTGTTTTCAGCAGTTCACGAGGGCTTCCGTAGTTGAAGCGCCATTCGCATTCCTTCAGAAACAGCTCGAAATGGACCTTCGGGATCCCATTATACTTCCGCAGGTGA
>JBBSMX010000161.1:0-8932 GCA_038232935.1 Rhodothermales bacterium | reverse complement strand
GAACTGCGACGAATCAGCGCGGCGTGGTCGTCAGAACGGACGGCAGCACAGCAGGGCGTCGACTGGCAGTTCACGACGGCTGACGCGCGGGTGAAGTTGAAGCGCCTCTACCCGACATACACTCTGTGACGCTGCACTAGTTATGACTGCGTAACCGCCGGGTCTAAAGATACATCGGCCGCTCGCTTCTGCAAACGGCGTTTTCAACGTGCTTCGACTACCGGAGCACCTCCCGTACCGCTAGGGCCCCGTCCTGTTATGCCGAATGCGTCCGCATATCCGCTTTCCTTCGCTGCCCTATCCGCCGTCGCGGAGCCGGCCCCGCAACCGGACGCCAAGTTAGAGCCGAAGCTGCTCGACCTCGTCCGCCTCGCCTGCCGCCTCCGCCACTACAGCTACCGCACCGAGCAGACCTACTGCGGATGGGTCAAGCGGTTCTGCCGCTTTCACCGCGACGAGCAGGGACGGCCCCGCCACCCCCGTGACCTCGGCGAGCGCCACGTCGCAGCCTTCCTCGGCCACCTCGCCACCGAGCGCGACGTGGCCGCCTCGACGCAGAACCAGGCGCTCTGCGCGCTCGTCTTCCTCTACAAAGCTGTGCTGGGCGAAGAGCGGGGGGATTTTGGCGACGTCCCACGTGCGCGCCGCAGGAAGAAGCTCCCCGTCGTGCTCTCTCGGCACGAAGTGGAACGCGTGCTCTTCCACCTGCACGGGCGGCACCGCCTCGTCGCGAGTCTCCTCTACGGTGCCGGCCTCCGCCTCACCGAAGGGCTCCGCCTCCGGGTAAAAGACCTCGACTTCGACCTCCGCCAGATCGTGGTCCGCGACGGGAAGGGGGGAAAGGACCGGGTGACGATGCTGCCGGACCCCGTGGAGGATGCACTCCGCGAGCAGGTCGAGCGTGTCCGCCTGCTTCACCGGCGGGACCTCGGCGACGGGTTCGGCGCCGTAAGTCTCCCGTACGCTCTCGCGCGGAAGTACCCGAGCGCCCCGCGTGAACTGGGTTGGCAATACGTGTTCCCGTCCGCCCGTCGAAGCCTCGATCCGCGAGACGGGGTCGAGCGACGGCACCACCTCTCGGAGTCGTCGGTGCAAAAGGCCGTACAGCGGGCGGCGCAGCGAGCGGAGATCGCCAAGCCGGTGACGCCCCACGTCTTCCGGCACTCGTTCGCGACGCACCTGCTGGAACGGGGCTCGGACATCCGGACCGTGCAAGAGCTCCTCGGGCACCGGAGTGTGAACACGACGATGGTCTATACCCACGTGCTGAACCGGGGTGGGCTCGGCGTCGTCAGCCCGCTCGGCGGGCTCGCCGTGGGCGACCCGTAGCCTTATCTCATCGGTTCCGGCCGTACTGCTCGTGGCTGCTGACCCAGTCGTTCGACGAGATCGCCGAGGCCAATGAGATCTCGCCCGCCAGCACGACGCCCGCGATGATCTCGGCCAGCTTTTTCACCTTCCCTTTGCCCACGCAGCCGAGCATCTTCAGGCACTCCTGCTGCGTCGCCCCGCCCGTCCCGCCACCGTGCGTCGCCACGATCAGGCTCGGGATCGTGATGGACATGTAGAGGTCCTCGTCCGGTGTTAGTTCGCAGTAGAGGAGGGCGGCCGAGCCCTCCGACACGTTCGCTACGTCCTGCCCGGTGGCGATGAACATGGCCGTGATTCCGTTCGGCGAGTGGAGCCCGTTGTTGTTGGCCCCGGAGAGGATTGAGCCGATCCCGGCTGCGATGCCCCAGTGGTAGTAGAGCCCCTTCGGCTCGACGCGCATGTGCTGGCGCAGCACCTCGGCCTTGACCGTGCACTCGGCCGTGACGCGCTTGCCGCGCGTCCGCATGATGTTGACCTGGCTCGCTTTTTTGTCCGTGGCGAAGTTGCTCTCGAGGAAGAAGCGGCGGATCGTGTCGTTGGTGTCGAGGATCCACGAGCACGCGGCGAAGGTGGCGCGGCCCACCATGTTCTGCCCGGCGGCGTCGCCGGTCGTGAAGTTGAAGCGGCAGAAGGCAAACTTGTTGGAGAGGTACGTGTCGATGAAGATCAGCTTGCCGACGCTCGTCGTCCCCTCGGCCGCCTCGCGGATCGGGTCGATGTTGTCGGCGAGCCACTGCTTGAAGTCGCGGGCTTCGCGGGCGCTCTCGAAGATGAAGACCGGCGCACGCTGCATGCAGTCGTCGGAGACGGTGCATTTCACGCCGCCGGACATGTTGAGCACCTTCATCCCCCGGTTGTAGCTCGCGACGAGCGTGCCCTCCGTCGTTGCCATCGGGATCAGGAAGTCGCCCTGCGCGTGCTCGCCGTTGACGGTGAGCGGCCCCGCCACGCCGAGCGGGATCTGCGCGACGCCGATGAAGCTCTCGACGTTGCCCTGCAGCGTGTGCGGGTCGAACGAGTAGTGGGGGACATGCTCCATCTCCATCCCCGTGAACTCCTCGACGAACCGCTGCCGCGCAGCGATGGCCTTCTCCGAGTAGTCGTCCTCCGGGTCGCGCGGGACGCGGACGCGGTTCTCGTCGCGCTCCGTGACGGAGTCCTTCACCTTGAACGATAGCTTGCCGAAGTTGTCCGTGTCGAAGCCGATCTCCAGCTTGTGCACGCCCTCGCCGAGGGTCACGCCCTGCGCCTTGAGGTGGACGACGTCGCGGAGCGGGAGCGGGACCGGGTTCTCCGGCGTGAGGTCGGCGGCGGCCCTCGTGCTGCCGTCGGAGAGCTCGACGGAGAGGTGGTCCATCGGGACGGACTCGCCGTCGATGCTGACCTCGTTGAGCCGGAGGAGGGTGACGTCGGAGAGGCGGTTTTTCAGGCTGAAGCGCGCGCCGCCGTTCTCGCGGGTGAGGCTGCCGAAGGTGTAGAGCTGGCGGAGGACGAGGGACGGGATCTTCATGGCGGCGCGACGTCTAGAGGGAGAAGAGGAGCAGGCACGCGGCAGGATAAGAGCGTCCCTTCGCGTTGTCAATCGGGCCTGCGCTCGGGCCTGCCACAGGATCGGCGTTCTATCGAGGGTTGATCTTTTCGTGACACCCTCGCCCGGACGAACGGAGTAAGATATGCTCTCCTTGCCGCCCCGCACGTCGGGGCAACTTCCCCTCTCCACTCGAAAACAAAACCCATGTCCCGTTGTCTGCTCTTCTTCTTCGTCGCCTCTGTGGGCTCGCTCGGCCTGATCGGCTGCGATAGCGACGACCCCAATCCTATCGACAATACCCGCTCGTTCACCGTCACCGTCGAAAACGTCGGAACGGGCTATCCCGTGCTCAAGAGCGGGGCGGTCGCCTCGCCCGGCGGCCCCGACGAAGGCCCGGCCATCTTCGCTGGCGAAACCGCCGAGTTCAGCTTCACGGCCCCGGCGAACACCGTCCCGATGTCGGGGATGCGCCTCAACCTCGCCACCATGTTCGTTCAATCGAACGACCTCTTTTACGCCTTCCGCCCCGAAGGGCTCGACCTCTTCCCGGGCGGCACGCCGCGTGGCGCGAACGGGCCCGAGGACGTGACCGACCAGATCTTCCTCTACGACGCCGGCACCGAGATCAACGAGGAGCCGGGCCAGGGACCGAACCAGAAGCCGGCCCAGGACCCGATGGCGACGAATGTCGGCCCTGCCGAGAACGGAGTCGTCATGCTCATCCCCGACGGCGGCACCGACGTGATGGGCTTCAGCTATCCCGACAAAGCGAGCGTGATCCGCGTGACCGTCCAGCACGACGGGGGCACGACGTTCACCGTGCGCGTGACGAACGTCTCGGTGCCGGGCACGATCGAGACGGACCGCGCCGACGGCACGGTCCCGCTCTCGCCCTTCGCGTGGGCCGCCCACGTGGGCAGCTACCGGATGTACGAAGTCGGGCAGCCCGCGAGCATCGGCATCGAGCGGATCGCGGAGGACGGCTTCCCCGCCGCCATGCTCGGCGGCATGCCGACCCCGATTCCGGAAGGCCTCGCCGACGAACTCGCCCCGATGACCGGGGTCACGGTCCCGCTCTCGCCCGGGGCCTACGCCGTGCACAACGACGACTTCGATCTCTTTCAGAACGGTGCCGCGGCCCCCGTCGGGATCGAGCGGATCGCGGAGGATGGGAACCCGATGCCGGCCGCGACCGCCTTCGCCGCCGACAGCGACGTGAGCGACTCCGGCGCGTTCGACACGCCCGACGGCGAAAGCGCGGCCGGCCCCATCGGCCCCGGCGGTCGCTATACCTTCACCGTCAGCGCTGAGCCGGGCGACCGCCTCAGCCTCGCCACGATGTACGTCCAGTCCAACGACCTCTACTACGCGTTCGCTCCGGAGGGCCTCGCCCTGTTCAACGGCACCACGCCCATCAGCGGGGACCAGACCGGCCAGCTCTCGCTCTACGATGCGGGTACCGAGGGTGACGAGGAGCCGGGCGTAGGGCCGAATCAAGTGATCCGCCAGCCCGCGCCGAACACCGGCCCGGCCGGGGAAGGCTCCAACACCGCCATCGGAAACGGCGGCACGAACGACGGCTTTACCTACCCGCCGAATGCCAGCATCATCCGCGTCACGATCACGTCGCAGTAAGGAGAGCCACCGCCGGGTCCGTGGGTACCCGGTTGCGACGTACGGCGGGCGGAACGAGTATGGGCTCGTTCCGCCCGTCGCATGTAGGGGGCGAGCCCACCGAACGCCGTCCCATCTTACCCTTCTGTGATGCGCACGGACCACGGCGAGCCCTAGCTTGGTACGACCCGACAGACCAGACCGATTCCGACCATGAACCGCGAGCCCGCCATCCTCCTCGTTGAGGACGAGCCTGACATCGCCGACCTGCTGAGCCTCCACCTCGGCGACCTCGGCTACCGCATCGATGCCGTCGCCGACGGGGCGCTCGCGCTGCAAAAGGCGTACGCCGAGGCCTACGCCCTCATCATCCTCGACCTGATGCTGCCGGGGATGAACGGGCTCGAGGTCTGCAAGCAGCTCCGCGCCAGCCAGCGCACGACGCCCATCCTCATGCTCACCGCGAAGTCGGAGGAGGTGGACAAGGTGCTCGGCCTCGAACTCGGCGCGGACGACTACGTGACGAAGCCGTTCTCGATCCGCGAGCTGATCGCCCGCATCCGCGCGCTCCTCCGGCGCGTCGAGCTCGACCAGCCCGAAGTGGAAGCCGGCGAAGTCGTCTTCGGCGATCTGCTCATCGAGCCGTCGAAGCGGAAGGTGCGGGTGGCGGGCGAGCCCGTGGAGCTGACGGCGAAGGAGTTCGACCTGCTCACGCTCTTCGCGCTGCACCCCGGCCGCGCGTTCAGCCGGCAGGAGCTGCTGGATAAGGTCTGGGGCTACCAGTACGCCGGCTACAGCCACACCGTCAACTCGCACATCAACCGGCTCCGCAGCAAGATCGAGCCGGACCCGGCGAGCCCACAGTACGTACAGACGGTGTGGGGCGTCGGCTACCGCTTCGCCGAGGCCGGGGAGCTCGACGTCTAGTGTTGGGGTCGATGGTGCGTACACTGCCCCCTCTCTGCCCTGCCGGGCATCTCTCCCCCACAGGGGGCGAGAACGTATAAGGAACCGACTCCGCCCGTCGAATAGCGTGGCATGGCAGATCACGTCCCCTCGCCCCTCCGGGGAGAAGGTCAGGGTGAGGGGAGCCCACGAGCACCCGTCTCACACAAGCCTCGCCGGCCGCCGCCATCCCGACATGAAGCGTTTCTTCCACACGTTCTACGCCCGCATCTCGGCCATCTTCCTGGTCCTGCTGCTCGTGCTCGGCGTGGCGCTCGCGACGTGGACGGCGAAGTCGGCCATCCGGCTGACGGAGGCGGCGGACCAGAGCCTCAACCGCGACCTCGCGCGCGACCTCGCGCCGCAGTTCGAGCCCCACCTCCGCACGGAGATCGACCAGGAGGCCATCGTCCGCATCATCGAGGAGATCACGGCGGCCAACCGCCGCGTCAACGTGTACCTCCTCGAGCCGGATGGGATGATCAAGGGCGCGTTCGTCGAGCCCGGCGGGGCCGTCGAGCTACCCGACGTGGACGTCCGTCCGCTCGACCGGATGATGGCCGGGGCTAGTGACTTCCCGATCCTCGGGGACGACCCGCTGCACCCGGGCCGTCAGCGCACGTTCTCCGTCGCGCCCATCTCGATCATGGGGATGGCGGGCTGCTACCTCTACATCACGCTCGGAACCGACGCCTACGACACCGCCCTGGCGATGATGCGGGAGTCGTTCATCGCGCGCGGCACGCTCCAGGCGCTCCCGCTCGCCCTCCTGCTGACGGCCCTCGGCGGGCTCATCCTGTTCGGGCTCGTCACGCAGCGGCTGCGCCGGGTCACGGCCGTCGTACGCCAGTTCGAGCGCGGCGACTACGACCAGCGCGTCGCCGAAACCTCGGACGACGAGGTGGGGCAGCTCGCCGCGTCGTTCAACGGGATGGCGGACACGATCGTCGCGAACCTGGAGGAGTTGAAGCGGAACGACCGACTCCGCCGCGAGCTCGTCGCCAACGTCTCGCACGACCTCCGGAGCCCGCTCGCCTCGATCCAGGGGTACCTCGAAACCGTGCTGATGAAGAGAGACGAACTCAGTCCCGAGCAGCAGGTGCGCTTTCTCGACATCGCTCTCCGCAATGCGAACCGCCTCTCCTCGCTCGTCGCCGAGCTGTTCGACCTCTCCAAATTCGACGCCCAGCAGGTCGAGCCGGTGATGGAGCCGTTCTCTGCGGCCGAGCTCGTGCAAGACGTGGTCGCACAGCTCCAGCCGCACGCCGAGGCCAGCGACATCCGCCTCACCGCGACGTTCCCCTCCGATCTCCCGATGGTGTACGCCGACATCGGCCTGATCGAGCGCGTCATCACGAACATCACCGACAACGCGCTCCGGCACACGCCGGCCGGGGGGCGGGTAGCGGTCGCACCCTCGCTGGAGGGAGACCGCGTCGTCGTCCGCGTCTCGGACACCGGCTGCGGGATCGCCGAGGCCGACCTGCCGCGCATCTTCGAGCGGTTCTACCGCAACGACGAGGCGCGCACATCCACGGCGGCGAGCGGGGCCGGGCTCGGCCTCGCCATCACCAAAAAGATCCTCGACCTCCACGGCTGCACGATCTCCGTCGAGAGCGAGGAGGGGGAGGGCTCGACGTTCATTTTCGACCTGCCGACGGTGCGCTCTAATGCGAGGCAGAACGGGCACGCCGTTCGGGCAGGGGCGAAGGGACGCGGTCTGCTGCGCGACCGTAAAACGTAGGACGGGCCGGGAGCGAAACGTCGAAGCAGCGCGCCCTTACGCTTCACGCCTCATGTCCTTCCACATCACGTAGTGCGGTCCGATGCCCGCGATGTCGAACTCGTTGCCTACGGTCTCAAACCCGAGCCGCTGGTAAAAGCCGAGTGCCCCGACGCGCGCGTTGCACCACAGCACCTCGGCCCCGGCCTCGCGGACGTGCTCGAGGCAGCGCTCCAATACGGCGCGACCGAGCCCGCTGCCCTGGAGATGCGCCCGCGTCGCCATGCCGCGCAGCCGGAAGGCGTTGCTCGGGTCCCGTCCTCCCGCCCGAAGGTCGGCTGCGTATTCGTCGGGTACCGGCTCCGGATATACGGTCGCGATGCCGACGACTTCGCCGTCCACGAGCGCCCCGGCGTGGAAGCTGCCGGGCACGTCGTCGCCGGGATAGACGAGGGCGTCAGGTGGCGTGCCGGGGCGGAGCACTTCGCTGCGCAGCGGCCGGGTTTCGGCGGCGGAGAGGGCGCGGACGGTCATGGTCGGGAGCGTGAGGACGGGAGGATGTGAAGCGTGAAATTAACGACCCGAGTCGCGCTCCGTGCACCGACGAGCAGGTTGGCCGCAGACAGTGGACGGCATACTGCTACGCGGTGCGACATCCGGCGGTCTTCGGTCGGCTGCACGCGGCAACCCCGGCGCGGCGCGTGCGTGTGAGCCGTTATGAACGCCTCTCCCAACGGCTATCCCCCTGCCGACTCGGCGCTGCAAGCGAAGGCCCTCGACGTGCACGAGCGGTTGTGCGCAGCCTATGACTGCCCGGTCCCGTTCTTCTCGGACAAAGACCCGCTCAGCGAACTCGTCTCCGCGCTCCTCTCGCACCGCACGAAGAACCGCGACTCCGGCCGGGCCTACGCCCAACTCCGCGAGCGCTTTCCGACGTGGGCGGCCGTCCGCAACGCGCCGACCGCCGAGGTCGAGGCGGCGATCGCGCCATGTACGTGGCCCGAGCAGAAGGCCCCGCGCATTCAGGCCGTGCTCTGCGCCATCACGGAAGAGCGTGGGGCGCTCTCGCTTGATTTCCTCGCCCACCTTCCCGTAGCCGAAGCCCGAGCGTGGCTCGAACGGCTGAGCGGTGTCGGCCCGAAGACGAGCGCGGCGACGCTGCTGTTCAGCGAACTCCGCCGCCCGGCGCTCCCCGTCGACAGCCACCACCACCGCGTCGCGCAGCGGCTCGGGCTGATCCCCGCGACGATGGCCGTCGGCCCGGCACACGACGCGCTCGCGGCGCTCATGCCGGAAGGCTGGACCGCGCAGCAGGTCTACGACCACCACGAGGTGTTCATGCTGCACGGGCAGAAGTGCTGCTTCTGGAAAGCCCCGGCGTGCCCGCGCTGCCCGGTCCTCGACCTCTGCCCGGAAGGCCAACGCCGCACGGAAGCTGACGCAGACTGAGGACGCGCTCGTGGCGGGTTTAGAAGCTGTTTGGTAAGGAAACTCCTCCCCTTGGGGAGGTGGCCGCGAAGCGGTCGGAGGGGGTCCTCAGGCTTGCTACCCCCCCAGCCGCTGCGCGACAGCCCCCCGATGGGGGGCGGGGACAACGTTTCGGATGCTACCAAACAGTCTAGTATGTACCCGATTCTCCGAGGACCCTCGGAGTCGGGCGGCGGGGCCACCTGATAAACAGCAACGGCCACGCCCGCGCACCGCGCGAGCCGGAGCCCGGTTAAGAGATCAGCCCCCGCCGCCCTCCT
>JBBSMX010000160.1:0-9078 GCA_038232935.1 Rhodothermales bacterium | reverse complement strand
CGATGGCGGGCGCGGCCGTGCAGTGGGGGGCGGGGCAGACCTCGCCGGCACGAGCGAACTCGGACATGGGAGACCTCGGAAGAGGGAGTCGAAGAGTACGTCATAGCCCGTCAACACACAACTGGGAGACTACCAGGAACTACGGTCGGAGTATTTTACCTGTACCCGGTAGAGCCGGCCTTCCCAATCGAGGATGCGATCGTAGCGGACATCGATGACCGGGACGCTCGCGACGCCTCCCTTTTCCACGGCACGACGGTCGAAGGCCAAGCAAGCGAGGGCGCCCTTCGCATCCGTCGTCATCTACGTATCCGTTCGCTATGAAGCGATGTGGAGCATGGCGGGTTCGAACCGCCGACCTCTTGCATGCCATGCAAGCGCTCTACCAGCTGAGCTAATGCCCCGAGGGCTGCCGTTTCCGGCAGAACACCCAATCTACAAAGCGCCGCCGGGGGTGTCAATGGAGACGAAACGAAGATCGGCGAGGCTTCTGCCGGACGATTCAGTGGGACGAGGTATCTTCCGTTTCCCCTCCCCGCTCGCCTCTGCTGCCGCTCGATGCCCGCCGCACCCGTCCCTGATAAGCCGATCCGCGTCGCCAAGTTTGGCGGCAGTTCGGTGGGGACGCCGGAGCGGATTCGCGAGGTCGTCCGCCTCGTGGCCGCGATGCCGGAAACGGTGCGGCCCGTCGTCGTGAGCTCGGCGCTCGGCGGGGTGACGGACGGGCTGCTGGCGGCCATCGCGGCGGCGAAAGGGCGGACGGGCGAGCACCGTGCGATCCTCGGTGCCCTCCGCACGCGCCACGCCGATGCGCTCAACGCGCTTGCCCTCGACGCCGAGCGGGACACGGTCGGTGCGGCGCTGACGACGACCTTCGACGGTGTCGCCGAACTGCTGTACGGGGTGTACCTCCTGCGCGAATGCACGCCGCGCTTTCAGGATGCGATCATCTCGGCCGGCGAGAGGCTGTCGGTGCCAATCGTCGCCGCGGCGTTCCGCGCGGCCGGGCACGCCGCCATCGCGCTCGACGCCACGGCGTTTGTACGCACCGACGATGCGTTCGGCGAGGCCGCCGTGGACTTCGCCGAGACCGCGCGGCTCACGAGGGTGCGCTTCGCCGAGATCGACGCCGGGACGATCCCCGTCGTCACCGGCTTCGTCGCTTCCACGGAGGAGGGCGTCACGACGACGCTCGGCCGCAGCGGCAGCGACTACACGGCGACGATCCTCGGCGGCGCGCTCGGTGCCGACGAGGTGGTGATCTGGACCGACGTGGACGGCGTGCTCTCGGCCGATCCGCGCATCGCGCCGGAGGCATTCACCCTCGATCACCTCTCGTACCGCGAGGCCGCCGAGCTCGCGCACTTCGGGGCGAAGGTGCTGCACCCGCGCACGATGCGCCCGCTCGAAGCGAAGGGCATTCCGCTTCGCATCAAGAACACGATGAATCCGGACGCGCCGGGCACGCTCATCGTGGCGGAGCCGCCGCCGCGCCCCGCCACCATCAAGGCGATCACCGCCGTCCGTAGCACGGCCCTCGTCACGCTCGAAGGGGCGGGGATCATCGGCGTGCCCGACCTCACGGCGCGCGTGTTCGAAACCCTCGCCGACGCCGCCCTGCCCGTCCTCCTCATCGCGCAGGCGTCGAGCGAGGGGAGCCTGTGCTTCGTCGTCCGCAACCACGACCTCGAGCACGCCGTCCGCGTGCTCGAAAAGGAGTTTGAGCGCGAGTGCGAGCGCGGCGACCTCCACGGGATCCGGGCACTCGCCGACGTGGCTGTGCTGGCGGGCGTCGGCGAGGGGATGCGCGAGGTGCCGGGGCTGGCCGGGCGGATGTTCGCGACGCTCGCCCGCGCCCGCGTGAACGTGCTCGCCATCGCCGAGGGCGCCTCGGATCACAACCTCTCGGCCGTCGTGCGGGACGACGACGCGCCGCGCGCCGTGGACGCGCTCCACGAGGCGTTCCCCCTCCGCCGCACGCGCGCCCACGTCGTCGTTGTCGGGGTTGGGGCCATCGGGCGGAAGCTGCTCGCCCTCCTCGAACGGCAGGCGCCGGACCTGCTGACCCGGCAGCGGCTGAACCTCCGCCTCGTCGGCCTCGCCGACTCGCGGCGGCTGACATGGGACGAGCAGGGGATCCCGTTTGACACCGCGCTCGACCGGCTTGACGGAGCGGAGGCGGGCGGGCTCGATGCGGTGACAGAGCGCGTCGCAGCGGCACGGCTGGAGCGCCTCGTCGTCGTGGACGCGACGGCCTCGGAAGCCGTGGCGCGGCGCTATCCCGCCTGGCTCCGCGCCGGGGCGGCCGTGGTGACGCCGAACAAGCAGGCAAACACGCTCGGGCTCGACTTCTACGACGCCGTGCGCGAGGCCGCCCGCGATGGCGAAGCGCCGTTCCTCTACGAGACCACGGTCGGTGCCGGCCTCGCCGTCGTCTCGACGCTCCGCGACCTGCTCCGCACCGGCGACCGCGTGCGGCGGATCGAGGGTGTGCTCTCGGGCACACTCGCCTTCCTCTTCAACGCGCTCCGCGACGGGACGCCGTTCTCCGCCGCCGTCCGGCAGGCGGCCGAGCGCGGCTATACCGAGCCCGACCCCCGCGCCGACCTTTCCGGCGAGGACGTCGGCCGCAAGCTGCTGACGCTGGCGCGCGAGATGGGCCTGCGCCCGGAGCCCGACGCCGTCCGCGTCGAGTCGCTCGTGCCCCCGACGCTGCGCGACATGCCGCTCGCTACGTTTTGGGACCAACTCCCGGAAGCCGACGCCGCGTGGACCCGCCGGCTGGCCGAGCACGCCGATCGCGGCGAGCAACTCCAGTACGTATCGCTCCTCACCCCAGAAGGGATCCTCGCGGACGTACGGGCGCTCCCGCCGGGCTCGCCCCTCGCGGACCTCCGGGGGGCCGCAAACGTAGTGGCTTTTTACACCGACCGGTACGAGCCCGAGCCGCTCATCGTGCAGGGGCCGGGCGCCAGCGCCGAGATCACCACCTCCGTCCTCCTCGCCGATATCGTCCGTGCGGCCGAGGCCATGCGGTAACCGCCATGCGCAAACTCGCCGACGACTTCTACCACCTCCCGCTCATGCCCCGGAGCGGGATCAATGCTTACTTCGCGGGCGGCGTCCTCTTCGACGCCGGTCTCCCCAGCGACGAGAAGAAGATCCTGAAGGCACTGCACGGCCACGATGTGGCGGCGCACGCGCTCACGCACGGCCACCCCGACCATCAGGGCGCGAGCCACGCCGTCTGCGAAGCGCTCGGCGTCCCGCTGTGGTGCGGCGCGGGCGATGCCGACGCCGTGGCCTCCGGCGACATCGGCCGTCTCTCGCCCGACAACGGGATCGCCCGGTTTATGGCGAAGCGCAGCGGCCCAGCGCACCCCGTGGCCCGGCGGCTGCGCGAGGGCGACGAGGTTGGCGGATTCACCGTTATCGAGACGCCGGGGCACTCGCCGGGGCACGTCGTCTACTGGCGCGAGCGTGACCGCACGCTCATCCTCGGCGACGTGCTCAACGGAATGAACCTGCTGACGACGCTCCCCGGACTGCGCGAGCCGCCGAAGATATTTACACCGGACCCGGCGCAGAACCGCGCCTCCGCACGCAAGCTGCTCGGTCTCTTTCCGAATCTCGTCGTCTTCGGCCACGGGCCGCCGCTGCGCGACCCCCACCGCTTCGACGCTTTCCTCTTCTCCCTCGCTGCCTGATGTCTGACCCGCTCAAAATCGCCCTCGTCGGGACCGGCCGGATGGGGCACGCCGTCGAAGCCGTCGTCGCGTCCAGCCCCCACGAGATCGTCGCCCGCTTCGACGGGGCGCACCCGCTCGCCGATGTACGCGACCCCGACGCTGACCTGGGCGGGGCCAACCTCGCCATCGATTTCTCGACGCCCGAAGTCGCCCTCGACCACCTCCACCAATACTGCTTCTGGGGGCTCGACGCCGTCGTCGGTACGACGGGGTGGTACGACGAGATGGACAAGGTGCGGGGCTGGGTGGAGGAGGGGCAGAACGGGCTGCTCTGGGCGCCGAACTTCTCGCTCGGCGTGGCCATGCTCGTCCGCGCGCTCCGGGGGGCGCTGCCGCTCCTCGAACAGTTGGCCGACTACGACCCGTTCGTCCACGAGGTCCACCACACCGGCAAGCTCGACAGCCCGAGCGGGACGGCGCTGCTGCTGGCGAACGAACTGCTCGACGGGCTGAGCCGTAAGACCCGGATCGAGCCCGAGACGCAGCACGGCCGGATCGATGCCGATGCGCTCCATGTCACCTCGACGCGGGCCGGGGCCGTTTTCGGCGAGCACACCGTCGGCTTCGACAGTGCCGTGGACAGCCTCACGTTCCGGCACGTCGCGAAGGGTCGCGAGGCGTTCGCCGCCGGGGCCGTCCGCGCCGCCGAGTGGGTCCAGGGCCGCACCGGCCTCTTCACCCTCGACGACATGCTCGCCGATTGGACGCCCTGACTGCCGTTCGACGTCGGGGTGCTGACCCCGCCGAGGGCAGACCCGGGGATCTGCCCCTACGGGTGCTCGTAGCAGACCACGCGGCGACCTCTGCCACTCATCTTCTTCAACCCTCTTGCTCCTCCGATGGCTGACCTCCTCTTCCGCGGGACCGCGCCCGCCCTCGTCACCCCCTTCACCGCCGACGACCGGATCGACGAAGACGCGCTCCGCCGGCTCATCGACTTTCAGATCGAGGGCGGCGTCGAAGCCCTCGTCGTCCTCGGCACGACGGGGGAGAACCCGACGGTCACGCACGACGAGCGCCGCCGGATCGTCGAGGTGTCCATCGCGCACACGGCCGGGCGCGTGCCCGTGATCGTCGGGACGGGGACGAACAACACGGCGCAGAGCGTCGAGTTTTCGAACGAGGCCGCCGCCGCTGGGGCCGACGCGCTCCTCGTCGTCGGGCCGTACTACAACAAGCCGACGCCGGCCGGCCTGCTCCGCCACGTCGCGATGATCGCCGACGCCGCCGACACGCCGATCCTGCTCTACAACGTCCCCGGCCGCACCGGCTCCAACATCTCCGCCGAGACGACGCTGAAGATCGCCGCCGACGTCCCGCACGTGTTCGGCGTGAAGGAGGCGAGCGGGAATTTGGGACAGATCATGGACATCCTCGCCGCCCGTCCCGACGGCTTCGGCGTCTACTCCGGCGACGACGACCTCACCCTCGCGATGCTTGCGCTCGGCGCGGACGGGCTCGTCTCTGTGATCGCGAACGCGGTGCCGGACGAGGTCTCGGAGATGGTCCGGCTCGGCCTCGCGGGCGATTTTGAGGCGGCGCGCGCGAAGCACTTCCGCCTGCTCACGGCGATGCGTGCCTCGTTCTACGAGTCGAACCCCGGCCCGGTCAAGGCCGTCCTCGCCGAGATGGGGATGATGGACGAGTCCGTCCGCCCGCCGCTCGCGTCCGTCACGCCGGAGACGAAGGCCCGCGTGATGCAGGCCTACAAGCCGTTCATCAAAATGCCGACGTTCGAAGAGTAGCTGCGGCCTCGTAACCCTGTCATTGCGAGGAGGTGCGCCGCGCCGACGCGGCAACCCCGCAGGGCTCGGCGCAGCCCATCTCCTTCCGTTCGCTGGCGCGGCTCGTGTCCTGACCTTCTGCGTATCCAGGGAGATTGCCACGTCGCCCTTCGGGCTCCTCGCAATGACAACGGTCCAATTCACAGATCCTTTCACCTCGTTCTCCGCTTCATGTCTGACCTCATGTCTGACCTCCGCGCGACCATCGAGCACCACGCCGCCCAATCCGCCGCCGCTCTCGATCGCGAGGCGGCCCTCGCCGACTTCGAGACTTTCCTCGGAGCCCTCGAACGCGGTGCGATCCGCTCGGCGGAGCGGGACGGCGATGGGACGTGGCGCGCGAACGGCTGGGTGAAGCAGGGCATCCTCCTCGGCTTCCGGCTCGGCGAGGTAGTGGATTTCTCAGCGGAGCCGTTCTCATTCTTCGACAAGGGGACGTTCCCGGCGCAGCAGTTCAGCAAAGACGACGGCGTTCGCATCGTTCCCGGCGGCTCGACGATCCGGCGCGGCTCGTACGTCGCGCCCGGCGTGGTGTGCATGCCGCCGATGTACGTCAACGTCGGGGCGTACGTGGACGTGGGGACAATGGTGGACTCGCACGCGCTCGTCGGGAGCTGCGCGCAGATCGGCCGGCGCGTCCACCTCTCGGCGGCAGCGCAGGTGGGCGGCGTGCTAGAGCCCATCGGCGCAGTGCCCGTCGTGATCGAGGACGACGTGTTCGTCGGCGGCGGGTGCGGGATCTACGAGGGCTGCGTGGTGCGACGTGGGGCGGTGCTCGCAGCCGGCGTCATCCTCACCGGCTCGACGCGGGTCTACGACCTCGTGAATGAAACCGTGCTGCGGAGCGCGGGCGGGCCCTTGGAGATTCCCGAGGGGGCTGTCGTCGTCCCAGGCACGCGGGCGGTGGATTCCGATTTTGGCCGCGAGCACGGCCTCAGCCTCAGCGCCCCCGCCATCGTCAAGTACCGCGATGCTTCGACGGACGCGGCGACGACGCTCGAAGACGCACTGCGGTAGGGAGTTTGGGGTTCGGGGTTTTTCACTCCCCACCCATAACAACCCATAACCCCGAACGCCTGCGTCAGCGGGACCGGACGAGGCTCCACACGACGGCGACGACGGCGGTGTAGACCGCCGAGCCGAGCCACAGCGACGTGATGAGCGTCGGGGAGCGCGTGCTGTTGGCGAGGGCGAGGACGACGACAAACAAGCCGTTGTGGACGAGCGCGAGGCCGAGCGACCCGATCCCCGTCTGCAGCGGCCCCAGCCTCGGACCCTCCGAGCTCTCGGAGGCGAATAGCCCGACCACGAAGCCGAGGACGGTCTTGATGAGCATCTGGATGCCCCACGTCCCGTAGATCACATCCATCAGGAAGCCGGTGGCGAAGCCTGCGACGGTGCCGCTCGCTCGCCCGAAACGGAGCCCGACGTACGCCACATACAACAGGGCCACGTCGGGATACGCGCCCCAGAGCTTGAGCCGGCCGAACACGAGCCACTGGAGAGCGACAACGCCGAGGCATACGAGTACCTGGCGGAGAACGACGGGCATGGAGAGGGGAGCGGGTGAGAGAGGGGCGCGCCACCCAATTTACGGACGGCGGAGGATTGTGAACAGTAGACGGTGGACCGTAGATGGTGGATCGTGAATAGTAGAACGTCCACCGTAAACCGTCCACTGGCTACCGTCCACCGAGCTCACCGGCCGCCGGAAGCGATCGCCATCACGATCTCGTTCTCCGCGAGCGAGACGAGGCTCGACCGGCTCGTGAAATTGTTGGCGAGGGCGACGAACACGTACGGCGTGTCGTCGGGCCCGGCGACGTAGCCGGAGAGCGAGCGGACGTGCTCGATGGCGCCGGTCTTGGCGCGGACGGGCAGGCCGGGCAGCCGGTAGCGCAGCGTCGTCTCCTCCTGCCCCCCGCGTGCGAGCGTGCCGACGAAGGCGTCGCGCTGCGGGCTGCGGTAGAGGTACGCCAGCATCTCGCCGAGCGTCTTCGGAGCGATGAGCGTCTTCCGCGAGAGCCCGGAGCCGTCGCGGATGGCGACCCCGGCCGTCTCGACGCCGGCCTTTTCGAGGAACGAGAGGACGCGCTGCTCGCCGCCGTTCGCCAGCCCGTTCCCCGAGAACGTGCGGAAGACCTGCTCTGCGAAGAAGTTGTTGCTCTTAAAGTTGATCGCCGTCAGGATGTCGAGGAGCGGCGGGGAGAGGTGAACGAGGATCGGAGCGTCGTCGTAGCTCGGCCGCTCCTCCAGGTCGTCGGCATCGCGGATCTCGGCGGTGACGGTGATCCCGGCCTCGTGGAGCCGGTCGGCGAAGGCGTTCAGGGTGAAACCGGTCGGGTCCTGAATCGGGACGCGAGCCGCACCCCGGTACCCCGCCGACACTGCGCCCTCGACCTGGATCTGGTTCGTCCCGACGGTGCGACGGATACGGATGGGGTTGTAGCCGCGCCGACCGCTCGTCGTAAGGGCGTTGCGGACGTCCACGTACCCGGCCGGGTCCGCCGTGATCTCGGCCGGCTCGCCCGCCCGCGTTCCCGCGACGTTGAGCGTGACGAGGTTGTCGGCATACGAGAGCCCGCCGACGCTCTGCGCCCAGTCCTCGGTGGCGATGTAGTTGATGTCCCACCCGTCAGCGTACGGGAGGTCGTCCATCACGTTGTCGTCGCCGATGATACGGCCTTCGACGTGGGCGACGCCCATCGCGCGGAGCTGGCGTGCCCACTCGCGGAGCGGGTCTCGCTCGAAGAGGAGGCTGCCAAAGGTAGGGTCGCCGGAGCCGCGGAGGATGAGGTCGCCGCGGAGCGTGGAGTCCCCCGCGGTGCCGTCGAAGTAGAGGCCGGTGACGTAGCGGTAGTCCGGCCCGAGCGCGTCGAGCGCGGTCGCCGTGGTGACGAGCTTGAGGTTCGACGCCGGCATCAGGTTCTTGTCGGCGTTCTGGCTGTAGACCACCTCGCCCGTTTTGAGGTTCTGGATGTAGATCCCCCAGAACGCATCGGGCAGCTTCTCGTCCGTCACGATGGCGTCGATCGCGTTGCGGATGGCAGCGTCGGTCGCCGCCGACGACGCTTCGAGCGGGCGGCCCGGCACAGCGATGAGCGCGAGGGCCAGCAGGACAGCGGCGAAACTGGCGGCGAGGAGGAGACGGGAGGCTCGCATGGAGCGGGGGGACAGCAGTCGTGAGCGAGGAAGTGAGAAGTCTCTATCGGCACGGTGCCCACGCGTGTTCCCTCTACCCTGTGTGAATCGTGTGTCCCGGCTGTCTTTGTCCACTAGTGTGAGAGACGATTGGTTGTAATCTTGGGGCGACTCCTTCCTCTACTCGCTATGGCCGCCTTCTCCCTCGACTTCCGACAACGCATCCTCGATGCCGCCTTACGAGACGACGCCACCGAGCCGGCGGTCGCCGACCGCTTCCGAGTCAGCCGCTCCTTCGTGCAGAAGCTCAAACGACGATGGCGACGCGACGGCACCGCCGAGCCCGTCGGCCACCGTGGCGGAGCATCCCCCAAGCTCTCGGCCGAGGACCACGCTGCGCTCGT
>JBBSMX010000159.1:0-9090 GCA_038232935.1 Rhodothermales bacterium | reverse complement strand
GCGCAGCTTGGGCTGGAGGCGCGGCTCCTCGTCGTGGTCGGCGCAGTGGGCACAGGTGCCGCCGCAGGCGCACGCGCGCTGGACGACGGGGCCATCCGTTGGTGCCATCTCCTGAAGGCGTCGGTTGCCGAGGTGCCGTTGCAGGAACGTCATCGAATCGCTCCGGGACACAGATGGCCTCGTGCTGCGGTGCCCGTTTGCCGGCCTCCGCACGGCCTGCTGTACGGCATGTTCTCGGGTAGCTAACATGAGTCTCTATCGTTCCCTTGGGGTGAGGATTTTCTCGTCCCACAGCTTGCCGATCTTCTCGAACTCGCGGCGGGAGCCCTGCCGGAGGTGCTCCATCCCGATGACGCCCCCGTTGGCCGCGGCGAAGAAGGCAGCGTTGAGGACGATGTTTTTGATGGTGCCGCCAGCGACGGAGAGCCGCTCGGCGAGCAGGCCGACATCGACGGTCTCGCTCACGGGGGCGGCCTCGGGGAGGTGAGTCCGCCAGATCTCTTGCCGACCCTGGGTGTCCGGGAAGGGGAACTCGATGAGGAAGCGGATGCGACGGAGGAAGGCGTCGTCCATGTTCTCGCGGAGGTTGCTCGCGAGGATCACCACGCCGTCGTAGGCCTCCATCCGCTGGAGGAGGTAGCTCGTCTCGATGTTCGCGTAGCGGTCGTGGGCGTCGGAGACCTCGGTGCGCTTGCCGAAGAGGGCGTCGGCCTCGTCGAAGAAGAGGATGGCGTTGCTGCGCTCGGCCTCGGCGAAGATCCGTTCGAGGTTCTTCTCGGTCTCGCCGATGTACTTGCTGACGACACGGGCGAGGTCGATCCTGAAGAGGTCGAGGTGGAGGTCGCGGGCGATGACCTCGGCCGCCATGGTTTTGCCGGTGCCGGGGGGGCCGGAGAAGAGCACGCTCAACCCTTTCCCGTACGCGATCCGCTCTCCGAACCCCCATTGCCGGAAGACCCGGCCCTGGTGCTGAGCCTGGTCACACAGTTCGCGGAGCTGCTCCCGCTGGTCATCGGGCAGGACGAGGTCGGCCCAGTCGTAGCGCGGAGTGATCTTCGCGGCGAGCGACCCGAGGCGGTGGCGGGCGCTCTCGCGGCAAGCGGCGGCGAGGGCTTCGAACCGGACCGGACCGGTCTCGCCGTGAACGGCACGCTGGTGAGCGAATGTGGCGGTGGCCTCCCGGATCTGCCCCGGCGTCATGCGGAACCGCTCGGCGAGGCGCGAGGCGAGGTCGGAGGGTGCACCGTTCAGCGCCTCTGGCAGGCCTACCTCCAGCGCCCCGATCCAGGTGGCCTCCCGCTCTGGAGCTTCAGGCATCGGGAGTTCGACGGCGTAGTAGAGCGCGTGCTCGGACAGAGCCGGGAACGGCCACGGCTGCTCGCCCCCGAGGAGGGTGCACCAGCCGTAGGCCTCGGCTTCGTGGGCCAGCGCCGTGCGCAACGCCTTCGCAGCGTCGGCGTCTCCGAGAAAAACGTCGGAGGGAGCGATGTAGAGTGGCGCCTGCCACAGCAGGCTCTCTCGGAACGCCAGCCGCAGGAGCAGCCGCGCTTCGTTCTCCTGCGCGCTCAGCCTCCTGGCGTCTAGCCGGAGAAGGGGGCGTTCCAGTGCTCCGGCCACGGCCTGCGCCAGAGCCAGCTTGCCCACACCGACCGGCCCGTGCAGGGAGATGACCAGCCGCCCCTGCGAGAACGCTTCGCCCCGAGCGTGGCGGCGGACAAATGCCAGCAGCGGTTTCCCGGCTGCCGGAACGTCCGGGGAGCCGCCTTCCGCAGACTCGGCCGCGCCGGTGGGCGCAGGCTCCACCTCCACCAGCCCCTCCAGCCGTGCGTCGAGCGTGCTGTGTCCGAGGACGAAGTGGAGGACGCGGGGATCGAGCCGGAGGAACTGCGCCAGCCCGCTGGAGCCGGATGGGCTGTGTGGATCGTCTACGGGCTGGAGAAGGCCCATGCGCATCAGAGGTGCCTGGGTGCTGAAGAGGGCGCGAGCGCTCCACCGCTCCGCCTCGCTCCGGCCCAGCAGGTCGAGGACGAGATCGACGCTGGGACGCTTGCGCGTGACATCGTCCTGGAGGTAGGCGTAGACGCGATCGTAGCTCCGGCGGAGCTCGGGCGCGAGGCAGATGAGCACGGCCTGCGTCTCGAACGGCGAGAGGCCGAAGAGCTGCGCCAGCCTCGGCAGCCCGAGGAACACCCCGTGACGGAGGCTCTCGCTCACCTTCACGTCGATCTCGCGTTGGAGCGCGGCGAGGTGCAGACGCGCCGTGCCATCGCCGATGGGAGCGTTCTCGACCGTCTCGTCGAGCAGGGCTCCGATCTCCGCGTGCGTGATGTAGAGGCCGTGCTGCAACCCATCCGCTCCTGCTTCCGCCTCCCGACGGACCGCGGCCACGCGCAGGCGCAGCAGGGCATCGAGCTTCCGCAGCTCGTCGGCCAGGTACGCGTAGTTATCTGCGTACCCCGCGCTCGCTTCGAGAGGCTTGGCCGTCTCGTGGGCTGTGTCGGCCGGTATCCTCATGCCGTCACCTCGAAGAAGAACGCCCGCCGGAAGAGGTGCGACACGTCCACGCGCAGCTCGTAAAAACCGGGGTCGAGGTCGCCGGGGAGCGCGACCTGAAAGTCATCCCCCGCGATGGCTGCGCCGTTGACGAGACGCTGCCGCAGCAGCGTGACGTAGGCCGACCACCCGTCGAGGTACGATCCCGAGAAGGTGACGGTCGTGCCGGCCGGCCCGCTGACCGGGTCGATGGCGTCGACGACCGGAGGCCGGTACGGAGCCTGCACCGTGGGGACGCCGATGCTGCGCACACGCTGCGGGAGAGGCCGCTCCTCCGCCGGGCTCTGGTCTAGCTGGACGACGGAGACTTCGTAGAGGACGGACAGTCGGAACGGCTCGGAGAACGTGTTCCACACCTGGCTCAGCTCCTCGATATCGAGCCCATTCTGTGTGATCTTGATCTGCTCGCGGGCCTCTTCGAGGTCCCCGGCGAGGTACTCGTCCGGGATGATGGGAAACTCGTAGAACACGCGCATGGCCTCGCCCAGAATCTCGTGCGTCGTCGTGTTGCCGAGGTTAGCGTCGTTCACGGCGTACGGCGTGAGGAGGTAGTACAGGTTGAGCGCGAGCGGCGGCGGCAGGAGTTGGCTCGAATCCGCCGGGCTCACCTGCCAGTCGAGGTTGCGGAGGAAGGGGTTCTCGTGGACCTTGTAGAGGAAGAGATTGATGCGGCGTGCCCCGCCCGTCTCGTCCGGCGCCTGGATGCTCACCGGCACAGCGGGCGTAAGCTGCATCTCACCGAGGAGCAGGTTCCGCAGCGATTCGCTGACGCGGCCTATGGCAGTGGAGGCGCTCATCGTCGTTACCGGAGCATCCGTAAGTGCGTGCTACGCAGGGCGCTGCTGGACCAGAAGGCGCGGGGCACCTGCCGCGACGGATCCGAAACTCGTTGCACCACGACGACTGGAACGGAGGCGGCGAGCCGAGGCGACCCCTCCGGTCTCGCGCTCGATATCCCCTCACGCACCGCCTCCCGTGCGGCCTCGCGGACCGCCTCCCGAATGGCTTTCTGCCCCGTCCGCTGCGGGGCCTGCGCCACCACTGCCCGCCGCACGTGCTCGACCTCCTCTATGCTGCGTGCTCTCGCCCTAAACGTCGCCGCCTCTCCGGGGATAGACGGCAACGCGTGCAGGGCAGGTAAAGGTGGGGAGATGTCCGCCGGCAGCTCCGACTGCGTCGACTCATCCGGTCGAGACCTAGCGTCAGACCGAGGAAGTGTGCCCGCTAGCGCGGCGAACGCCAAACGCCGTTGCGAGAGACCGGGGATGGATAGCCCCACGCCTTCGACCGGAGCATCGACGAGCGGGGACACGGCGCGTTGGGTTACGTCACGCGGCTCCTCTCCCAACAGGCCGGGCTCGGCCGTAGGCTCTGCGGACCGAGGCTTCACGCGCGGCTCCCCGGCGGGAGCTCCGCGAGGAGGTGCAAGAGAAGACGGCTCTGCCTCAACCCGCCCGCCTGCCACGGCTGGCCTCAGCGTTGATGGCGCAGACGTAGATGGCACAAGCGGGGACGGGACAGATGGAGGTTCCTCAGGCCTTCCTGTCTCGGGTCGCATGCCGGCCCGGATCGGCGGTATCGACCGTGGGCGGTGCGATGCCTCTCCATCTCCTCGCTCGGCTTCCTTTCCCGCATCGACAGGCACCCGACTCGGGGCGACACCAGGGAACGGCGGGTTCCCCATCCCCGGGGTCTCCCAAAGCCGGGGACCCTGCTCGTAGGCGAACCCCACGGGCGGGAGGGGCGGCGGGAATCGCACCGCCGTCCCCTGTGGAGCCGTTTGTCCGAGCAGCCGGTACACGCCACCGCTATACGGGAACGACCGCGCCCCGGCGGCCAGCAGCCCCGACAGGTACGAGAACGTGGTATGATCGCTAGCGGGCATCGTTTAGCGCCTCGATTTCGTCGGCCAGCACCTCGATGTAGGCAAGCCGTTTGTCGCGCGACATGTCGAGGATCTCGCGCTCGCTCCAGTGATAGTGGTAGGCGAGGTAGTGGACCTGGCGGTAGAGGAGGTCGCGGCTGGTCTGCAGCTCGCCGAAGAAGAAGTCCTGCACGTCGAAGGGGACGGTCGAGGCCCGGCCGCACTCGGGGCAGGCCAGGTTCATCTCGAGCCCGAGCCGGGGCGCGCGCGCCTCTATCGCCTGCTCAACCGTCCAGCGGGCGCGCGGTGAGAGGCGGGCAGCGAGGTCTGCCACGTCGTCCCATCCGGCGTCGGTGCCGAGGAGGCAGCGTTCGAGCAACCCGGTGAGGGCGCGGGCGGGCTGTTCGGCGAGGATTGGGCCGAGCACCTCCTGATCTTCGCCGTTCGGCAAGCGGAACGTGAGCACGCGGTGTCGCCGCCCGGCCGTGTCTTCGGGTGCCTCCTCCTCCGTTAGCTCGACGTGGTACGTCGCTGCCACTTCGCACGGCGAGACGGGGAGGTCGTGGGTCGAGAAGTCGAGGTCCATCCGGGCTCCGCAGTGGGGCCAGGGACAGGCCAGGGTGCCCACGACGCGGTCGCCGAAGGTGGCCTCGCGCAGCTTCATCAGCAGGAACTGCCGGTCGGCCACGAGGAGGGCGCGGGCGACGGCCTCGGTCACTTCGACGGAGCCGATGCGGAGGACGCAGCGGGCGAGAACGGCGGTGACGCGCGCGGCTGGAATCTCGCCCTGCCGGTCGGCGAGGAGTTCCTCTTCGCGGCCACTCAGCGGGATGAGCACGGCCTCGCGGTGCGTCACGCCGCCGCCGTCCACCAGCCCGCCAGGGAGCAGGCACGTCGAGATGGGGCCGGCCGCACGCATCGGTTAGGGGGCTCAGGTTTCGGTGGGCTCGGTGACGGCGACGTCGCGCTCCCACCCCTCGTTTTCGAGCTTGAGCATGCGGATCATCACCGCGTTGCCGCTGGCGTCGAGCTCGGGTAGGGCCTGATATTCCGAGACCCAACAGCGGAAGACGTTGTAGGCCAGCACCGCCACACCCTGGAGGTTGTAGACCTCGATGGTGAGGTCCTTGCGGAAGTTCTTGAGCGACATCAGCGCGTCGCCCTCGAAGTTGTTCACGAGGCCCGCCCAGTCCTCGAAGGTGAGGTCGTGGGTGAGCCCCTGCTCCAGGGTGATGGCCTCGTAGGAGGTCTTGCCGGGGAGCTTCCGGCTGTGGCTGGGGTCGCCGCCCTCGCGCCACTCCACCATCTCGGTCGTCTTCTTGAGGGCGCTGCACTTGTTGAGGCCGGCGACGTACTGCCCGTCCCACTTCACCCTGAACTTGAAATTCCGGTACGGGTCGAACCGGTGGGTGTTGACGCTGAACTGTGCCATGGTGCTCTCGCGGTCGTTTCGTTAGCGGGGGATCGGCGGGCTTCGGCCCGCGAGGCCGGGCTCAGGGGGCCTGCCCGGCGAGCTGCTGGATCTTGACGACGACGAACTCGGCCGGCTTGAGCGGGGCGAACCCGACGAGGACGTTGACGATGCCGAGGTCGATGTCGGCCTGCGTGGTGGTCTCGGCGTCGCACTTCACGAAGTAGGCCTGGGAGGGCGACGCGCCCTGAAAGGCTCCCCGCCGGAAGAGCGTGTTCATGAACGCGCCGATGTTGAGGCGGAGCGAGCTCCACAACGGCTCGTCGTTGGGCTCGAAGACGGCCCACTGGATGCCGTTGAAGATGCTCACGCGCAGCATGATGGCCGTCCGCCGGATGGGGATGTACTTGTACTCGGGGTCGGAACTGACCGTGCGCGCGCCCCACGCCACGATGCCGGTCGTGGGGAAGCGGCGGATGACGCAGACGCTTTTCGGCGTGTTGTTGAGGTCGCCGTGCTGGACATCGGTGAGCTCGGTCACGAGCCCGACGGGGCCGGCGAGAATGGCCTCGGTCCCGGCGGGCGCTTTCCAGACGCCGCGCCGCCCGTCGATCCGCCCGTAGAGCCCGGTTACGAACCCGGAGGGGGGCACGGGGATGGGCTCCTCGGACTGCCCCGTCGGGTCGAGCACGAGGAGCCACGGGAAGTAGACGGCCCCGTAGGAGTTCGGGTTGTTGAGCGTGTCCCTGAACGTGATGGCCTCGACGTACGTGTCGTCGAGCGCGTCCATGTCGCCGACGTAGAAGCAGTCGCTGAGCGGCCGGTTCGCACAGTAGTTCATCCCCGCATCCACGACGGCCTCAGAGCCGATGCCGGGGACGGCGAGGAGGCTGACGTCGCGGATCGTGTCGAGGAGGTTGAAGGCGGCGATGAAGTCCACGTCCTGCGGCGTCGTGCCGTCGGTACCGAGCGAGACGGCGCTGACGGCCCCCGCCACGGTGTCGTCGCCGAGGAAGTAGAAGTCGTCGGCCGGGGTGTCTCGCGGGCGCATGTTGGCAGACCCGTAGACCTCGGTGCCGCCGTTGCGCGGGCCGAGGCCGAGAATCCCGGCAGCATTCGCGAGGGGATCCGGCGCGTCCTGGACGAGGACGCGCGACGAGGCGGAGGCCGGCCCCCCGGCGGTGATACGGAGGACGCCGTCGGGCGCTGTCGTCTGGGTGAACGTCACCGTGGCCGCGGTGTAGACGGCGGCGGGCGTCGAATCGCGCAGCGGGGCCAGGGCCCGAATCACCGCCTGGATCGTAGCGGCGACGGCGGCGGGGTCCGCGAGGTCCGGCGCGCTGTTGGTGATCTCGTCGGTGAGGTCGACGGTGCGAAAGCCGTCCCCGTTCATGTTGATGCGGAACTGGCGCTGGTTCGCTCCAAGGAGGTCGCTGCCGTCCACGACGATCTCGGCGCTCTCGCTGAAGCCGTTGAGTTGGCCCGTGTTCGCCGTGTTGACGGCGACGCGGAGGTAGGTCGAGAGGCTGTTGACGACGCTCTCGACGTAGCTCGGAGAGGCCGGGTCCATGTTGAGGTCGGCGTAGGACTCCAGCAGCACGGGCGGTTCGCCGGGCTCGGCGTTGTCTTGGTAGACCGCGAGGTCAAACTGGTTGCCTGGGTCGGTGGCAGTGGCCGCGTTCACGATCACCATGATGCGGTTGCCCCACAGGCCGGGCGAGGACGCTTCGAAGGTGAGGCTGTCCTGGGCCGCGACACTCCTGTCGAGCACGGTGACACCGGCCGTCTGCGCCCCCGGCGCGACGCGCCCGATGTAGCACGCACCGCCGCCGTTGTTGAAGAACTGGTAGACGGCGTGCGCGAGGTAGCGCCCCCCACCGAGGAAACTCCCGTAGAGGGTCTGGAAGTTGGCGAAGCCGAAGACTTTGACTGCCCCGCCGATGGGTCCCCGCTCGGCCTCGCCGAAGAAGGCCGCCGTCGAGGTGCCGGCGACTTCGATGGGGCGCACCCCGCTCGGGATCTCTTCGACGTAGACGCCGGGAGCTGTTAACGTCGCCATGGTGTTGCCTCCTTGGATACGGTTGGTCTGGTCTGGGTCCGAGGCCGCGGCCGGGCGGCCTCACGGTGGGGCCTCACGGCACCCGCTTCTCTTCCATCGCGCGCAGCACGGTCACCCGGTCCTCATCGGGGGAGAGGAAGCTCCGGAGCTCGTCCAGCGGCGTCGCCGCGATGTGGGCGATGGCTTTGGGGGCGCTCATCGCACCGGATCGGAGCGGCCCCTGCTCACCGGGCTCGCGCACGGCGATGACGTGCCGTGCTTCCAGCGCCTTGATTCGGCTGTTCGCTTTGACCTCCACGTGCTCGACGCCTTCGAGCGTCTCGTGCGGAGCGAGGTGCTGCGTCAGGCCGCTGTTGAAGCGAAGGAGCACGCGCTGGTCGGTCTTATTCTGGATGGTGGGCATAGGAATCTCCTTCAGGATTCAGGGGGCGCATGGGACGCGAGCGCTGCCCTGTCGTTTTTGAAAGGGGGTCGGAGGTGGAGCCACACATCGGAGTGACGTGTGGGGCGGCCGGGGTGACCACGCCGCCATACTCGCCTCGCCTTCCCCTGCTTCGCGACCCCCTGCCCGCGCGAGAGTGCAGCGGCGATGTTCGCTCGGCGCGCGATGGGAAGCGAGGAGCGCACGTTGAGCGCCTTTTTAGTTACACGGTGTTGTCCGCTGGCCATGATCGTCTACCCTGTTTCAATGCCCTACCCGATACCATGCTCATCTCATTCATCTCTTTGAGCTCTCCCCGTGTCACTGACCCCCATGCTCCGATGCCGAGCAACGCCGATTCGTACTATCAGTTAGGGCCTCACACGAGCGAAGGCGTCTATAGAAATACTACTGGTGGGCTTTCTATGCATGGGACAAATGCCCTATTTTACAGTATAGTACGCCTACTAATATCAATTCTAGCCCGTCATGCAACCCGATCTAGAACGGCTAGTCCAGGCCCAGCGCACCCTCCTCTCCCCCTTCGATCTGACCAAACTCGACCGGTGGATCCAGACGGCGTGTGCGGCCGTCCGCACGGTGGCGGAATGCGACCATACGCTCTTCTTCCTTCCTACGCCTAGCCCCCGCCTCTCTCCCTCGGGCTCCAGTGCGGATGCGGGCGGAGGGGGGGGGGGGGGGGGGGGGGGGGGGGGGGGGGGCCCCCCCCGCCCCCCGCCGCCCGCCCGCGCCCCCGGCGGCGGCGGGGTGGGGGGGGGGGG
>JBBSMX010000158.1:0-9239 GCA_038232935.1 Rhodothermales bacterium | reverse complement strand
GCACCTCGTTGATGATGCGGTTCGAGACGGCAACCTACCACTTCGAGGGCTTCCGAACGTCACGCCCGCTCGGCAAGCGGAACGGGTCCGGCAGTTGGTACTTCGGATACTGCCCCTTGCTGATCTCGAAGGAATCGGGGGCGAGTTGCTTTAGCTCTTTGTTCTTTCTTCCATAGGGGAAGGCAAAGGCCACGCTCTTACTCGGAAAGAGCCGGTTTGCTGTTCTGAGGGCAGGAGCCAAGTCGGTATCGCCCGTCACCAGCACGACGGTATCGCAGGCGTCTTCCGCAAGTACTTCCACGAGCTTTACGGCGAGCGCTACGTCGGTCTCTTTCTCCTCGTATCGGCTGAACCGCTTCCCGCAGTGCTTGCAGCGTATGGTTTTCCGCTTGAACCGGTTCAGTACAACCTCTACTCCCGTCGCTTCGAGGCATTCCAGAAACGCGCGGTGCCGGTTCGTCACGTCAGGGTTGGAGGCTTCGAGGTGATGGGCGAGCGCGGAGAAATAGTAGGCCCGCTGGAAGACGGCGTCTCGCCCAAACAAGTAGAGATAGCCTTCACAGAGGCGGCGCACGTCGAGCCACTTCGTCGAAATGCCCCCCAGGTCGCGTTGCGCCTGCCGGACTGAGTGGTACAGGTTAAATCCGTCAATGATGAAGCTGACTCGGTTCATCGGCACACGCTAATAAAAAACCCGCCGGATCGTAACCCGGCGGGGGCCAGGGACCTCGTGAGGCCCACTGGGGATGATGAGCCATAATACGGCAACTATTGCCGGTTTGTTTCGGCTCTCGGCCACAGGAGGTGCCTCGCTACTCCCACTCGATGGTGGCGGGCGGCTTGGAGGAGATGTCGTAGGCGACGCGGTTGATACCGCGCACTTCGTTGATGATCCGGTTCGAGACGGCGCCGAGGAAGTCGTACGGGAGGTGCGCCCAGTCGGCCGTCATCCCGTCCACGCTCGTGACGGCGCGGAGGACAGCGGCGTTCTCGTACGTCCGCGCGTCCCCCATCACCCCGACCGACTGCACCGGCAGGAGGACGACGAACGCCTGCCACACCTCGTCGTAAAGCCCGTGCGCCTTCAGCTCGTCGATGAAGATGGCATCGGCCTCTTGCAGCAGCGCGGCGTGCTCGGCGGTGACGGGGCCGAGGATGCGGACGGCGAGGCCGGGGCCGGGGAACGGGTGCCGCCCGATGATCTTCTTCGGTACGCCGAGCAGGCGACCGACTTCGCGGACCTCGTCTTTGAACAGCTCGCGGAACGGTTCCAGCAGATCGAACCCCAGCTCCTCCGGCAACCCGCCGACGTTGTGGTGGCTCTTGATCGTCGCACTCGGCCCTTTGAACGAGACGCTCTCGATCACGTCGGGATAGAGCGTGCCCTGTGCGAGGAACTTCGGCTTCGTGCCGAGCCGCTCGGTCACGGCCTCGGTCGCGTCCTCGAAGACCTCGATGAACGTCCAGCCGATGATCTTCCGCTTCCGCTCCGGGTCCTCGACGCCGTCGAGCGCGCTCATGAACTCGTCCTTCGCGTCGACGACGATGAGGTCGATGTGGAAGTGCTCGCGGAAGGTCTGCTCGACCTCCGCCCGCTCGTTCTTCCGCAGCAGGCCGGTATCCACGAACACGCACGTGAGTTGGTCCCCGACTGCATCGTGCAAGAGAACCGCCGCGACCGACGAGTCCACGCCGCCGCTGAGCCCGAGGATCACGTGCTCGTCGCCGACCTCCTGCTGGATCTCTCGCTTTTTATCCTCGATGAAGGACGCGGCCGACCAGTCGCCCCGGCACCCGCAGACTTCGTAGACGAAGTTCTCGACGAGCTTCCGCCCGTGCTCGGTGTGGATCACTTCGGGGTGGAACTGCACGCCGAAGATGGGCTGACCGGCGGCGGCGACAGCAGCGATGGGCGCGTTCTCGGTATGGGCAATGGTGCGGAAGCCGTCCGGTAGGCGCGTGAGGTGGTCGCCGTGGCTCATCCAGACGGTCGAGCCGTCGGGGATGTCACGGAAGAGGTCGGCCTCATCGTCCACGATGAGATGGGCGCGGCCGAACTCGCGCCGGTTCGCGCGCTCCACGCTCCCGCCGAGTTCGTGGGCGATGGCCTGGAGGCCGTAGCAGATGCCGAGGACCGGCACGAACCCGCCGTCCTCGGTGGCGAGCGCAAGAAGTTCGGGGTCGAGGTCGGGCGCGCCTTCGTCGTAGACCGAGCTCGGGCCGCCGGAGAAGATGAGTCCTTTCGGCTGGACGGCGGCGATCTCGTCGAGCGGCGCGGTGCAGGGGTGAATCTCGCAGTAGACGCCAGCCTCGCGGACGCGGCGGGCGATGAGCTGGGTGGTCTGCGACCCGAAGTCGAGGATGACGATGGTTTCGTGCACGGCGGGCGGGATCGGGGTGTCTGATAAAACGGCGTAGGGGCGGGTTTGAAACCCGCCCCTACGAGGGTTGCGTCAGGATCCGGGGCAGGGGTCAGGCGTCCGCGCCGATCATGTGCTTGTAGGCGGCGGCATCCATCAGCCCGTCGAGGTCGGCGGCATCGCGGGGCTCGATCTTGACGAGCCAGCCGTCGCCGTAGGGGTCGCCGTTGACGGTCTCCGGCGCACTGTCGAGCGCCTCGTTGACAGCGACGACGGTGCCGGCGACCGGGAGGAACAGGTCGGATACCGTCTTCACCGCCTCGACGGTGCCGAAGACGTCGTCGGCATCGCCCTCCATCCCGTCCTCGAGTTCGACGAACACGATGTCGCCAAGCTCCTGCTGGGCGTAGTCGGTGATGCCGATGGTGGCCGTGCCGTCGTCTTCGAGGCGGACCCACTCGTGTTCTTTCGTGTAGCGGCAGTCGTCGGGAAACGTCATAATGGGAGGCGCGTGATCTCAGCGGGAAGGGGAAGCAGAAAGGTACTCAAAAAGCCGAAGCGGCGGTCAGCTCAGCAGCACGAAAGCGAGCGCGGCGGCGGCGGGCACGGCCTGCACCCAGAGGATCTTCGGGCTCACCGTCGCCGCGCCGAAGACGCCCGCGACGATGACGCAGCCCAGGAAGAACACGGCGATGGCAGTGCCGGCCGACCCGAGCAGCAAGCTCCACACGAGGCCGGCGGCGAGGAAGCCGTTGTAGAGCCCCTGGTTCGCCGCGAGCGCTTTCGACTCGGCAGCGAATGCCGGGGTGAGCCCGAACGCCCGTCTTCCGAAGGGTTTGTCCCAGAACACCATTTCGAGCACGAGGAAATAGACGTGCAGCGCAGCCACCACGCCGATCAGGATGTTCGCGATCAGGCTCATCTATTCGGCCTCCGGCGGCCGGAGCTGAAAGGTGTTGAGGAAGCCGGTGTCGAAGTCGCCGGCCTGGAAGCGTGGATCGTCCATGAGCTGGCGGTGGAAGGGGATCGTGGTCTTGATGCCCTCGATGATGAACTCGTCGAGCGAGCGGCGCATCTTGCGGATCGCGTCCTCACGCGTCTTGGCGCGCACGATGAGCTTGGCGACCATCGAGTCGTAGTTCGGGGGGACGCGGTAGCCGGCGTAGATGTGGGTGTCCACGCGCACGCCGTGGCCCTTCGGCGTGTGGAGGCCGGTGATCGTCCCCGGCGACGGGCTGAAGTTGCGGAAGGGGTCCTCGGCGTTGATCCGGCACTCGATGGCGTGGCCGTCGAGGACTACGTCGCGCGCCGCGAGCTTCGCGCCGTTGGCGACGTCGAGCTGAAGCTCGATCAGGTCCGTGTCCGTCACCTCTTCGGTGACGGGGTGCTCGACCTGGATGCGCGTGTTCATCTCCATGAAGTAGAAGTTGCCGTGCTTGTCGAGCAGGAACTCGACGGTGCCGGCCCCGCTGTAGTTCACGGCGAGCGCACCGGCAATCGCCGCCTCGCCCATCCGCGCGCGGAGATCGGCATCCACGACGGGCGACGGGGCTTCTTCGAGCAGCTTCTGGTGGCGGCGCTGGATGGAGCACTCGCGCTCTCCGAAGTGGAGGGCCGTCCCCTGCCCGTCGCCGACGAGCTGGATCTCGATGTGGCGCGGCTCCTCGACGAACTTCTCGAGGTAGACGGCGCCGTTGCCGAAGGCGGCTTTGGCCTCGGCGCTGGCCGTGGTGAACTGCCGCTCGAACTCCGCCTCGTCCTGCACCATCCGCATGCCGCGCCCGCCGCCGCCGGCCGAGGCCTTGACCATCACCGGAGACCCGATCTCGGCGGCGAGCCGCTTCCCTTCCTTCACCGACTCGACCTCGCCCTCGGAGCCGGGGACGACGGGGACGCCAGCCGCCCGCATGGTGTCTTTCGCTACGCTCTTGTCACCCATTCTCCGAATCGTGTCCGGCGTCGGCCCGATGAACGTGAGGTCGTGGTCGGCGCAGATGGCGGCGAACTCGGCGTTCTCGGCGAGGAATCCGTAGCCGGGATGGATGGCGTCGGCCCCGGTGACCTCGGCGGCGGCGATGATCCGGTCGGCCCGGAGGTAGCTCTCGGCGGAGGGCGGCGGGCCGATGCAGACGGCCTCGTCGGCGAAGCGGACCGGGAGCGACTCGCGGTCGGCGGTGGAGAAGACGGCGACGGTGTGAACCCCGAGCTCGCGGCAGGTCCGGATGATACGGAGCGCGATCTCGCCCCGGTTGGCGATGAGAACTTTTTTGATCACGAGACAGGCGCGGGGTGGGGTGAGCGAAAACGGGTAGGGGTGACCGGCCGGTCGCCCCTACTACTGCTCGATCACAAACAGCGGCTGGTCGTACTCGACCGGCTCGGCGTTCTCGACGAGGATCTGCTTGATCGTGCCAGCGTGCTCGCACTTGATCTCGTTCATCAGCTTCATCGCCTCGATGATGCAGAGCGTGTCGTCCTCCTGCACCGCCGCGCCAACCTTCACGAACGGATCGGCCTCCGGCGACGAGGCACGGTAGAACGTGCCGACGATGGGCGCGCGGACGAGGATTTCCCCCTCGCCGGAGCCGGGCTCAGTGGGCGCTGCCGGCGGCGCGGAAGCGGCCGGGCTCGCCGCCGGCGCGGGCGCGGCTGGCGGCGACGGAGGCGTATAGGCCGGCGGTGACGGGGGCATCGGCGGGTAGCCCGTCTGCATGGGGAAGCCCTGCTGCATCGGAAACTGCTGCATGGGGAAGCCCCCCATCTGCGGCGGCTGGAGCATCACCGTCGCCGCCTGCCGCCGGATGACGAGCTTGAAGCCATCCTCCTCGACTTCGACCTCCGCGACGCCGCTCTCGTTGACGAGGCGGAGCAATGCTTGCACTTTGTCGAGATCCATGATACCGGCGGTTGACGGGGAGAACGGTGGGCGTGCGCGAAGGCACAGACGTGAAGCCCGCGATCAGTTGGCGTTGACGCGGGTGAGGTAGGCCCCGGACTCGGTGTCCACGCGGACCAGGTCCCCTTCGTTGATGAAGAGCGGGACGTTGACGGTGGCACCGCTTTCGAGCGTGGCCGGCTTCGTGGCCCCGGTAGCTGTGTCACCTTTGACGCCCGGCTCAGTCTGCGATACGACGAGCTCCACCTGGCGTGGGATTTCGACGGAGAGCGCTTCTCCCGTCTCCGCGTGGACGATGAGGTCCACGTTGCCGCCCTCCTTGATGAAGCCGCGGCCCTCCACCCGTCCGGCCGGGAGCGTCGTCTGCTCGTAGGTGTCCGTGTTCATCAGGTGCAGGCCCAGCTCGTCTTCGTAGAGGAACTGGTAGGAGTGACGCTCGACGCGCGCTTCTTCGACACGCTCGCCGGCGCGGAACGTGTTGTCGACGACTTTGCCGTTGCGGAGGTTGCGGAGCTTCGTCCGGACGAAGGCCCCGCCTTTGCCGGGCTTGACGTGCATGAACTCGACGATCTGCCAGACGGCGTCGTTCCAGATGAAGGCGAAGCCGTTGCGGAAGTCCTGCGTGGATGCCATAAACGTGGGTGGGGCGGCTGAATGAAAAGCGAGCGCGGCGCGCTCGCAGGCGGGAAATATACCCTGCCCCTCGCTTCCCTGTCAATCACCCGGCAGGCGAACCTGCACCGAAGCGCGCGGCCCGTTCGTCCTTCACCAAGTCTCCCGTCGCGTTCCGCAACCGATCACTGTTCCCCTCCCGCGTCCCGGAGTGGAGCCGACGGCGAGGGGCGGGCTGCCACGTTCTCGTCGACATGCAGGGAGACGTTCCCCCACGAGCGCTCGGCATCGAGCACGCCTTGCCAGACCGTCGCGAAGGGTAGCCCGACGTCGGACGGCGCGCGCTCCAGCGTGAAGCCGCTGCCGCCGGCGACCCAGAACGGCGGCGTCTCCGAACGCCCGGCCGCCTGGAACGCGGCGAGCGCCGCGTCGAAGAGCGGGGCGGCGTTCTCGCGGTGGGCGTACGTGCCCGGCAGATAGCGTCCCTCGGCGAGCACCTCCATCGTCCACACCAGATGATACGTCCGCATGGCCTCGGAGGGGCGCGTCGATTTCTCGACGTTGAGGAAGAGAATCGTGCCTGCTGGAAAGCCCTCGGCCAGCGCTTTCGCGACGGCATCCCGCGCGTCGGTGCGGCCCTGTTCGTCCGTGAGGAGGGTGCGGGAGCAGAGGATGGGACCGTCCTCCGGCCGACTCTCCGGCTCGGACTCGAAGGTCTGCTGGCCCACGTACAGCACCGCCGTCCCCCACCCGAGCCGGTCGAGCGTGGGCCGCGTGCCCGCCCACGAGGTATCGCGGTGGCACGGCGCAGGGAGGTAGTACCCGATCCACCGGTAGGGCGAGTCTGCGCGCCACGCCGCCACGGCCGCGTCGCCGGGATACTGCCAGAGGTCGAAGCCGGGATAGGCCGGGGCCGGCTGCGGCCCGCGCGAGGTCGCGCACCCGGCGAGGAGAACCACGGTCAGCAAAAGCCCGAAGCGGGCGACTGTCAAGAGCTTCATTCGGTCAGCATCAGCGTTGCGGAGTGGAGTCCCACGCGGACCCCCGGACTGACCGAAGATAAAGAGGCCCCGCCGGTGGTGTACCGGCGGGGCCTCTCACTACGTGCGATGGTGGACTCACGCGGCACCGTCGGCGCCCGGAGCCTCCGTCATCGTCTCTACCGAACGAGGGTGACTCGCTGCATCAGCTGCGTCGAACCCGCCTCGAGGCGGTAGATGTACATCCCGCTCGGGAGCGAGGACGCGTCGAACTCGACCGTCTGCGCGCCAGCCTGCCGCACACCGTCCACGAGCGTCGCGACCTGGCGGCCGAGCATGTCGTAGACCGTCACACGGACATCCTGCGCCGTCGGCAGCGTGAAGCCGATCGTCGCCCGCGAAGAGAACGGGTTCGGGTACGCCGACGAGAGGACGAACGTGCCTTCCGGCGTCGTCTCTTCGACCGCGACGCTCACATTCTGCGCCGCCGCCGCGTTCGCGAGGAGATCGGCGAGGTCCGTGCCGCCGATGAAGGCGAACTGGACGCTCTGCGTGGCACCCGCTGCGATGTTGAACGGACCGAGACCCGTGACAGCGGCACGCTCGGCCGGATCAACACCGGGCACGACGATCGTCGTCAGTGCGGTAAAGAGCTCGGCATCATCGGCCCCCGTGGCGTCCACGCTGGCGCCGGAGAGGGAGTTCGGAGGAGCGATTGCCGCTACGCCGTAGTACCCGCCACCCTCGACCGCGTCGAAGACGTAGACGAGATTATTCGCCGTGTCAATGCCGCCCGAGTCGTCGGTGGAGGTCGTCGTGCCCGTGTCCCAGTCGGCGAAGATGCCGAGGTAGACGCCGTTGATGGCGGCACCCGACGTGTTCGTCACGTCAACGTTGTACACGACGAAGTCCTTGTTGGGCTCGTCCGCATCTGCATAGCCCGTCAGCGTCACGGAGAAGCCGAGCGGGGAGGTGAACACGGCCCGGGCACCCGCGTCGTACGGAGCCGGGAACTCAGTGAGAAGAACAGGATCCTGCACCGCCGTGAACTCGGACTCGCCGTCGTAGGGGTTCGACGTCACGTCGCCAGCTACACCGATGAGCAGGGAGCTCACAAAGAGGGTATTTTCACCATTGAAGGCGAACCCTTCGCCGAAGCCGAAGCTAGGATCGGAGCCGATGAAGCCGTTAGCGAAGAGCGAGGTCTGGACGTTACCATTGTCGATCACGACGCTCGCCGGGGGCGGCGGGGGCGCTTCGGGAACGATGGTGCCCTCGTCGCCGAACGCGATCGCGTCGAGGACGGCCAGCCCGCTCGCGCGCGAGATGAACGCCGCCGGGGCCGAGCAGCCCTCTGCCGGGGTGCAATCACCGCTCATCGAGACGAGCGTCTGGTCGTCGTCCGGGACGCGTTCGTCCATGTAGACGATCACAGCAACGGCCCCAGCGGCAGCGGCATGCTGCGCCTTCAGGGTAAAGGCGCACACACCACGCTGGACGAACGCGATGTTGCCGGCGACTTCGGCAGCGTTGGAGGGTGTGTAGGGGTCACAGCCCTCGTCCGGGGGAGCATCCGGGGTCGTGCCGTCGCCCTCCACGATGACCAACGGAAGCGGCCCGATGTTCATGCCAGCGATGAAGGGCTCGCCAAACAAGGCTCCGACGGCTTCGTACTCGCTGCCGCCGATTTCGAGAGTGAGGACTGTCGTGGGCTCCTGCGCGAAGGCGAGCGCCGGCGCGAGCACGAACAGCGTGAGAAAGAAGTAGCGAATGGTTTTCATAGCGGGGGGTAAGGGTTTGTTAAAGAGAGTTGCAGTGCCGCAAGCCACGTTCACGCGCGGTATCGTGATCCGAAAAGGTTACAACGGAGGTACACGAAGGGCATGAGGCTGTAGGCGGGCTCTATGATACGATACGTCGCACGGGGCGTCAACAGTTCCTTCACCTCTCGGTTCCACACCATTGTTACACATTACAGGGCAGATGCGAGTACCTCCTCTTCCACTTCCACCTGAAGGCCTGCCCTCGCTACGGGACGGAGGCACCGTCGCTCCCGGCTAGCCTGTGGGCATGGGTGGCACGGCTCGGCATTCGGTTTCCCGGCTAAACTGAGGCTCGGAGGGGCCGATACCCGTCTTACTGCCTTCCCGGCGGTCGGCACCCCGGCTACGAGGTCCGAGACCGAGTCCTCCCCCGCCTCGACTGGAGGCCCAGAGGCTGAGAACCCCGTGCTCTGTTGAAGAGCCCTAACCAAACGTCAGTCGCGGGTTGAAGTAGAGAACGGGTTGGCAAGTCGCTGCGTCGTGCGTAGGGTGGAGTTGACCACTCCCCTCGCACCAGCAACCCCGCCAACCCGATGACCAGCAATGTACTCGACCAGGCCACCCGCCT
>JBBSMX010000157.1:0-9370 GCA_038232935.1 Rhodothermales bacterium | reverse complement strand
GCCCTCAACGCTCGCCTCGTGAACTACGTCACCACCGAAGGCGACGCCGACAGCGTACGCGCCGCCCTCGCGTGGATGGAACAGCCCCTCGTCGAGCAGATGCACGCCGTCGAAGACTCCGCCTCGAACGATTCCAACGCGCAGGTCGCGGTGCAGATGTACGCGATGACGGGCAGCTTCGCCAACACCCCGATCACGCCGGAGCGCGACGCGCAGATGGACCGGTACATGGCCGCCACCGACGCCGCCGACAAAGGCGTCGACCTCTACCTCAACCTCATCGTGGCCTCCTCGGAGTCGATGGCAGCGCTCGCCCCCGAAGGAACGGAGCGACCGCCGGCCGACACGCTCCGCGCCCGGATGCGCCCCCAACTCGAAGGCATGGTCGGCGGGATGATCCGGGGCAGCACGCTCTACGCCTTCCGCGAGGTCGCCGACGCCGACTTCGACGCTTACATCGACCAGCTCGACACCCCCGCCGCGCAGTACGGCAGCGACCTCGGCACCGCCGCGATGAACGCCGCCCTCGTCGGGGCCATCACCGACGCCGGCACCCGGTTCGTCCAGACGCTGAAGGAGCTGGACGCTGCCGGCGAGATCAGCCTCGACGAGATGCGGAAGCAGGGCAGCGAAGAAGAGGAGATGGAGCAGATGGACGACGGCTCGATGGAGGACGGCGGCTCGATGGACGAGATGATGGAAGACGAGGACGACGACAGCGACGGCTGACCCGTCGCACGGCTGCGCCGACCTCCGGGCCTCTCGCTGCACGACAGCGGGAGGCCCGCTTTCGTACGGGTGCCTTCACAGCGCCCGCACGAACATCCGTTGCGCCGCGCCGTAGCTTTCGCTCCCCTCTCGAATCCCACCCTCGACGCTCCGATGGCAGGCTATCCCTTCGACGACATCGAACCCCGGTGGCAGCGCTACTGGGACGCGCACGACACGTTCAAAACGCCCGGCCCCGGCGACGCCGGCTTCGACGCGTCGCGCCCGAAGTACTACGTCCTCGACATGTTTCCGTACCCGTCGGGGGCAGGCCTGCACGTCGGCCACCCCGAAGGATACACGGCGACCGACATCGTCGCCCGCGCACGGCGGATGCAGGGGTACAACGTGCTCCACCCCATCGGGTGGGACGCCTTCGGGCTGCCGGCCGAGCAGTACGCCGTCGAGACGGGCACGCACCCGCGCGAGACCACGCAGCGCAACATCGACCGCTTCCGCGAGCAGCTCAAGATGCTCGGGTTCTCGTACGACTGGAGCCGCGAGGTGAACACCACCGACCCCGGCTACTACCGGTGGACGCAGTGGATCTTCCTCCAGCTCTACAATAAAGGCCTCGCGTATCAGGCCGAGGTGCCGGTGAACTGGTGCCCCGCGCTCGGGACGGTGCTGGCGAACGAGGAGGTGATCGACGGCAAGAGCGAGCGCGGCGGCCACCCCGTCGTCCGCCGCCCGATGCGGCAGTGGATGCTGAAGATCACGGCCTACGCCGAGCGCCTGCTCGACGGGCTCGACGGGCTCGACTGGCCGGAGTCGCTCAAGGAGATGCAGCGGAACTGGATCGGCCGGAGCGAGGGAGCCGAGGTGGACTTCCCCGTCTTCGGCCACGCTGAGAACGACATCCGCGTGTTCACGACGCGGCCCGACACCCTCTTCGGCGCGACGTACATGGTCCTCGCCCCCGAGCACCCGCTCGTCGAGGAGATCACGACGGACGAGCAGCGCGACGAGGTCGAGGCCTACCGCGACGCTGCCGCACGGAAGTCCGAGCTCGAACGGACCGAGCTGCAAAAGGAGAAGTCGGGCGTCTTCACCGGCGCGCACGCCGTCAACCCCGTCACCGGCTTCCACATCCCGATCTGGGTCGCCGACTACGTCCTCGCGAGCTACGGCACCGGCGCCATCATGGCCGTGCCCGCCCACGACGAGCGCGACTACGAGTTCGCCACGGCGTACGGCCTGCCGATCCGCGAGGTCGTCTCCGGCGGCGACGTGCGCGAAGCGGCCTACACCGGCGACGGGACGCTCGTCAACTCCGACTCGTCGGACCGCGCGATTGCGAACATCGCCGAGCGCGGCGTGAAGCTCGACGGGCTTTCGGTGCCGGAGGCGAAGGAGCACATCACGGAGTGGCTGGAGAGCGAAGGCGTCGGCCGCCGGAAGGTGAACTACAAGCTCCGCGACTGGCTGTTCAGCCGCCAGCGGTACTGGGGCGAGCCGTTCCCCGTCGTCTTCGTGGATGACGAGCCGCATCCGCTGCCCGAGGATGTGCTCCCCGTGGCGCTGCCGGAGGTCGAGCGCTACGAGCCGAGCGGGACGGGCGAGAGCCCGCTCGCCACGATCCCCGAGTGGGTCGAGACCACGTTCGACGGCGAGCCCGCGCGGCGCGAGACGAACACGATGCCGCAGTGGGCCGGCTCCTGCTGGTACTACCTCCGCTACCTCGATCCGGACAACGACCAGCGGCTCGTGGACCCCGAGAAGGAGCAGTACTGGATGCCCGTCGATCTCTATGTCGGCGGGGCCGAGCACGCCGTGCTGCACCTGCTCTACGCGCGGTTCTGGCACAAAGTGCTCTACGACGCGGGCATCGTCTCGACGACGGAGCCGTTCCGCCAGCTCGTCAACCAGGGCATGATCCTCGGCGAAGTCGAGTACACCGTCGTCCGCGACGGCGTCGCCAGCACGGTGTCCGAGGAGGAGGTCGAGAAGCGCGGCGACGGCTTCGTGCTGAAAGCCGACCCGGACGTCGCGGTGGAGACGCGCGCGCACAAGATGTCGAAGAGCCGCGGCAACGTCGTCAACCCCGACGACATCATCGCCGCCTACGGGGCCGACTCGCTCCGGCTCTACGAGATGTACATGGGGCCGCTGGAGCAGACCAAGCCGTGGCGCACCGACGACGTGAAGGGCGTCCACCGCTTCCTCGCGAGGGCGTGGCGGCTCCTCACCGAGAACGAGGTGACCGACGCCGAGCCGACGAAGGAGCAGCTCCGCGTCCTGCACCGGACCATCCAGAAAGTGACGGACGACATCGACGCGCTCCGGTTCAACACGGCGATTGCGGCGATGATCGAGTTCGTCAACGAGGCCACGAAGTGGGACGCGACGCCGAAGTCCGTGCTCGAAGACTTCGTTCTCCTCCTCGCCCCGTTCGCCCCGCACCTCGGCGAGGAGCTATGGCACCGGCTCGGCCACGGCGAGAGTCTGACCTACGCCCCGTGGCCCGAGGTAGACGAAGCCTACCTCAAAGAGGAAGAGATCGAGATCGCCGTGCAGGTCATGGGCAAGCTGCGCGGCACAGTCACCGTCGCCGCCGATGCGTCGAAGGAAGACGTGCTCGACGCGGCGCGCGCGGAGGAGAACGTGGCGCGCTACCTCGCCGAGGGCACGGTGCGGAAGGAGATCTTCGTGCCCGGCCGCCTCGTCAACTTCGTCGTGAGCTAGCGCCCACTGCGTCCCTACCTCTCGCTCCCAATGATGAACCGTCTCTGTGTCTACTGCGGCTCCAGCACCGGCGTTCGGCCAGAGTACGCGGCGGCTGCACGAGCCACCGGCCGGTTGCTCGCCGAGCGTGGCATCGGCGTCGTGGCCGGCGGCGGGAGCGTCGGAATGATGGGAGCCGTGGCGGACGCGGCGCTGGCGGCAGGCGGCGAGGTGATCGGCGTGATCCCGCACGCGCTCGCGGCGCGCGAAGTGGACCACACGGGCCTCACCGCGCTGCATAAAGTCGACACGATGCACGAGCGGAAGGCGCTGATGGCCGAGCTGGCGGACGGCTTCGTCGCGCTGCCGGGCGGACTCGGGACGCTGGAGGAGCTGATGGAGGTGTGGACGTGGGCGCAGCTCGGCATCCACCGCCAGCCCGTCGGCCTGCTCAACGTGGCGGGCTATTTCGACGGGCTGCTCGCGTTCGTCGACCACGCCGTCGCCGAAGGGTTCGTGCGGCCGACGTACCGCGCGATGCTGGTCGTCGCCGAGACGCCCGCCGTGCTCCTCGACGCGCTCGCCGCCTACGAGTCGCCCGACGTGCCGCGCTGGCTCAGCCGGGGCGAGATTTAGCGACGGCGCGCGTGGCTGATGCTGTGGTAGTAGGGACATGGCGCGCCATGTCCCTACGCCAATGTTTTCATCGCAGCGTAATCAGCCGACCGGGGGCGTTTCAAGCCTGAAGGAAATCTTCGGCGAGCACGAGGTCGAGGGTGTCGGCGAGTCGGTCGGCCTCAGCCTGCCCGAACGGGAGCGGCGGCTTGATCTTGATGACGTTGTGGGGCGGGCCGTCCGTGCTGAGCAGGATGCCGTGGTCCTTCATCCGCTCGACGAGGTAGGCCGCCTGCTCGGGAGCCGGCGCGCACGTCTCGCGGTCCAGCACGAGCTCGATGCCGAGGAACAGACCGAGGCCACGCACATCGCCCACGAGAGCGTGCCCGTCGCGGAGTACGCCGAGCCGGTCTTTCAGATAGTTGCCGACCGTGCGGGCGTGCTCCCGCAGCCCCTCGTCTTCGATCACGTCGAGCACGGCGAGGCCGACGGCGCACGCGACGGGGTTGCCGCCGTACGTGTTGAAATACTCCATCCCGTTGGCGAACGAGGCCGCGATCTCCGGCGTCGTCACGACGGCCGCGAGCGGGTGCCCATTTCCGATGGGCTTGCCGAGCGTGACGACGTCCGGCACCACATTTTGTGTCTCAAACCCCCACCAGTGGCTTCCGACGCGCCCGAATCCGACCTGCACCTCGTCGGCGATGCAGACGCCACCGACGGCGCGGACGTGCCGGTACGCCGCTGCGAGAAACCCCTCGGGCAGCACGATCTGTCCGCCGCAGCTCAGCAGCGATTCGGCGATGAATGCGGCAGTGCTCCCGTCGTCGCACTGCGCGTGCGCCACGGTGCGTTCGACGTGCTCCGCGTAGCGTGCCCCGGCATCCGGGCCCCGATACGGTCCGCGAAACACGTCGGGCATCGGGACCGGGTGGACGTAGTCGGGAGCACCTGTGCCACCCGGCCCATCGTGCTTGTACGGGCTGATCTCGATGAGCGCCGTGGTGTGGCCGTGGTACGCACCGTCGAGCACGACCACGCCCTGTGCGCCGGTGTGGGCGCGGGCGAGGCGGAGGGCGAGGTCGTTCGCCTCGCTGCCGCTGTTGACGAAGAAGCAGACCGAGAGCGGGTCCGGCAGCAGCGCCGTCATCCGCGCGGCGTAGTCGACGATGTGGTCGTGGAGGTACCGCGTGTTCGTGTTCAGCACCGCCATCTGTCGCGCCGCCGCCGCGACGACGCGCGGGTGCGCGTGCCCGACGTGGCAGACGTTGTTGACGCAGTCGAGATACGCCCGCCCGTCCGCGTCGTAGAGATAGGTACCGGCTCCGCGCACGATGTGGAGCGGTCGGCGGTACGACACGCTGAGCGATGGGCCGAGTCGCGAGCGGCGGGCGCCGAGAATCTCCTCTCGGTTTCGGCCGCGCTTCGGAAACGCGTCGTCGGGAATCCGGAGGATCAGGTTCGGATCCGGGCAGAGACTCCGCCACACCGCCTGTTCATCGGCCCCGCCGACGCCGGGGAAGTCGCCACGCTTGCCGAGGAGGTCGGTGATGAGTTGGAAGTGGAGGTGCGGGGCCCAGCCGCCGTTCTCATCCGGTGCGCCGAGGGTGGCGAAGGGCTGGCCCTTCCGCACCGGATCGCCCTCTTCCAACCCTTCGAGCGACGCCGCGCTGAGGTGGCCGTAGAGCGTGAAGAACGGCGGGCACCCATCGGGCCGATGTTCGAGGAGGATCGTCGAGCCGTAGTCGAGCGGGAGGTCGTTGTCGGCGAAGCTGTGGACGGTGCCGTCAAGCGGGGCGAAGACCGGCGCGCCGGCCGGTTGGAACAGGTCGAGTCCGATGTGGATCGTGCGCGGCGGGCCGCCCTCCGCCCGGAACTGCGCGCCGGTGTAGACGAGCCGCGCCTCGTCGTAGCGGCCGACGCCGACGACAGCCCCCGCTTCGCGCATTCGTCGCTCGATCAGATCGGTGGCGAGCATCGGGGTCGAGAGCGCATCCGTTCCCCACTCCGTGCTGCCGACGCTGAAGTCGAACACGACGACGGGCGACGTGCGTGGGTCGGGCTCGACGACCGGGGCGATCTCGCCCGCGTGCGCGGTCAGCCACGCGACGACGGCGGGCGCGTGGGGGCACGGCTCATCCCCACACGTTTCGCGGAGCCGATACTGCGCCCAACACGGGGAGATCGTGTCGAGCCGTTCGAGGAGGTCCCACGCCGGGCGTTCGCTGATGGTGAGGTACGCGTCGTCCGGCTCGGCCGCCTGGCGGAATGCCGACATCGCCACACTCAGGCACAGTCGCATCGTCACGAGCGGGAACAGCACCTCCAACTCGGTCTCCTCCAGTGGATACGCCGCGTGGTAGCCCGCCGCGACGTGCGCCGCTGTCGCCAGCGGGTCCGGCTTGTCGAGCATGGCGTACGCCGCACTGATCGCAAGCTCGGCGACGGTAATCGAATGCACCACGTCGCCGAAGTCGATCAGCCCGACGACCTCGCGCTCCGGCGTGGTGGGCGGGTTCACGAGCACGTTGTAATCGTTGGCGTCGCCGTGGATGACGCCTGTGCGGAGGCCAGGGAGGAGGGGCATCGTGTCCCGCTCGAACCGGTCGAGAAAGCGCTCGACGAGCGCCCGTCGCTCAGGCTCGCGGACGTGGACGACGTGGCGGCGGATCACCTCCGGCGCGCGCCCTAGCTCCCAGTCGAACGCGCGGTGCGCGGCGGCGTGGTCGAAGTCGGCGAGGCAAGCGTCGAGACGGCCGAGGGTGTGGCCGAGCGAGCGGAGGAGGCCGGGGCTGTGCGGGCGGACCTCGGCGAGCGGAACGCCGGGGAGGTACGACACCAGCCACGCGAGGTGGACCCGCCCGTCGTCCCCTTCGACGGAGAGGATCGGTGCGCCCGTCGTGCTCGCACGAACGTGGGGACAGGGCACGCCGCACGCGGTAAGCCGCCCCATCATCTCGACCTGCATCTCCAGCACCACCCGTTCCTCGGCAGCGCTCGCGATCTTCAGCACCCACGTCGCGGTACCGTCCACGCGGAGCAGGAAGTTCTGGTCGCGGTCGCTCGGAAGCGCTGAAGCCGAAGCCTCCACGCCGAAGTGTTCGCGGGCGAGGCGCTCGGCGTCGGCGGGGGAGAAGTGCGGTCGGGCGGTGGCGAGCGTCGGCACAGAGGGCGGTGGACGGTGGACGGTGGACGGTGGACGGTGGACGGAATAAGAGCGGCGAAGCTACGGCACACGCCTCGCCCTTTGGGGTCGTAGGGGCAAGGCGTGCCTTGCCCGCGATGGAGGCGGCACCGGCGCTAGGACACGGCGCACGCGTCCCTACGCCCCCGTGCATCACGCACCGCCGGTGACGAGGAGCGCGACGAGGCCGCCCGCGAGCCAGACGTACGAGGCGAGGGCGAGCCAGAACAGTACACGCTCGATCCAGCCCTTGTCGGCCATCTCACCTCCCGACGTCTCGGCGTCCGTGCTGCGCCAGAGCCAGAGGAGCACACCGCTGACGGCGAGGAAGGCGGCGTTGAGGAAGAGCTTGTAGTCGACCGAGAAGAAGGTCTGGTCCGTCACGCTCCCGCTCCGGCTCGCCGTATCCGGCAGCAGCCCGGCGAGGGCGAACCCGTAATGGAGCAGCAGCGCCGCGCCGACGAGCGCGAGGAGGAGTCCGCCGAGGATGTAGAGCGCCATCGCCCATCCGTAATATTTCGCGTTGATGCGGAGGACGGGGAAGACGACGAGGTCGGAGAAGATGAACGCCATCACGCCCGCGAACGAGACGCCGTTGTCGAAGAGGAGCGCCGCGAGCGGGATGTTGCCCATCGAGCCGATGAACGTGAAGAACGCCGCGACCGGCCCGACGAGCGTCTGGATCAGCACCTCGAAAAAACTCAGGCTGTCCGAGCCCGCGCCGACGAAGAGGGTCTGGAAGAACGACGGCGGCACGAACGCCGCGATGATGCCCGCGACGGTGAAGCCGAACGTCACATCCTTCCACACCATCTTCCATTCCATCGCGTAGCGATGCCCGACGCGGGCCCACCCCTCGCGGCTCCGGATCAGCTCTTTCCAGTCCGGCACCTCGCCGTCGCCGTCCTCCTCCTCGACGTGCTCGCGCGCCTCCTCCACGAGGTCGTCCGGCTTCGTGAGGCGGACGTAGAGCCACACGATCCCGATCAGCAGGAGCCCGCCGAGGTATTCACCGACGACGAACTGCCACGCCAGGAAGACCGCGATCACGATCCCAAGCTCGACCACGAGGTTCGTCGAGGCGAGCAGGAACGCGAGGGAAGGGACGAGGCCCGCGCCTTTCTTGAAGAGCGACTTCGTCGTGGCGAGCGCGGCGAATGAACACGACGACGAGATGAACCCGAAGAACGTCGCCAGCCCGACGCTCTTCGCCCCGGCCTCGCCCATCGACTGCTTCATCCGCTCGCGCGTGACGAAGACCTGGATCATGGCCGAGATGACGTAGCCGAGCGCGAACGCCCACAGCGCCATCCAGAGGAAGCCGAGCGAGGTGCGGGCGGCCTCGCCCCAGAGCGCGAAGAAGGAGCCGTCATGCATGGGAAAACGGGGAGGGCGGCCCGGCTGCCTGTAGCGACAGCCGAGCCACCGTGGGTCCGGCGCAGCGGATCAGGCGGCGGCCGGCTGCCCCATCGACTGGAGGAGCTGGGCGCAGGCGTCGGAGCAGGTGCGGCAGCAGTCCATACAGACGCGGCAGTGCTCGTGCATGTCCTCATGCTCGGCGCACTCGTCGGCGCAGGCGTTGCAGGCGCCCTTGCAGGCTTCGAGCTGGGTGCGGAGGATCGAGGCGTTCGCGTCGCCGATCCGGGAGAGGACGCGGCCCGTCGCGGCGCAGACATCGGCGCAGTCGAGGTTGGTGCGGATGCAGGCCGCGAGGTCCGCCGGGTTGTCCTCGTGGAGGCAGGCATCGGCACAGGTCGTGCAGCACTGCTCGCACTCGAAGCAGGCGTTGATACACGCCACGAGGGCGTCGCCGAGGTCCGTGGTCGAGGGGTGCGTGGAGATCATGTTCTGGGTACGCATGAGAGGAGCCGTCAAGAGATGAGTGGAGAAGCCCCGCCCTCCGCAATCAAGCAGGGAGGGTTAGGGGCGAAGTGAATAAGACAGCCTAACAAAACCTCCCGTCGGCTCCCGAAGTTGAACGGGATGGCCAAGCCCCTCCTCTCCGACGACCTCTGGGCCGTCGTCGAGCCGCTGCTCCCACCGGAGCCTCCGAAACCACGCGGTGGGCGCCCTCGCGTCCCTGACCGCGCCGCGCTGACCGGCATCCTCTTCGTCCTCCGAAGTGGCATCCCGTGGGAG
>JBBSMX010000156.1:0-9518 GCA_038232935.1 Rhodothermales bacterium | reverse complement strand
TTGCGTGCAGCCAGAGCAGATCGCCGCTTCCTTTTATCGATGTCGGGTCTGAATCGGGCATATCGTTTAATCGAAAAAGGCGCTCTTGGGATGGAATAAGCGATTCTCTGCCTATCTCAAAGGGCCAAAGTCCAGCTAAGTGCGTGCTGGAAGAAGCTTGATGCAAAGTTAGCCGTTCCGGTTACCTAGCTGTGCTATCATATGATCACCTCGGCCACGCGGTAAAATAGCCGTTTTGCGCGGCTTCCACCCACACCCCAACATGGCCGTTCTGCCCCCTACTTCGTACATGCACGCGACGAAGCCGTTGCTCGACCGCATCGCGGCAGCAGCGAGTCTGGCCGTCTTGAGCCCGGTGTTGCTCGGGCTGGGCGTACTCGTCCGCTGGCGGCTGGGTAGTCCGGTGCTGTTCCGGCAAGAGCGCCCCGGCCTCCACGGCGCGCCGTTCACGATGCTCAAGTTCCGCACGATGACGGACGCCCGCGACGCGAGCGGAGGGCTCCTCCCCGACGTCGAGCGCCTGACGGGCTTCGGGCGCTTCCTGCGCGCTAGTAGCCTGGACGAGTTGCCTGAGCTGTGGAACGTCCTGCGTGGCGAGATGAGCCTCGTCGGTCCCCGGCCGCTGCTGGTGCAGTATCTCGACCGCTACACGCCCGAGCAGGCCCGCCGTCACGATGTGCGTCCGGGCATCACGGGGTGGGCGCAGGTCAACGGCCGCAACGCGCTCTCGTGGGATGAGAAATTCGCCCTCGACGTGTGGTACGTCGATCACGCCTCGCTCGGGCTCGACCTGAAGATCCTGTGGCTGACGCTCCGGAAGGTGTTCGTGCGCGAGGGGATCAGCGCCGACCAGCACGCGACGATGCCCGAGTTTTTGGGAGGCGAGCGATGACGGATGCCGAAGGCGTGTACGTGATCGGAGCAGGCGGGCACGCGAAGGTCGTGATCGCCACGCTGCAGGCGGCAGGCCGCCTCGTCGCCGGCGTGCTGGACGACGACGAGGCCCGCTGGGGCACCCGTGTGCTCGGCGGCGTCGTGGCCGGTCCCGTCGAGCGCGCCGCTGAGCTCGGCGCGACCTGCGTGCTCGCGATCGGCGCGAACGCGGTGCGCCGTCGCCTCGCCGAGGAGCTTGAGGGTCGGGTGCGGTGGGCGACCGCCGTGCATCCCGCCGCTCACGTGCATCCGACGGTGCGGCTGGGCGAGGGCTCGGTGGTGTTCGCCGGAGCCGTCCTCCAGCCGGATTCCGACGTCGGTGCCCACGTGATTATCAACACCGGCGCGTCTGCCGATCACGACAACGCGCTCGGCGACTACGTACACCTCGCTCCCGGAGCCCGCCTCGCCGGAGGCGTCACGCTGGAAGAAGGCGTGTTCATGGGCATCGCCAGCGCGGCGCTTCCGGGCGTTCGCGTGGGCGCGTGGACGACCGTCGGGGCCGGGGGTGTCGTCACCCGTGATTTACCTGCCCACGTGACGGCTGTTGGCGTTCCTGCCCGGCCCCTCTCTCAACTTCACTCGTAGCTGCTGCTACCCTGAACCTGCTTAGAGAGGACCAACCATGGAAACGCACTCGCATCCAAGCCTATCGTTGTCCATCACGAACGAAGCCGTCGCGCGGATTCTGTCCGTGGTGCATCCCGAGCGGGTGCTCCTCTTCGGATCGTGGGCGCGGGGCGAGGCCGGGCCGGACAGCGATCTGGATTTCCTGATCGTCACCTCGTTCGACGGGTCCCGCAACGAGATCGCCCTCGCCCTCTTGAAAGCGTTGGCTGATCTGCCCATGCCGAAGGACGTTTTCGTGCTGCGCCCGGAGGAATGGGAGAGGAAAAAGCACATCCCTGGAACCATCGCGTATCCGGCATTCCAAGAGGGGGTCCTGTTGTATGCACCCTGACGTGCGACACGCGGCGGAGGCATGGCTTCGGAAGGCGGAGTCCGACCTGCGGGCCATACGCATTCTGATGACGGATTCGGCTCCAGAGAAACCTGGGCCGAGCTCTCCTACTTCGCTGTCAGCCCTCGCTACCCGGACGATTTCATCAGTACACTCGCTCGCTGGCGGACGATCTCGTCGAGAAAGCCCGCGCCGCGTACACCGTCGCCCAGGAGCGCTTGAGCGAAAACTTATAGGGGTTACGCCGTTGGCCCCCGCCCCCCTTGGGGAGCTGTCGCGCAGCGGCTGGGGGGGTCTCCGGCGCTCGGCCAACCCACTCCGCCCCCTCCGGCGGCACCTCCCCGAGGGGAGGAGTTTCTCAAATGCGTACGTCCTAACTTATTGTAGCCCCCACTCATGCCCGACCGCATCTACCTCTCCCCCCCACACCTCGGCGACGACGAGTTGCGCTTCGTCCACGAGGCCTTCGACACCAACTGGGTCGCCCCGGTGGGGCCGCACGTGGACGCCTTCGAGCGCGAGTTCGCGGCGCACGTCGGGGCCGAACACGCCGTCGCCCTCAGCTCGGGGACGGCGGCGCTTCACCTCGCCCTCCGCCTCGCGGGTGTCGGCACGGGCGACGAAGTGCTCGTCTCCACGCTCACGTTCTGCGCCAGCGTCAACCCGATCCTCTACGAGGGCGGCGTCCCGACGTTCATCGACAGCGAGAGGCGCTCGTGGAACCTCGACCCGAACCTCGTCGAGGACGTGCTGCGGGCGCGGGACCAAGCCGGGAAGCGCCCGAAGGCCCTCGTCGCCGTCCATCTCTACGGGCAGGCGGCCGACCTCGACCCGCTCGTCGCGCTCTGTGCACGCTACGGCGTGACGCTCGTCGAGGACGCGGCCGAGGCGCTCGGCGCGACCTACAAAGGGCACGCACCGGGGACGTTTGGTACGACCGGCATCTTCTCCTTCAACGGCAACAAGATCATCACGACCTCCGGCGGCGGCATGCTCGTCACCGCGGACGGCGACCTCGCCGCCCACGCCCGGAAGCTCGCGACGCAGGCGCGCGACGCGGCCCCGCACTACGAGCACAGCGAGATCGGCTTCAACTACCGGCTCTCGAACGTGCTCGCCGGCATCGGCCGTGGGCAGCTCCGCGTGCTCGAAGACCGCGTGGACGCCCGCCGCGCCAACTTCGCAGCCTACCGCGAGCACCTCGGCGGCCTGCCCGGCATCGCGTTCATGCCGGAGGCCTCGTGGGGGCGCTCGACCCGCTGGCTTACGTGCCTCACGATCGACCCCGAGGCGTTCGGCGCGGACCGGGAGCGGGTGCGACTCGTGCTCGAAGCCGAGAACATCGAGGCGCGGCCCGTCTGGAAACCGATGCACCGGCAGCCGGTCTATGCCGGCTTCGAGTCCATCGGCGGGGCGGTGGCGGACCGCTTGTTCGAGCGGGGGTTATGCCTGCCCTCCGGTTCGTGTCTGACGGAGCATGACCGCGCGCGGGTCATCGCCATCGTGCGGGGCGTGCACGAAGAGGTCGCACACACTGGCTCGCATCGGCCGATCTCCACCGCATCGCGCCTCCCCCACTCTACAACCTGTTGACAGCGGAGCCACCGAGAAGGAGTCCAGCGCCTAGCGCCGGTCGAGAGAGTCAAGTTCTGCTGCCGCAGCCCGCCGGTCGAAGTACATTTCTGAGAGCACCCATGCAAGACCATCTTCTATTCAAGGGGTTAGGCGACCGGAAGCGGGTCGCTATCAAGTTCGCGATCGATCTCGCCCTGTGGGTGCTCGCGACGCCGCTCGCGTTCGCCCTCCGTCTCGAGCAGAACGTCGGGGCCTACGCCGAGGGGATCGGGTGGCTCCTCCTCGTCGGGGTCCCCCTCAAAGCCCTCGTCGTCTTCGTCCTGCGTCTCCCGTGGCACTCGTGGTACAAGGTCGGCATCCGCGACCTCGTCGTGCTTCTGCAGGGTGTGGCCGTCGTCACCGTCTTCCTAGTCGGCATCGGTTTCTTCCTCTCGTCCACGGTCACGATCCCGCGCAGCATCCCCCTGATCGAGGCCATGCTCGCCGTCCTCCTGCTGAGCTTCGCCCGCCTGACCGCACGAACGGTGAGTGAGACGCAGCGGCAGCGCACCGCCGGCAAACGGGACGACGGCCGGCAAGTCCTCATCGTGGGGGCCGGCGAGGCCGGGACGATGATCGCCCGCGAGATGCTCCGCCACCCCGAGGCCGGCCTCCGCCCCATCGGGTTCGCCGACGACGATCCGGGCAAGCAGAAGAAGCGGTTCCTCGGCCTCCCCGTGCTCGGCAACCTCGACAGCCTCCCGGCGATCCTCGCGATGTATCGCGTGGACGAGGTGCTCATCGCGATGCCGTCCGAGGCCGGCGACGTCGTCCGCCGCGTCGTCGAGCACGCCCGCCGCGCGGGCATCGAACACCGCATCATTCCGGGCGTTTACGAACTGCTGAGCGGGCAGGTCTCCATCTCGCAGATCCGCAAGATCAACCTCGAAGACCTCCTCCGCCGCGAGCCCGTCCGCCTCGACGTGAGCGACATCCGCGCCTACGTCGGGGGCCGCGTGGTGCTCGTCACGGGCGCGGGCGGCTCCATCGGTTCTGAGATCGTTCGTCAGGTCGCCCGCTTCGGGGCGCGCCGCATCCTCCTGCTCGGCCGCGGCGAGAACAGCATCTACCAGGTCCACCGCGAGTGCCGGAAGACGTGGCCGGCCCTCGACGTCGTGCCGCTGATCTGCGACGTCCGCGACCGCGACCGCCTCGCCTACCTCTTCGAGCAGCACCGCCCCGACGTCGTCTTCCACGCGGCGGCGCACAAGCACGTCCCCCTCATGGAGGGGAACCCCGACGAGGCCGTGCTCAACAACGTCGGCGGGACGCTGAACCTCTCGGAGCTCGCCCTCGCCCACGGCGTCGAGCGCTTCGTGAACATCTCGACGGACAAGGCGGTCAACCCGACCTCGGTGATGGGGGCCTCGAAGCGCGTCGCGGAGTACGTCGTCGGGCGGGCGGCGAACCACGCCGAGCCGGGGCACAGCTTCGTGTCCGTCCGGTTCGGGAACGTCCTCGGGAGCCGGGGCAGCGTCGTGCCGCTCTTCAAGCAGCAGATCGAGGAGGGGGGGCCGGTGACGGTCACGGACCCCGAGATGAAGCGGTACTTCATGACAATCCCTGAGGCGGCGCAGCTCGTGTTGCAGGCGGGCGGGCTCGGCACGAACGGCCGCGTCTACGTCCTCGACATGGGCGAGCCGGTCAAGATCGTGGACCTCGCGCGCGACCTCATCCAACTCTCCGGCTTCGAGCCGGACCTCGACATCCCCATCGTCTTCAACGGCATCCGGCCGGGCGAGAAGCTCTTCGAGGAGCTGCTGACGGCGGAGGAAGGAACGGATTCGTCGCGCCACGAGAAAATCTTCGTCGCGCGCAAGCAGGCCGTCGAGGGCGGCGACCTCGACCTCCACCTCGGCGTGCTCTTCGAGGCGGCGCGCAGCCGAGACCCCGAGGCGATCATGCGGGCGCTGGCCGCCATCGTTCCGACGCACATGCTGCCGATCCCCAAGCATTCACCCGAGACCGGGCAGGAAGAGCACCTCGCCTCAGACTCCGAGCACGTCTTGAAGGCCGAAGTCGGAGTCTGAGGCGCGCGAGCCACCGGTTCCGGGGGTGTGCTCAAGCCCTGCCGAGCAGCCGGGCCGCGACGGCGGCGCGGCTGGTGAGCCCGAGCTTGCCGAGCACGTTTTCGACGTGGTGCCGCGCCGTGTGCGGGGAGACGAACAGCTGCGCGGCGACATCTGCGTTCGAGCGTCCTTCGGCCAGGAGTAGCGCCACCTCGGCTTCCCGCTTCGTCAAGCCGTGGCGCAGGCGGACCGCCTCGGTCCGGCTTCTGCAGGGTTGCACGTCTAGCGGAGCAGCGTGACGCGGCGCGTGAGTGAGAATCCCTCACCGGAGACTCGGACGACGTAGAGTCCGCTCGGAAGCGTTGAGGCCTGCAGGGCGACCATGTGCGGCTCGTTCGCTGCTCCTGCCCCGTCGAACAGCGTAGCTACGGTCTGCCCGAGCGTATCGAACAGCTCGACCGTAACGCGCTGCGCCGTCGGCACCGTGAGCGCGAGCGTGGTCTGCGTGCGAAACGGGTTGGGATAGGCCGCCGAGAGCTGGGGCGTCTCGGGGGCGGCACCCGACGGCTCGTCCGCCGTCACGACGGTCACTTCCGCCGTGACGCCCTCGCTCGTGCAGACCGCGGCGACGGCACGAAGGCCCGGATGCAGGAGCAGGAGGGTAGTAGCGAGGAGGCGCATGGCGATCGATGGAAAGAGGAAAGTGCGGGGCGAGCAAGTGCTCACGGCTGCAAAATCCCACCTTCCGTCCCGCCTCACGCATGGGCAGATTTGCCTATTTCCCGAGTCAACCCTCCAAACGGAAACCCCTTGTACGAATGCACGACCGCCGCCGGGACTCCACCCACCGATCGCTCCGGCGCTCGTAGGCTCATCGGAGCTGCGACGGGGTGGGCACCCGCGGTGTGCGGGCGAGAGCGGAAGGAGGGCGACCCCCTCCGCAGGGCGACCCCCTCCGCAGGGAGACCCCCTCCGCAGGGGGGGTGAGTGCGCCGCCCTACGGCGCGTCGTGCCAGTGCTGGTGCGCTTCGGACCACACCTTGCCGGGCGGGGCAGCTCCGTCGCCCCCGTCGCTCCGTGTGAAGGCGACCCCTGCGAGGAGGCCACCCAAGAGGACCAGGGCGATGAGCGCGCTCGCCCACATCGTTTGCTTGCTTCGGGCCTCTTTTCCGGCGCAGCAGTGCTTGTACTTCTTGCCGCTTCCGCAGGGGCAGGGCTCGTTCCGTCCGGCGTTCATAGCTGAGAGAGGTAGGTCTGGAGGGGACGCATGCGTCAATATAGCGGCGGTCGACCGGCTCTCAGGACGACGTCTTCAGGATAACGAGTTCGTCCTGCGCTCCGAGGGTGACGACCTGCTCCTTCGGCGGGTTTAGCCGGACCTCGTTGGCCGTGCCCTTGGGGGAGGCGAGCCGGATACCGAGGGCGATCTCTCCGTAGCGGGCTACGCGTCGCTGTACGTCCCGGAACGGGAGCGCGTCGCCGACGAGGCCGTAGCGGGCGGACGGCGCGAACGAGATCTCGGCTCCGCCCGGCCCGAACAGGTCGTCGAATACGGCGCGCAGCTCGGGCCGCAGCGCCACCTGGGCGAGCATGTGGCTGAGGATGAGCAGGCTGATCAGCACCTCGCTCGGGCGGCGGCGGAAGAGCGAGAGGTTTTCCGAGTCGAGCAGTTCGAGCAGGATCTCGGGGCCGCCCTCGGCGGGGAGGATTTCACGCAGGAGCAGGTGGCCGAGGATGGTCCGCGCGTCGGACTCCTCGCCGGATTCCAGCCAGTCGCTGCCCAGCAGGACGACGTTGTCGTACGCCGCGGGCTCGGCGCGCCGGAGGTCGGCGGGGGCGTTGTAGTCGCCCTCGATGTGGGAGAGCGCGATCCGGGCCGGGCGGACGCCGTACCGCTCCATCGAACGCTCGCGCTCGGCGGTGGGGACGAGGGAGAGGATGTCGACGCGAAAGTCCTCGCCGTGGTAGCTGTCGAACTCGCGCAGGAGTGCCGGGGCGCGGTGGCTCCACCCGAGTAGCAGGACACGCCGCTCCTGCCGGGTGCCCTCGGCGTGGGAGGCAGTCTCCTCGGGTTCGAGATCGGAGGGAGCGAAGTCGGACGCGGGGCTAGCCTCGTCGTAGCCGCGCGCGAGCAGGACGAAGCGGTCGCCGTCCTCCACCATGAACCCCGCGGGGGGATTGAGGAACGGCGAGAAGCTCTCTCCGTGCCTGCGGACCACGCCGAGGAGGGTCGCCTTTGGGAACGCCTCGTGGAGGGCATGCACCGGGCGGCCGACGAAGGGCGGGCACTCCCGGACGTACAACTCGTTGCCGCGCCCGTGCGTCATGAGCTCGCCGTAGACGTGGGAGAGGCCCCGGTGCCGCACGTTCTGCGCAATGAGCCGGCTGATGATCGAGTCGCTGGCGAGGATCTCGACGCTGCCGCCGTAGGCCCCGCGCGCGATCTGGATCTTCTGCGCGTCGAACACTTCGGCGACGACGGGGGGGAGGGGGTACCCCTCGCGCGCGGTGGGGGTGTTCGTCATCGAGAGCAGAGTCTTGATGACTTGCGTGTCGGTCCCGGCGTCCTTGTCGTTGAAGTCGGCGGCAGGGAGGAGGATGGCCGCCGCGTTGAGGAAGTCCACGCGGTGGAGGTGTTCCAGGCGGAGGGGGGTGCCGGAGCGGAGGACGATCTGGCGCTCATCCCAGAGGGAGCCGAGCCGCTCGCGCAGCTCCCGGAGGATCGGGCCGGGGTCGGCATCGGCGAGGATGGCGATGCGGAGTCCGCGGGTGCCGTGGCGCAGGAGGAACCGCCGCAGCCGGCCCTCGGACAGGATGAGCTCGCGGACGATCGCCGCCGTGCGGTTCGTCCAGCCGAGGATGACGACGTGATTCCGCATCGCGACCGGCGTGTGCCCGCCCTCCAGATCCTCGATCGTCTGGTTCAGCCACTGCGTGAGGATCGCGATGAGCGCCCCGACGAAGAGAACGAAGCCCGTGACCGTCAGGAACGTAGACACGGTCCGGAGGAAGGCCCCCTCGTCATCACCGAGGTAGCCGGGGTCCGTCATCCGTAGGAACGCCCACCAGATCGCCTCGCCGGGCTGATCGAACCCGCCCGCGCCGACATACGCGAGCAGACCTGCCACGACCGCGATCGTCGCCATCACGAGGGCGATCACGAGGAGGCGGAAGCGTGCGCCGCGCAGGATGAGGCGCTCGATGCGGAATTTGAAGCGGTTGGCGAGGCGGTGCGGCATGGGCGGCAGCGGGTAGGAATCGAATCCTGGGCTCGCGGCGCAGCGTCGCGCTGGAGACCGAAGGAATATCGACTCTCCACCGTTTGTGTGCCAGCGGAATGAGCGGCGCAGCCCGTCTTCCTCTGTGTGCCCATGCACTCGGCCCCAGCGTGCGGTCTCCCGAGGCTATCCAGGTCGAGGCTACGGGGGCGAGGCGGAGCGCGCCTCAGACAGGCGACAGCGTCCCGGAAAGAATGCTCCGTCGCTGCAGAAACCCCGTAGCCCGCACCTCCTGCGAGCAGGGCTCCTGCGAGGCCACCTCTGCCCGGCGCGGTGCTTCCGAGGTGCGCGTGGGATCGTCCGGTAGCTCACGGGGCCGGACCATATTCCCGATCCGGCTTTTTACCCAGTAGACCATCCAGGAGAGCGAGGAGCTGGTCTTGGAACGGTACAGGATCGGCTCGCGCGAAACGTTGCGGTTCATAGGTCTGAAAGCGTCGGTGATACGGTCACACGTCGTAAGACAAGACCTATGCCCACCCGATGAGAGACGTCCTCTCCTAGAGAACTGGAACGCTCAGACCGCTTCCGAGGCCGAATAAAGGCGGGGACTCGCTCTCCGGCCTCATTCTGGGATACCGACGGCTAGTGTGAGAGTCACGTACTCGTAAGCCGGTAGCCGCAATGCCGCACCCATCGCCGTATCTCCCCGATCTCTACGAGCGCCAACGCCTCGGACACCGCCGTGCGGAGGGTGTCCCGCGTCCGTGCTCCCACCGCACG
>JBBSMX010000155.1:0-9741 GCA_038232935.1 Rhodothermales bacterium | reverse complement strand
CGATGGCGGGCGCGGCCGTGCAGTGGGGGGCGGGGCAGACCTCGCCGGCACGAGCGAACTCGGACATGGGAGACCTCGGAAGAGGGAGTCGAAGAGTACGTCATAGCCCGTCAACACACAACTGGGAGACTACCAGGAACTGAGATGATGGTCTATTTGCGTCTATTGGTTGCCGTCTTAAGCTGGGTTCCTATCGGGCGATACGAGGGACTCCACCAACCCTCAGCGGTCATGGCTACAGTATTTCTTGTCGAACCGGTGCGTCGCGGGCGAGACGATGCAGAGAAAGGGCGCATCTTTGCCGAGGCGCTCGTCGCAATGCGTCTCGCACTCGGAGGCCTGGAAGCGGCGTGTGAGGAGGACCCCGCGCGTTGTCGCCGCGTCGCCGCTGCGCTGGAGCGGTTCACGCACGAGGTCGAGATCCTGTCGGCACAGCGTGATCCGTACGGCGACGACGGGTATTAGGCCGCTCCTTCCGTGCGGCCTCTGGTGAAGCACAGACGCCCGGCTGGTGCCGGGCGGTCGGTAGTGTGGCATTGCTCGGAGCGGGGGCATCCGCGTACTGGGCGAAGGCGCGTCTACGTTGTGGTCTCGCGGTATGCCCGCGGCCTCTGAATCCCTCGACAGGGAGACGCTAACGCTCGCCGTTTCGACACCGCTGTGCGCTGGGAGCGTGGTTGCTCCCACCCCACGCAAAGGGAGTGGTTGTTGACAAAGCCTGGGATTTGCTTTAAATATGGGATTTGCTTTAAATAGCAGAAGGGTTATTGATGTTAGTGCCTAGCCGCACGTCGTTATTGATGCACTGCTCGTAGAGGGTTAGCCTGCGTCGCTGGCAAAAGGATTCCGAAGACAGCACGCCGGTTCGACGACGGATTCGTCGTCCTTTCTGGGCATGTGCCGTGTGGCCGCGCTGACGCAGCTTCGAGTCGACCCCTGCATGTCGGCTTCGACGCGCTCACCAGCTTCCACGACGATGCCGGAGCCGGACGCTGCCCACTATCTCACGGTCGCCGATGCGCTGGCGAAAGGCCGAGTTATCCCCTTCTTCGGTGCCGGCGTGAACCTGTGCGACCGGTCGGAGGGCGAGGCCTTCAAGCCCCGGCAAGGGCTCCCGAGCGGGAGCGAGCTCGCCGCCTACCTCGTCGAGTACGTCGCCGAGCTGGGCCACGAGATTCAGGAGCAGGACGCCTACGACCTCGTGCGTGTATCGCAATACGTCGCCGTCATGGTGGGCGACGGCCCCCTCTACGCCGAGCTGCGCAGTCTTCTCGACGTGGACTACACGCCTACGTCGCTGCACCGTTTCTTCGCGACGCTCCAGGCTACGCTCCGAGCCAAAGGGTACCCGCCGCGCCCCCCGCTTATCATCACGACGAACTACGACGACCTGATGGAGCGCGCCTTCAACGACGCGCACCAGCCGTTCGATCTGATCACGTACGTCGCCGAAGGGGAGCACCGGGGTAAGTTCGACCACCGGCGGCCGGACGGCAGCACCCACCTCATCGAGCGGCCGAACGAGTACGCCGGCATCGCCCTCGACGAGCGGCGGCAGTTCTTCCACCCCGTCGTGCTGAAGATCCACGGGGCTGTGGACCGGGAGGACGCCGAGCGCGACAGCTACGTGATCACCGAGGACGACTACATCGACTACCTGACGCGCACGGAGCTGGCCAGCCTGATTCCGGCCACGCTCGCGGAGCGGCTGAAGCGGAGCCACTTCCTCTTCCTCGGGTACGGGCTGCGCGACTGGAACCTCCGTGTCATCCTCCAGCGCGTGTGGGGCCAGCAGCGGCTGAGCTGGCAGTCGTGGGCCATCCAGCGCTGCCCGTCGGCGCTCGACAGGCGGTTCTGGGATCGGCGCGGGATCGACGTGATGGACGATGACTTGAAGGACTACGTCGCAACGCTCCAGCAGCACGTCGCCGGGTTGAAGCCTGACGGGAGGGCGGGATGAGCACCGCGAAATCGTTGCCCCGGAGCCAGTCCCCGTACAAGGGGCTCATGCCCTACGCCGAGGAGGACGCGCCGTACTTCTTCGGCCGCGAGACGGAGCGCGACCTCATTATCTCGAACCTGCTCTCCGCCCGGCTGACGCTGCTCTACGGGCCGAGCGGCGTCGGGAAAAGCTCGGTCCTCTACGCCGGCGTCGCGCGTCAACTCCGCGAGCTCACCCGCCGCAACCTCGAGGACTTCGGCGCGCCCGAGTTCGTGGTCGTCGTGTTCGGCTCGTGGAACGGCGACCCCGAGGCGGGGCTGCTGGCACAGATCCGGACGACGGTCGAGGAGGCGCTCGGCGAGCCGCTGCCGGAGCCCTCGGAGCGCGGCCTCATTCCGGCGCTGGAACTCTGGACGCGGCACTTCCGGGGCGAGCTACTCCTCGTCCTCGACCAGTTCGAGGAGTACTTCCTGTATCACGGACAGGAAGAGGGTGGGGGCACCGTCGCGGCGGCCCTGCCGCGCGTGCTGAACCACAGAGGGCGAGGCCCGGGCGACGGCGAGCATGCGATACCGCAGCCGTTGCGGGTCAACGTCATGCTCTCGTTCCGAGAGGACGCGCTCGCCCAACTCGACTTCTTCAAAGGCCGCATCCCGGGCCTGTTCGACAATTACCTGCGGCTGGACCACCTGACCGTCGACAAGGCGCACGACGCCATCATCAAGCCGATCCGGAAGTACAACGAGCTTGAATCCCCGCCGGAGCCCATCCGGACCGAGCCGGGGCTGGTGGAGGCGGTGCTGGACGAGGTGCTCACCGGGAAGGTCGTCCTCGGCGAGGTGGGACGCGGCAGCCTGGTGGGACGGCCAGGGCTCCCGGCGGCGGGGGCGAAGATCGAGACGCCCTTCTTGCAACTCGTGATGACACGGCTGTGGGAGCGGGAGCGGCAACTCGGCTCCACCGTGCTGCGGAAGAACACCCTCCTCAAAGACCTCGGCGGGGCCACGGCCATCATCCGGTCGCATCTCGATAACGCCCTCAACGCGCTCACGGCGCAGGAGAAAGAGGTAGCCGCCCGCCTCTTCCACTACCTCGTCACGCCTTCGGGTGCCAAGATCTCCCACGCGCCGAGCGATCTGGCTGGGTACGCCGGGGTACCCGTCGAGCAGGCGGCGGCCGTGCTCAGGAAGCTGGATAGCGGGCACGAGCGCATCCTTCGCCAGACCCCGGCTTCCGACTCCACGCAGGAGGCGCGCTATGAGATCTATCACGACAAGCTCGCCCCGGCCATCCTGAGCTGGCGCGCCCGTTACCTGCGCCATCGCAAGGCCCGGCGCATCCGCCTCTTCTCGGCGGCCGGCTCGCTCGTGCTCTTCGGCCTGCTCGGGTTCGTCGCTTATAATGCCAACATGAAAGCGAGGGAAGCCGAGGCGGTAGCCTCGCAGGCGGACTCCGCGAAGGCGGTGACGCAGGGACAACTCGTGCTCGCGCAGCAGTCCGCCGCCACCGTCGCTAGTCCGGACGGCCACTACGCCGTCACGGTCACCGACGACGGGCGGCTTCGGGTGCTGGATCTGGCGGCGGCGAATGTAGGCGCGCAGCCGTCGAATGGCTCGGCAGGCAACCCGGCCCAGGGGGGTGAACCTGCTCCGATCGTACTCCCGTCGCGGCCCGGCGAGCGGATCACGGCGACGGCCTTCGACCCGAGCGGTCGTGTGCTCGCCACGGGCAACGCGGAGGGCGGTGTCCGGCTCTGGACGTTCCCCGCGCTCGCGCCGATCTCCGCCCTGCCCGGTCAGGGCTCCGCCGTCACCCATCTCGCCTTCAACCGAGAGGGCCGCCTGTGCGCCGCCGCTTCTGCCGACTCGACGGTGCGCGTGTGGACCGTGGGGCCGGACGACCCCGGTGATGGGAGCCGACCGGCCAGTCGGTACAACGCCACCCTCACCCGCTACGACGCGCCCCTCATCGGGGTACGCTTCGCGGAGGACGGCGGGGGCGTCGTCGCGCTCGGCGAAGGGGGGCGGATCGCACAGTGCGCGCCCCGCGTGCGCCTCGTCTTCGTGAGCGCAGACCGCACGCTGGAGGAGGCTGAGACGGAGGCGGCCCGCGTCCGCGCGGCCGGCTACAGCCCCACGATCTATTACCACCCCGCGAGCGGCTACCGCACCGCCGTCGGCCCGTTCTGCGAGGCCGAGTCCGACCGGACGCTCCCGGCGCTCCGCCGCCTCTATGCGGACGCCTATGTGCTCGCTGACGTGACGAACTGGTGCCCGCAGCCCGTCCAACACACGGGCTACCTCGATTGCCAGCCGCCCCGGCTCGGCCGAATCGGCCAGTGACCCCCAACCTCCACCAGAAAAAATCAGGATGATGACGAGCGAACAAGAGTACCTCGCCCGCGTCGAGGCCGCCCAGCCCGACGAACTCCGCCGGCTCCTCGCCACCGCCACCCCCGACGAGCAGCGGCTCCTGCGCGTCTACCTCGGCGACGAGCGCTACCGGCGGATGCGTGCCCTCGCTCTCCGCCAACGCGCCACGCGCGGCCGGACCGAGCGGCGCGGCAACGTCGTCGTGCTCCACGGCATCATGGGGGCCGAGCTGTCGCGCTCGCAGGGGCACGTCCCCGGCGGCGACGGCGCGATCCGGCAGATCTGGGTCAAGCTGATGCGTCTCGCCTTCGGCGACCTCCGCTTCCTCCAACTCGACCGCGCCGGGACCGGTCCGGCCGACCCCCGCTACGAAGTCGAGGCGACGGGGATCATGAAGAAGAACTACGGCGAGCAGCTCCTCACCCTCGCCGAGCGTTGGGAGGTCCGCGCCTTCTGGTACGACTGGCGGCGCGACCTCCACGAAGCGGCGCGCCACCTCCACCTCCAGCTCATCGAGTGGTTCGACGCCGAGCCCGTCCACCTCGTCGCCCACTCGATGGGCGGGCTCGTCGCCCGCACCTTCATCGCGGACTACCCCGACCACTGGAAGGCAATGTGGGACGGGGAGAACGACGGGAAGTACGGCGGCCGGCTCGTCATGCTCGGGACGCCCAACCACGGCTCCTACGCCGTGCCGCAGATCCTCACCGGTACCGAGGGTCTCATCCGCAAGCTCGAACTCGTCGACCTCCGCCACGACCTCGACGAGCTGCTCGGGGTCGTAAACACGTTCGTCGGGAGCTACCAGATGATGCCCGCCCTCCACACGGCCCCGACCGATGAGGCGCGGCGCGAGATGGAGCGACTCTACAAGGCCGGGATGTACGCCCGCGACAGCGTCTCGCAGGACCACCTCGACGCCGCCCGTGCCTTCCACGAAGCGCTCCACGCCGTCGTGGATCCGGAGCGGATGGTCTACGTCGCCGGCTACAACCAGCCGACCTACACCGGCATCAAGGACTGGGCGGGCTTCCGAGACCGCAACCCGAAGAAGGCAAGGGCCGCCTACGACGTCACGCTCGACGGCGATGGCCGCGTGCCGCACACGCTCGGCCTGCTCCAGACGGCGGAGGGCAAAAAGGTGCCCACCTACTACGTCGAAGAAGAGCACGGGGCGCTGCCGGAGAACGACGCCGTCCTCCGCGCGCTCGACGAACTGCTGGAGACGGGCCGGACGCGCCACCTCGCCGAGACGCTGCCGAAAAAACGTTCGACCAAGGGCGTGACGGCGCGTGCCCAGATGGAACGGGCCGAGCAGGAGCACGACGACGACGAGCAGCGCATCCGCGCCCATCTCTCGCGGCGCCAGCGGAGCGTTCGCAACAGCGACCCCGATGCCCTCGCGGCCCACGTCACAGCCGACGACCGCGTGGCCGAGGAGATGCTGCTGCGCGGGTTCCTCTCCGCCCGCTCCTCCACCACGGTGCAAGGCCCCGACATGGTCGTGCCCTTCGCCCCGCCGGAACTCACCGTCCGCGTCATCTGCAGCGACATCGGCGGTGACAGCTACCTCGACGGCAAACCGCCCGTAGACGCCATCAGCGTGGGCCACTACCGAGGCGTCCGGCCGACGAATGCCGAGCTCGCCCTCGACCGGGCCATCAGCGCTGCCCAGCGAGGCCGGACGTCGTCGGCCGGGCCGGAAGAAAATCGGCTCCTCATCACCCAGTTGACGGAGCGAGGCACGATTCGGGGCGACCACGCCCAGCCGTTCTTCCTCCCCGACTACCGAGCGTCGAGCGGCGAGGCAGGCCGTGTCGTGGCCGTGGCCGGGATGGGGGATCCCGGGCGCTTCGGCGTGCCGGAGCTGACCGTGCTCGTGCGCGAGCTGGTGTGGGCACTCGGAAACATGGGCAAACGCCACCTCGCCTCCGTCCTCATCGGGGCCGGCGCGGGCAACCTCCGCATCGACGAGGCCGTGCCCGCGTGGATCCGCGGGTTCAAGCACGCCCTCACCGGAGCCGAAGAGCGGACCCGGCTGGAGCACCTGACCTTCGTCGAGTACAGCCCCGCCATCGCCATCGAAATCGACCAGGCGTTGCGCGCCGTCGCGGACGATCTCGACGCCGACCGCATGCACCTGCACTACGAGCCGTTCAGCCCAGAGCGGATCCGGGACCTGCGTAAGCAAGAGTCCGAGCGGAGGAAGGAGCGATTGCAGCGTGAAATCAAGCGGTTGGATGCGGCACCGGACGCAGGCGACTCCACCCCGCGTATGCCGCTCGATCCGACGCGCCTGACGGTGATGCTCGACGGCGACCGCTACCGTTACGGAGCCATCACGCAGGACGCCTCCGTCCCCGAACGGGTCGTCCGGATCGACCCCCGGCTCGTGGATCAGGCCAACGACCAGCTCGCCGTCGAGTGGGACCCGGTGCGGCAGCGCGACCACGGGCGCGTGCTGGAGCAACTGCTGATCCCGCAGGACCTCCGGCCGCACCTCAGCAGCACGGCCCCGCTCGTTCTTTTGCTCGACGCTACAACGGCCCGCATCCACTGGGAGATGGTGGCCCAGCCCGACGTGTCGGCAGCGGTGGACCGGAGCAGGGAGGATGCGCCCGTCGGTGAGGCCGATGGCCGCGCCGACGACGCCTTCTTCCTCGGCATCAGCCGCGGGTTCACGCGGCAGCTCCGCACCCAGTTCGCCTCGCCGCCCGAACCGCCGCCGCCGCCGCGCCGCGTCCTCCGCGTCCTCGTCGTGGCCGACCCCGCCGAGGACGCCCCGCTGCCCGGTGCCGAAGAAGAGGGAATCGAGGTGGCCGACCTCTTCGAGAGCTTCAACATGCTCCACGCCGACAGCGAGAACCGCGTCGAGGTGAAGCGGCTCTTCGGGCCGCAGGAGGCGACGCGGCTCAACGTGCTGAGCGAGCTGACGCTCCGCTCGTACGATGCGCTCCACTTCGCGGGGCACTGCATGTACGACCCCGTCGAGCCGGCCGCGTCCGGGTGGATCTTCTCGAACGGGGAGCGCCTGAGTGCGCGCGAGCTCAACCGGATCGACCGCATCCCCAGCTTCGTGTTCTCGAACGCCTGCGAGTCCGGGATTACGCCGGACCGCGACCGCACGGCCGACCTCGCGCCGAGCTTTGCCGAGGCGTTCTTCCAGCGCGGCGTGACCAACTTCGTTTGCACCGCCTGGCCCATCGACGACCTCTCGGCCCGCACCTTCGCCCGCGTGCTGTACGGCCACCTCCTCGGGATCGCGACCGACGGGACGGAGGACGGGCTGCGCTACGAAAAGGCCCTGTCGCAGGAAGCGCCGTCGATGTACGTCGCCATGCGGGCAGCGCGGCGCGCCATCGCCGACACGCCCAACGGCTTCCAGACGTGGGGGGCCTATCAGCACTACGGCAACCCCTACTACCGATTCTTCGACCTGAAACCGACAGCGAGGACGCAGGCCGCTTCGTCGAGCCGCGCCGCTGGAAAAGGCCGGGCCGCTGGGTCTAAAGCCTCGTCCAACGGGTCGCCCAAGAAGCGGGCTCCGCGGGCAGCCTCACCGGCGGGGAAGGGCAAGCGCGGCGGGAAGTAGCGGGTACGGCCGGCCGAGCAGCACGGCGAGCCATTTCACCACTCAACCACGAAAGCGATGGTCACTCCGCAGATCCTCACGGGCATCATGCCCCACCTGAAAGCCGACCGGCGTGACGCGTTCCTGCCGCACCTGCAGGCGGCGATGGAGGAGTTCGAGATCAACACGTCGCTGCGGCAGGCGGCTTTCCTCGCGCAGCTCGCCCACGAGTCCGGCGAGCTCCGTTTCATGGAGGAGATATGGGGCCCGACGGCGGCGCAGAAGCGGTACGAGCCGCCGAGCGGCCTCGCCCGCCGGCTCGGCAACACCGCACCCGGCGACGGCTTCCGCTACAAAGGACGGGGTCCCATTCAGGTTACCGGGCGCGACAACTACCGCCGCTACGGCGGGTTGCTCGGGCTGGACCTGGAGGACGAGCCGGCGCAGGCCGCCACGCCCGAAGTCGGTTTCCGTATCGCCGGGCTCTACTGGCACAAGAACGGGCTCAACGAGTTGGCCGATAAGGAGTGGTTCGTGACCATCACGAAGCGCATCAATGGCGGCACCAACGGCCTCGAAGAACGCCGCCGCTACTACGACCGGGCGCGGACCACCCTGGGCGTGCGCCGGACGAGAGGCCCGTCCTCCGCGTCGCGGGACCCGGGCGACGACCTCGGCCCTCCCTCTTTATCACGAGGCTACGAGTCGATCTCTACGGACGCTGACGGCGGGGCGGAAGCCGCAACGGCCGAGCGGGACGGATGAATGCGGGCGAGGGGAGAGCCCTCGACCATCCGCCCTCTGTGCTCTACGGGGACGTCCCGTCCGCCTTCTTGGCCGGGTCGGCCGCCTCCCAGAGGCGAGCAGCGACACCAGCCCGGCTCCGAACGTCGAGCTTCTGGAGCACGTGCTCTACGTGGTGGCGCGCGGTCGAGTGGCTGATGGCGAGCGTGTCGGCAATCTCGCGGTCGGTTCGGCCTCGGGCCAGGAGCAGGGCGACCTCGGCTTCCCGTGGCGTGAGGGCGAACCGACCGCGGAGCACTCCGGCCTGGGGGAACGGGGGGCCTATACACTGAAGCGTGATGAGCGCCCCCTCCTGTCCGAGCAGCGCTGAGTCGAGCGGGACCCCGTAGATGCGGTAGCGCCCCTGGCCGGTCTGCACGATGCGGGGCGGGGGCGCTAGCGCCAGCTCCGCGTTCTCGTACCGAAACTTCCGGAGCTGGGCCAAGTGGCGCGCCCACGCGTGGACAGCCTCCAGTAGCCGGGTGGACTTCCGCTCTCGCCCGAGCAGGTCGATGAGCGCGCGATTCCAGTGCAGCTCGTGGCCGTCGACGTCGATGAGGAGGATAGGAAACTCAAAAGCATCGACGGTGGTGGCGAGGGCGGCGACCCGCACGTCGGACTCGGCCTGGAACCGGGCGTGGGTTCGCGCGAACGCCTCGAAAGCGGGGTAGAGGAGGCGAAACCGGAGGAGAGTCTCGTCACAGAACGCAGGTGCATCCGGGCGTTCGTACGCCGCGACGACGGCGTATTCCTGACCATTTGGAGCGTCGACGGCGAGCCCGATGACGTGGCGGATGCCGTGGGGACGGAGCGCTTCCTGGTAAAACGGGGAGGCTTCGACCACGTCCCGAGTGGAGAGGTGACGCTCGTGGAAGACGCCACCGCCCGCGCCGCGCCGGGCTTCCCAAGCGGTATTGAGGAGGGGGTCGTCCCACGCCGGGGCGTCGCCCCACAAACCCGTGAAGGCTTCTTCGTAGGCGGCCAGCACGGAGGGGGGGGGGGGGGGGCGGCCCGGGGGGGAACCCCCCCCCCCCCCCGCCACCCCCCGGGCGCCCCCGGGGGGGCGGGGGGGG
>JBBSMX010000154.1:0-9865 GCA_038232935.1 Rhodothermales bacterium | reverse complement strand
CCGCTCGCGGCGTTGCGTTCGTCGCCCGATGCTATGGCATCGAGCTCCTCACGCGCCTGGCGAATCGGCTCCATCGATTCTCGCTCGCGCTCGAACCTGCTCCCCAAACAGTTTCTAAGCCCGGAACCATACGTACGACAAACGGCGGCGGCCCGTGAGGTGCCGCCGCCGTTCGTTTATGCGTTGGGCTCGCTCAGCCGCCGTCGCCGATGTTGAGTTCGACGTCCGGCCCGTCGGGCACGGCATCGCCGCCACCGCCACGGATCACGAAGAAGTAGAGCGCGATGGCGGCGATGATCACGAGGACGACGATCGCCACGGAAGCCGTGTTGCTGCTGCTGTTGTCAGCCATAGTGTGTGGGAAGCTAGAGGGGAGGGCCGGCGGCGAGATAACCCCGCCGTTCAGCGCTAAGGTAGAGCGCCGGCACGGAAAGATGCACTCACCGTCGATGCGCCTGCCGTATCCGCGTTGCAGCCCGCCCCGCGTTATATCCGATCCCGGCGCACCGTCGTCGTGCGGCCTCCCATCATCCGGTCTACGGAGTACGCGCCCGCACCGCCGAGCATCAGGGCCATCAGCCCCGCGATGTAGAGCAAGTTCACCTCGATCCCCGGCCCCGGCTGGTTCGTGAAGAAGAAGCCGTTGTTCCAGTGCACCGTGGCCATCGCGACGAGCATGAGAACGATGAGCACTACGCTAACGATGGGTACGAACGCGCCCACCATCAGCATGAGCCCTCCGATCGTTTCGGTGAGAGCGACGAGCCACGCTACCGCCCCCGGTGCGGGAATCCCGATGCTGCCGAAGAACCCGGCCGTGTTTTCGATCCCGCCGGTGATTTTGGAGATGCCGTGCGCGGTCATCGCGCCGCCGAGGATCAGGCGCAGGGGGAGTGGAGCCCAGTCGTTCCAGGTCTTGAACATCGGAGTAGCCTCTTGAGGGTGGGGGACAAATACTTGTTTCGCCAATTAAATGACGGATGGCGAGAGATTCAACCCGGCGATCAGGTTTATTACCACCGACGCATCAGAAAGAACGGGCGACGGTCATGTGGTAGACGGGCTGGCGGACCTCCATCGTCACCATCACCTTGCCCTCGGCTTGCATCTCGCGGAGGATGCGGCCCAGTTCCGCTTGCAGCTCGCGCGACATCCGGGCGGCGGCGGCGTCGGTGGCCGTGGCCTCCATGCGGCGGAGGTGGGGCTCCAGCCACGGCGCGTCTGCCGTGTCGAGGTCGAGCACCGGGTCGAGCGGCGCGCGGAAGCTGCTGTAGGCTATGTCGACCGTCGTCCCGAACATGTGCGAGCTTTCGCCGCGCGCGGCGTTGGGGTTGACGCGGCGGAGACGGGCCTGATCGTCGGCCGTCCGCAGCACGGAGGTCACCTCCATCCGGAGCGGCGGCAGTCCGAGTTCGCCGAGCCGAGCCTGGAATCGTTTGCCGATCTCGGTGAGCAGGGCCTCCACGTCGGGCGTAGCCAGCGCCGTCGAGTAGTCGAGCGAGCGGACGGTCCAGTAGCGGGAGTCGGCGAGGGGCACGAGACGACCCTCGCTGAGCAGGCGCTCGCGGGCGGCTGCACTCACCGGCTGCGGCACGCCGAGGCGGCGGGCGACGACGAGCTGATCGTCGTTGCGGTAGCGGTCGAACACCCGCGCCTGCGCCGTCGTGAGCAGGGCCACGGGCCGGAGCGCGGCCTCGATGGAGTCGGCGTGGGCCAGGATGCGGTCGAGGTTCTCCGCGAGCACCCGTTCGCTGCGGGCAATCGCCTCGTCACCCGACTCTGTTTGGACCAAAACGGGAGACGGCGGAGCCGACTCCTGCGGGGAAGGGCGGCATCCGCCGGAGAGCGGGAGGGCCACCGCGAGGGCCACGATTCCTATGATTCGCATCATCATAACTAGCTGTGTAACGAGACTCGGAGAAGGGAGAGCGGCGCGCCACCGCACGCATGTCACGGATGCACGCGGGAGCGGCGACGGCCGACGCCGGTATCGAGCGGCTCGCTGTGAAGATCTGCGGAGCCGGACCACCAACGCCAGACGGTCGTGTGAGGATAACGATCGCCGATCCGTCCTGTGTGATCGGCCGTTTCCCCACGAGAATCTCCGCATGCCGATCTCCCCGCCTCCATCGAACCGCTCGCGCCTCTCGGAGATGCGGGGGCTCGCTCGGCTGGCAACGCAGGCTACCGCCGGCGTGATCCGCATCGCCGAGGGCGTACACCAGTCGATGTGGAGTACCCTGGGCTTTCCCGGCGGCGAGGGACCGGGACGGGCGCGCGGCCTCACCGGGCTCGTCTATCGTAGCGTCCGCGGCGCCACGCTGCTGGCAGGCAGAGGCGTGGATACGGTGCTGGCCCGGCTGCACCCTCTGTTCGGATCGCCGGAGGATACGCAGTCCGGGACGTCCCGGCACGAAGCGTTGCTCGCCGCCCTCAACGGCGTCATGGGGGACCACCTGCTCGCCGACGACAGCCCGCTCGCGACCCCGATGACGCTGCGCTACCGGGGCGAAGCACTCGACTGGCAGTCGCTGCCGCCGATGCCGGAGGCGGGAGGCAAGGTGCTGCTGCTCATCCACGGCCTGTGCATGAACGACGTGCAGTGGCACGCGCAGCACGAAGGGCACGCGGTCGACCACGGCGACGCGCTGGCGGGGGCGCTGGGCTACACCCCTGTCTACCTGCGCTACAACTCCGGCTTGCACACGTCGCACAACGGACGCGACCTGTCGGACCACCTAGAGCGCCTCGTCGCCCACTGGCCCACGTCGGTCGAAGAGATCACCGTCGTGGCCCACAGCATGGGCGGCTTGCTGATCCGCAGCGCGTTCCACTACGCCCGGCAGGAAGAGGCGCGCTGGGCGGATTACGTGAAGCACATCGTATTCCTGGGCACGCCGCACCACGGTGCCCCGCTGGAACGGGCCGGCAACTGGGTGGACGTGCTGCTGGGTAGCACGCCCTACTCGGCCCCGTTCGCCCGCCTCGGCCACCTGCGGAGCGCCGGCATCACCGACTTGCGGTACGGCAACGTGGTAGACGAAGACTGGCAGGGCCGCGACCGCTTCCGCCGCCACCGCGATACCCGTCAGGCCGTGCCGTTACCCGAGGGCGTGGCCTGCTACACCGTGGCCGCGACCAGAGCAGCCAGGCGCAACGTCTTAGCGAACCGACTGACCGGCGACGGCCTCGTGCCGTTACACAGCGCGCTCGGCCGCCACGGCGACGCGCAGCGCACGCTGAGGTTTGCGGAAGCCGCCCAACACATCGTCTACCGCACGAGCCACCTCGCGTTGCTGAGCAGTCCCGACGTGACCCGGCAGATGGTCCATTGGCTCACACCGACGCCGGGCTGAGGACAGTCCTGAGCGGCTATGCACACGCTCAGAATCGGAACCGCTCGCTGCCGGGGGCAGGCTCCCACGTCGCGCCCGGTTCAAACGTGGTCCAGAAGAGATGGGACAGGCGGCGGATGAGCACGTAGCCTGCGTTGTCGGGCTCGTACCGCTGGTCGGCCTGATCCTTCGTGATGATGCAGAAGACGTAGGGGCCGCTAGGGGCGTGGACGTAGACCACCTCGCTGCGCGACTGCGACACCGCGCCCTGCTTCGTCGCCGCCTGAACACTCGGCGGCAGGGCCGAGACGGCTTCGTCGTCGTAGAACGTGCGCGTCAGGAGGCGGTGCATCTCTTCGTCGGCGGCTGGGCTGACGGCCTCGCCTTCGACGATGCGGCGCATGAGCTCGGCCATCTCGCGCGGCGTCGTCTGGCCCCAGCCGTAGCGTTCCCAATCGGCGTGGCGGCCCGGCGTGCGGCTGTTGACGCGGGTGTGCTCGAAGCCGTGCGCGGCGAGCCAGCCGTTGATGGCCTCGCCGCCCCCCGCGAGCGCTTGCAGCCACAGGCTCGCCGTGTTGTCGCTCGCCGAGAGCATGAGGTCCACGGCCTGATGCAGCGGGACCTCGGCCCCGTCGCGCAGATCGCCGAAGAGGTCGTCCGTGCTGTAGCGGAGCGAATCGCGGAAGACGAGGTCTTCGGTGTAGGACAGTGCGCCGTGCTCGATCCGGTCGAAGACGGTCACGAGGATGGGCACTTTGATCATGCTCGCCGTCGGGAAGAGGGAGTCGGCGCGGACCGAGGCCGTCCGTCCCGTGGGGAAGTGCCGCACGTAGACGCCGACGGTCCCCTCGAACCCTTCGAGCGCCGCCTCGACCGCGGCCTGCAGCGAGTCGTCGGGCGAGGGGGGAGGCTGGGCGTGGGCAGCAGCGAGGCTGCTCAGAAGCGGGACGATTAGCAGAAAATGCCGCATGGGGTAGCGCATGGGGTAGAAGGAGCGCTTCGCGTTAAGATCGGGCGCGGCCCTCACTTTCGGAAGCCACTCGGCGGGGCATTCTTCCGCACGCTGTGGCTACCTTCAAGTATGCGTCCTCCCCGTGGCCTGCCGACCTCCACTACGACCGGATGAGCGAAACTCCCGTGACGAACCCCGACGGCCTCGCAGCGTTCCAACCGACTGCGGGAGGGGAGCCAGGACGAGCCGAGGTCTCGCCGAAGCGCTCGGCCTGGTGGCGCGAGCGGCAGAAGGAACTGCTGGTGCTGGCCGAAAGCGGGACACCTCAGTACGTGTACGACGCCCTTACCATCCGGGCGGCGGCCCGCGCCCTGCACGCCGTGGAGCCCGTGAGCCGCGTGCTGTACGCGCTCAAAGCGAACCCGCATCCGGGCGTCCTCCGTGTTCTGCGCGCAGAGGGCGTCGGTTTCGAGTGCGTGTCGCTGGCTGAGGTGGAGCGCGTGTTCGAGAGCTTCCCGGACCACGACCCGGAGCACGTGCTCTTCACCCCCAACTTCGCCCCGCGCGTGGAGTACGAGCGGGCCTTCGCGCGCGGCGTGACCGTTACCGTGGACAACCGCTACGTGCTCGACGCGTGGCCGGAGGTGTTCGCGGGCCGCACCGCGTTCGTCCGCGTCGATCCCGGCCAGGGGCGGGGTCATCATGCCCACGTCCGCACGGCCGGGGCGCATTCCAAGTTCGGCGTCGCCGCCGATGCGCTGCCGCCGCTCGCCGAGCGTGCCGCTGCCATCGGCCTGCGCGTGCTGGGGCTCCACGCCCACCTCGGCAGTGGCATCACAGACACGGCGACATGGGCCGAAACCGCTGCGGCGCTGGCAGCCCACACCGCGCTGTTCCCTGACGTACGTGTGCTCGATCTCGGCGGGGGCCTCGGCGTGCCGACGTTGCCATCTGAGCCGGCATTCGACGTGCAGGCCGCTGCCGAGCCCCTAAGGGCGTTCAAGGCAAAGCATCCTACCCTGGAGCTGTGGCTGGAGCCCGGGCGCTTCCTCGTCGCCGAGGCGGGCGTGCTGCTGACCCGCGTGACGCAACTAAAGGAGAAAGACGGGGGCCGATTTGTCGGCGTGGACGCAGGGATGAACGCCCTCATCCGCCCGATGCTCTACGGGGCTTACCACGAGATCGTGAACCTCTCGCGGCTCGATGCGCCCCCGGCTTGGACGGCCGAGGTCGTCGGTCCCATCTGCGAAAGCGGCGACGTGCTCGGCCACGCGCGCCTCCTGCCCGAGACCGCCGAAGGAGACATCGTCCTCATCGCAGCGACCGGGGCCTATGGCCGTGCGATGGCGTCGTCCTACAACCTGCGCCCGTTGCCCGAAGAGGTGCTCTTGGAATCCCCACGCCAAGCCACGTAAGCAAGGGTGAAATTGTGGGCCGTTCATATTACCTTTGCATCATCCCCGGGTGCTATATAGATTCCCAACGCGGACCGAAAGGGTCCTGCACATCATGCCCCGGAGGCCCGAGCCTCGCGCGAAGACTCTGCCCACCAACTCCTCCCGGCGAGGGGTATTCCTTATGCGAACTGCTACTCTCAGCCTTTTCCTCCTTCTCGTTGCTGCTCCGTCCGCGTGGGCGCAGAGCGGCAAAATCTCCGGGGCCGTCACCGACGAAGCAGGAGGCGAAGCGCTTCCGGGCGTGAACGTCGTCATCGATGGCACCACTCAGGGTGCGATGACAGACGGCGAGGGGCGCTACACGATCTTGAACGTCAGGCCCGGCACGTATGCGCTCCGGTTCTCCTCCCTCGGCTTCGCGACGCAGATCGTCGAAGGCGTAGACGTCAACATCGACGAGACGACGACGATCGATGTCGCCCTGCAGGACGAAGCGCTAGGGCTGGGAGAGGTGGTGGTACGGGCCGAGCGTCCCGTCGTGCAGCCCGACGTGTCCAACAGCCGCCTGAACGTGAGCGCGGCCGAGCTCCAGAGCCTCCCGGCCCCGACCATCGAGTCCGTCGTGGGGTTGCAGCCGGGGATTCAGGACGGGTTCGTCGTACGCGGCAGCCCGGCGAGCCAGCTCTCGTTCATGGTGAACGGGTTCCTGCTACGCAACGAGCGCGACAACAGCCCCCTCACGCAGACCCCCATCTCCGCCGTCGAGGAGATCCAGGTGCAGACGGGCGGATTCAACGCCGAGTACGGGAACGTCCGCTCCGGCGTCGTCAACGTCGTCACGAAGGAGGGGCGCGAGGACCGGTACGAGGCGACGGCCATCGTCCGCTACAGCGCGCCGGGGCAGAAGAACTTCGGCCCGCTGGCCAACGACTTCAACTCCTACTGGGTCCGCCCCTACGTCGACCCTGCCGTGGCGTTCGTAGGGACGGATAACGGCTCGTGGGACGAGGCTACGCGGTCCCAGTACCCCGCCTTCGAGGGCTGGATCTCCGTGTCCGAAAGCCTCCTCTCCGACGACAACCCCACGAACGACCTGACGCCGGAGGCGCTGCAGCAGGCGTTCCTCTACCAGCACCGGAAGTCGTTCGAGATCACGGAGCCCGACTACGACGTGGACATCGGCCTGGGCGGGCCGGTCCCCGGCATCAGCCAGCAGCTAGGGGGACTCCGGTTCTTCGCGGCCTACCGCCGGACCCGCTCGCTCTACGTGATCCCGCTCAACACGGACAGCTACCTAGAGCAGACGGGGCACCTGAAGGTGACATCGAACATCGCCTCGGGCATGAAGCTGAGCGTGGAGGGGAGGATCGGGGATCAGGACGGGACCTCGGCCAGCCGCTCCGGCAACACGGGCCTCTTCGAGTCGGCGAGCGGCATCGCGAGCAACCTCACGAGTGTGAGCTTCATCGACGCACGGCTCTTCTCGACGGACTACTGGAACCCCTCACGCGTCACCTACAACCAGATCAGCGCCACCTTTACCCACGCGCTCAACAACTCCACCTTCTACCAAGCCAAGCTCAGCCGGCTCGCCTTCAAGCACGAGACCTTCCTCGGCCGCCCCCGCGACACGACGGCCGTCGTCTTCTTCGGCGGCGTCGGGTTCGACGAGGCCCCGTTCGGGTTCGAGCCGCGCCCGACCTTCGGCGTCGATGGGATGCGGACGGGCGTCGGGTTCAGCAACGGGCGCGACACGAGCGACGTGGCGACGTACAACTTCCAGGCGGATCTGACGAGCCAGATCACCCCGGTCTTAGAGGTGAAAACCGGGCTGGAATACAACCTCACCGATGAGAACATCAACTACGGCCGGTTCGACGCGTTCTTGCCCTCGGCGAACGCCAACTTCACCTGGAATGAGACGCCGGCGCGGGGCGCGCTCTACGCGCAGTCGAAGCTGGAGTTCAAGGGGATGGTCGCCAACCTCGGCCTGCGGGGCGAGTATTTCCACGCCGGCGGCGACTTCTACGACTTCGACCGGTTCGACCCGGCCTTCGCCGCCCAATCGGGCAACCCGCTGGACGGGCTCGATTCCCTTCTCACGCAGGAGCCTACGAAGCGGATCGTCACGCTCAGCCCGCGGCTCGGGGTGTCCTTCCCCGTCACGGCCGTGAGCAAGCTGTTCTTCAACTACGGCCACTTCCGGTCGCTGCCGCAGCCGACCAACATCTTCCTCTTCGGCTATGCCACCGAGTCGGGGCGGATCAGCTCGGTCCCGAACCCCAACAACCCGCTCCCGAAAACGGTGGCTTACGAGCTCGGGTACGAACAGTCGTTCCTCGATCAGTTCCTCGTCCGCGTCGCCGGCTACTACAAGGACGTCACGTTCGAACCCACCAGCGTGACGTACATCAGCCGGGACGGGCGTGTCGCCTACGACCTGGGCGAGCCAAACGGCTACGCCGACACGCGCGGGTTCGAGTTCACCGTCAAGCGGAACCGGGGGCGCTGGCTGCAAGGCTTCTTCAACTACACCTACATGGTGGACTCCGACGGGTTCTTCGGCTTCCGCGCGATCGACGAGAACACGACCGTGCAGAACGAGCGGGAGAACAACGACGCGGAGCGCCGGGCGGCACAGTCCCGGCCCGTCCCCCGGCCCTACGCGCGCCTCAATCTGGACCTCTTCACGCCCGACGACTTCGGCCCCCAGTACAGCGTTTTCCGGCCGCTCGGGGGCTGGCGGGTCAGCCTCGTCGGGCAGTGGCGAGATGGCGGCAGCGTCACGTGGGCCGGCGGCGGCACCAAGCCCGGCGTCCTCAACAACGTGGACGTCCGCGACCCGTGGCAGATCGACCTCCGCTTCGCGCGCACGTTCGACCTCCGGGGACGCGAACTCACCTTCTTCGCCGACATCTTCAATCTGACGAACCGGAAGCAATTCTCTTCCGCGGGCTTCGTCGATGGGCCGGACCGTGACGCCTACCTCAGTTCGCTCCACTTGCCCGCCTCGGAGGACTATCCGAACATCGTGGGTGACGACAACTACGGCACCGTCCGCGACTTCGACGTGACCTACGTCCCGATGGTGGGCATCCCGACGCGGTCGAGCGAGAGCACCCCGCGGCCGGAAGCGATCTACTACGAGTTCGAGACGGAGTCCTACATCGTGTTCCGTGATGGGGCGTGGACGCCTGCCGACCAAGGCCGGGTCCAGCAAGTCCTCGCCGACAAGGCCTACGTCGACATGCCCAACCAGAGCTTCCTCACGTTCTTGGGTCCGCGGGACGTCTTCTTCGGTATCCGCCTGAATCTGTAGTCGCCGTATGCCTACCCCCGCCGTCCACCGCGCCCCACGCCCTATGACCGTCGCCCCCACGCTGCAACGCGCTTGCGGTGCCCTCCTCTGTGCCCTGCTCCTCGTAGGGCTCGTACCCGAGGCCCACGCCCAATTCGACAACAAGTGGCTCTCGGCGGGCTCCTTCCACAACTGGTACTCCGAGATCGGCAGCGAGTGCGAGGAGTGCGGGTTCGTCCGCGATCAGCAGGACGGGTGGCGGTGGCCCGGCCTCTACCGGAACACCGACATGCAAGCGGCGAAGGCGCTCTGGATCGGGGCGACGAACGTCACCGGCCCCGAGGGCACGACGTTCCCCGTCCGCGTCGTCCACGTCGGCCCCCGCGTCTCCGGCGGCGGCGAGTTCTTCCCCACCCTTTTCGAGACCGTCAGCAAGTACCCCCTCCCCGCCGTCACCGTGGATGGGAACCAGTCGTTCTCGAGTGCCGAGATGGTCGTGGACCGCGTAGACCCGGAGCAGGTGGCCGATGTCATGATCGTGGACGAGGCCAACACGCTGCTCGGGATCACGATGGAGCGGCGGATCATGCAGTTCTCTCAGGGTTTCCACGACAACTACCACGTCCTCGAGTACGTCTTCACCAACACCGGCAACGCCGATGGCGACGCCGAGATCGAGCTACCGAACCAGACGCTCGAGGGCGTCTACTTCTTCCTGCAGTACCGGCTGGCCCCGACGGCCAACAGCCGCTACGCCATCGGGAACCCGACGGGGTGGGGGTTCAACACGATGAACGACACGCGGGGGGACGGGGTGCGGGTGGACCCGCCGGACGAGCAGTTCCGGGCGCAGTTCGCCTGGCACGGCTACTACCCGTCCTTT
>JBBSMX010000153.1:0-9897 GCA_038232935.1 Rhodothermales bacterium | reverse complement strand
GCGGGGACGGTCTTGACCGGGAGCGGCGTATCGTCGCCGATGCCCTGCTCCATCATCAGCATCGGCTTGAGGCTGACCGTGGCGTAGGTGCCGGAGCCCTGCATCACGCGGCGCAGCAGCTCGTCCTCGGGGCCGGGCGGGTGGAGGAGGATGCCTTCGTTGGCCGCCTCGATCCGCACGTCCGTGATCATCGAAAAGAAGTCGTACTGCTCCCCTTCGACGACGCAGAACTTCCCGGCACGGACCGTCTCGACCGACCGGCCGGGGTCGTGCTTCATCTCGACGCCGCCGTTGAGCGAGCCATGGGTGAGGACGCCGAGGCGGCGGCGCTTTTCATCGGGGCGAATGGGAGATTCCACAGGCGGTCGGAGCTCGTGAGCGGAGATGCTTCGAACCTACGACAGCCAGGGGGCGATGCGGGAGCCTACCGCTTTGAGTCGGGCTTGAGGACCCCATCGCCGCGTTTGCCCTGCTGCCCGAAGAGCTTGTCCAACACGCCCTCCTTCGTCAGCAGCGTCGTCAGCCCGACGACGGCGGACTCCAGGATCAGGCGGCGCACGACGCTAAGCCGGAACACGGTCTTCACGGTGCCGATGACGACCTTGATGACGAGCGGGAAGACGAGGAGCGCCCCGAGGAACGCGACGATGGTTTCGAAGGAGGCGTTGCCGATGCCGGGCCGGGAGGATGCCATGAGCCGAAGAGCGAGTTGGGTGAGGAGAGGTGTGCAGCGTATACCGCGCAACCGTGCATTGCGTTTCCGTCCGTGAATGGACCGCAGGATCGCTAGGGGCGAAGCATTCGCCCGCGAGGGAACAGCCATCCCGCGAACACGGAGTCACCAAGAGGCACCGCGCCAACCCTGGCGGAGGCAGCGAATGCTTCGCCCCTACGTCCTCGCCGCGAGCTGCCCGCACGCTGCGTCGATGTCCTGCCCCCGGTTGCGACGGACGGTGACGCGGACGCCCTCGCCGACGAGCACGCCGATAAATCGGTTTAGGCGCGCTTCATCGGTCGGGGCGAAGCCGGTGCCCTCGACGGGGTTGTACATGATGAGATTCACCTTGCTCGGTGCCCAGCGCGCGACGGCGGCGAGGTGGCGCGCGTCGGCCTCGCTGTCGTTGACGCCCGCGAACATGCAGTACTCGTACGTGACGCGCTTGCCGGTCCGGGCGTGGTAGTGCTGGACGGCGTCTTTCAGCGCGCCGAGATCGGTCTTCTCTGAGCGATTGACCGGCATGATTGCGCTCCGCTGCGAGTCCGTCGGGGCGTGGAGCGAGATGGCGAGGCGGAACGGTGCGTCGTCGTCGGCGAGGTCGCGGATGCGGCGGGCGAGGCCGACGGTCGAGACGGTGATCCGCTTCGGGCTGAGGCCGAGGCCGTCGGGGTCGGCGAGGAGAGTCGTGCTCTTGAGGACGGCGGCGTAGTTCTGCAGCGGCTCGCCCATCCCCATGTAGACGACGTTCGTAATACCTCGCCCGAAGCGTTCCGCCGCGACCTCGTTCATGCGGTGGACCTGCTCGAAGATCTCACCCGCCGTCAGGTTCTGACCGAACCCCATCAGCCCCGTCGCGCAGAAGTGGCACCCCATCGCGCAGCCGACCTGGCTGGAGACGCAGACCGTCAGCCGCTTCGCGTTCCCTTCCGCGTCGAAGTCGGGGATCAGCACGCTCTCGACATCGCGGCCGGAGGGGAGGCGGAAGAGGGACTTTACGGTCTGGTCCGTCGCCGTCTGCCGCTGGACCTCGTCGAGCGTCGAGATCGCGGCGACATCTTCGAGGCGCTCGCGAAACGACAGGGGGAGATCGGTCATCTCGTCGAACGTCGCTGCGCCTTTGCCGTAGAGCCACTTGAAAAGCTGGCGTCCCCGAAACGCCGGCTGCCCGAGCGAGGCGGCGAACGCTTCGAGCTCGGCGCGGTCCAGCGCCTTGAGGTCGGCGGCGGAGCGGGGAGGAGGAGCGAGAGGTTCCATGCCGATGGAAGCGCCGAGCGGCCGTTCAGGTTCGCAGGCACGAGCTAAACACCCGTGAATACGCGCTCAGCCGGGCACGGCAGACGTCAGGAAGCCGCCTTCGAGTCGGAGGCTTTGCCGGGCACCGTGCCGTTCCGCGCTTCGACGCGCTCGCGGAGCGAGGCGCTGAGGAACTCGTCGCCGCCAAGGACGCACCGAATCCCTTCGGATAGCTCGGCCGGATTCCCCTTTGCCACGTAGCCTCTGGCGCCGGCCGCGAGCGCTCGCCCGACGTAGAGGGCCTCGTCGTGGCCGGAGCAAACGAGGCAGGGGAGCGCGGGCCACCGGGTACGAACTTCCCGGATCAGATCGATCCCGCTCATCTCCGGCAGGGAGAGGTCGACGAGGACGATATCGGCGTCGTCGGGGAGCTGGGTGAGGGCGTCTTCGCCGGTCGAGGCGGTGCCGCAGATGTCGAAGTCCGACTGGTTCGAGAGGTACGCGACGAGTATTTGACTCATCACGGCATGGTCTTCCACGATAAATACATGGTGGGGCATAGAGGGTCGGCTACTCGTCTACGGGAAAGAGGGCGGGGAGGGTGGCGGTGACCCGCGTGCCATCGCCCGGCACGGACACGATCTCCAACTGTCCTTCGAAGAGACGGAGCCGTTCGCGCACGCTGAACAGCCCGAACCCGCCATCGGGATCGGGTTTGATCGCCTCGGGGTCGAAACCATCGCCGCCGTCTTCGACGGTGATGGAGAGGTCGCCGTCGTGCTCGGCGAGGGTGACCGTGGCGTGGTCGGTCCCGGCGTGTTTGACGACGTTGAAGAGGAGCTCGCGGACGACCTGGAAGAGGAGCACGCGCATGCCCTCCTGCGGGATCACGAACGGCCGCTCGGACCGGATGTCGACGGTGAGGCCGTGGACTTCGAGCATCGGGGTCTTCAACCATTCGAGCGCATCGGCGAGGCCCTCGCCCGCGAGCACGGGCGGGCTGAGGTCCACGGTGAGGCGGCGCGAGACCTGGATGGCTTGCTGGAGGAGGCCTTCGCTCTCCTCGGCGTACGCGGCGAGGTCGGGCGCAGCGGCGGCGTCGGCACCCCGCTGGACGAACGTCATCTTGAGCTGGATGGCGAAGAGGAGCTGCTGGAGGTCGTCGTGGAGGATCTGCGCGATGCGGCGGCGCTCGTCCTGCTCGGCGACGGCCAGCGTCGAGGCCAGCTCGCGCACCTGCTCGGTCCGTTCGAGGACCCGCTCTTCGAGGGTCTCTTTCGCGCGGCGGAGCGCGGCCTCGGCCTCCTTCCGCTCGGTGTTGTCGCGGAGCACTTTGGCGAAGCCGCGAAGGCTCCCGCCGGGCTCGCGGAGCGCGGTCATCACGCCCGACGCCCAGAACCGCGAGCCGTCCCGGCGGACGTGCCAGCGCTCGTCCGAGGTCGTGCCCGTGCGCGCAGCCGTCTCCATCTCCTGCTCGGGCACGCCGGCGGCGCGGTCTTCCTCGGTGAAGATGAGATCGACGGGCTGTCCCACGATCTCGTCTTCGGTGTATCTGAAGATCTGCTCGGCCCCCGTGTTCCACGACGCGATCCGGCCGTCGAGTTCGAGCGTGAAGATGGCGTACTCCTCGACGCTCTCGAAGAGGAGGCGGTAGCGCTCCTCGCTCTGGCGAAGGGCTTCTTCGGCCTGCTTCCGCGCCGTGAAGTCCACGAACGTTGCGACCACGCCGTGGACCCTGTTATCGACGGTGCGGTAGGGGTGGAGCCGGGCGAGGAACCACCGGCCGTCGGTGCTGTGCACCTCGCGCTCGATGGGGGCGAGGTCGCCGAGGACGGCGCGGACGTCGTCGACGAAGGCGGGGTACTCGAGGTGGTGCGTGAGGTCGGTGATGGGCCGGCCGTGGTCGCTCTCGGCGATGTTGAAGAGGTCGGCGATGGGGGGGGTGAACCGCTTGATGATGAGGTCGGGGTCGAGGAAGAGCGTGCCGACCTCGGTGGCGACCATGAGGTTCTCGAGGTCGTCGTGAGCGCGCCGAACCTCGCCGAGCTTGCTGTTGAGCTCGGCGTTGACGGTCTCGATCTCCTCGTTAATCGAGTGCAGCTCCTCCTTGCTCGTTTCGAGCTGCTCCGTCGTGGAGCGGTATTCCTCGTTGATCGACTGCAGCTCCTCGTTCGACGCGCGGAGCTCCTCGGTGGAGGTGTCGGCCTCCTCGCGCGTGGTCTGGAGCTGTCCCCGCGCCTGGCGCAGCTCCTCGCTGAGCTGGCGGACGGTCTCATCGACGGCCTGATCCCCCGCGGCGAGGGGGGCATCCTCGACGGGGTTGCCCTCGATGAAGACGACGAGGGCGAGGGGCTCGGCGTTCTTGCGCGGCGGGCGCGGGCGAACAACGAGATGGACGCGCTGCGCCGTCCCGTTGAAGCGGACGGGTACGGCCGGGCTGAAGGTGGGCACGCCGTCGTGGAAGGCGCGGTGGAGCGCGGCGCGGAGCTCGAACTGAAGCTCGGGGCGGACGAGCGCGGCGAGGTCGCTCGTGAGCGTGCCGCCGGGGGGCTGGAGGAAGCGCCCGGCCGTCTCCGAAAGGTGGACCACGCGGTAGCGCTCGTCCACGAGCGCGCTCGGCGGACCGACGTCCTCGAGCGTCTTCCGGTGGAGTGTGCCCTCGCTCATCGGTTCGGGAGGCGCGGCGTGGCCTTTTTCGGGGAGGCGGGCGCGCGGTGCCGAGAGGAGGTTGGGGAGCGGCGGGTGTTCCCCGGTCGGGTGGGCGAGTGCCTGGAAGATCCGGTGGTCCTTGCCGACCGGACGGAAGAGCCCGTCGTCGGCCGTCTCCGACGAGCCGAGGAAGAGATAGCCGCCCGGCCGGAGCGCGTAGTGGAGGATGTCGAACACGTGCCGCTGGAGGTCGAGGTCGAGATAGATCAGGAGGTTGCGGCAGCTCGCGAGGTCGAGCCGCGAGAAGGGCGGGTCCCGCAGGAGGCTGTGCGTGGCGAAGAGGACGAAGTCGCGGATCTCGGGGCGGGCGCGGTAGTGGTCGCCGTCGCGCTCGAAGAATCGGGCGAGCCGTTCGGGCGAGACGTCGGCCTCGATGGCGTCGGGGTAGCGGCCGTTGCGGGCCGTGGTGAGGGCGTCCTCGTCGAGGTCGGTGGCGAAGATCTGGAGGGTCGGGAAGACGCCGCGCCGCTCGGCCTCTTCGAGGAGGAGGATGGCGAGGGAATACGCCTCCTCGCCGGTGGCGCAGCCCGGCACCCACACACGGATCGGGTCGTTCTCTCCGCGGTCGTCGAAGAGGCTGGGGATCACGCGCTCGGCGAGCGCCTCGAACGCGGCGGAGTCACGGAAAAAGGTGGTGACGGAGATGAGGAGGTCCTGAAAGAGTGCCTGCGGCTCCTCGCTGTCGGTGCGGAGGAGGGCGCGGTAGTCCCCGAGCTGCTCCAGGCGGTGGACCTGCATCCGGCGTCCGATCCGGCGGAGGACCGTCGAGCGCTTGTACTGGCTAAAGTCGTGGCCCGTCCGGGTGTGGAGGAGTGCGAAGATATCGCGGAGCGCCTTCGTGTCCCCGTCGGTCTGCGTATCCCCGTCCAGCTGCTTGGGGAGGAGGTGGACCCGGCGCTTGCTGCGGACGAGATCGGGCATCTGCGCGGCGAGCTCGCGGACGGGGAGGACGAGGTCGGCCAAGCCCGTGGCGATCGCGTTGCGCGGCATCGAGTCATGCTTGGCCTCGCTGGGGTCCTGGACGAGGACGAGCCCGCCGACCTCCTTGACGGCCTTGAGCCCGACGGAACCGTCGGAGCCGCCGCCGGAGAAGAGGATGGCGAAGCCGTCGCCGTGCGCCTCCGCGAAGGAGCGGAAGAACAGGTCGATGGGGGCGCGGTGCCCGTGCGGTTCCTCGAACGGGAGCGCCGAGATGTGGCCGTCCGTCACGGCGAGGCGGCGGCCCGGGGGGATGAGGTAGACGTGGTCCGCTTCGAGCGGGACCGTCTCGTGTACCTGCGTCACGGGCATCGCCGTCTTCGAGCCGAGGATCTCGGGGAGGTGGCTCCGGTGCTCGGGCGAGAGGTGGGTCACGACGACGTACGCGATGCCGAGGTCGGGCGCGAGTGCCTCGAAAAACGCCTGCAACGCCTCGGTCCCGCCCGCCGACGCGCCGATCCCGGCCACGATCAACTGGTCTTTCGCCTCGTCCTGGTCGAGTGCTTCGGCCGGGGCCGCGCCGCCCTGCACGGCATCGCCGTTGGGCGTGTGCTCCTCGGAGAGCCCGTGCTCCGGCTGTCGGTCGTCCTGGTCCATGAGGTCGAGGTCCACGGACGGCCTGCCTTACGAGGACGCCACGCATCATGAGGGTTTCCCCCATAGGTGGGGGGGGGGATTTCTAGACGCAAACATACGATAAAACGTCTATGCAAACGCGTGCTCGCCCACCCGTACAGACCCCCTGCTTCGCTCGTCCCTTCGGGCACTTCGCGAAGCTGTCCCCCTCAAACGAGGGGGACAGCTCGTATCGCCCTGAGCATAGCGATAGCGATACGAACGGGGGGTCAGAACAGCCCGGCGATGAGCAGGTAGCGGCCGACGCGGAGGGCGAATACGACGACGGCAAACAGCACGAACGGCACCCGCGTGATGCCCGCCACGACCGTCAGCGGATCCCCGACGACGGGCGCCCACGAGAAGAGCAGGCTCGCCCACCCGTAGCGCTCCATCCACCCCAACGCCCGCCGGCCCGCCCGCGACGCCGCGATCCGCGCCTCTGTTTTCTCGCGGAAGAACCAGCCCAGCCCGTAGTTCACCGTGCAGGCGAGGCAGTTGCCCAGCGAGCACGCCACAATCGCATCCGTCTTCGGCACCCCGGCGGCGAGCCCGGCCACGAGGGCCACCTCCGACGAGAGCGGCACCAGCGTCGCCGCGAGGAACGAGACGAGGAACAGACCGAGCGGTCCCGCCTCCGCCAGCGACTCGATCACGGTGCTTCCATCAGGTCGAGGCGAAGAGAGGACGTCGGACCGTCCACACCGCGAGCGCCAGCACGCCGATGGCGAAGGCGAGGCTCACGCCCAGCGTCGCCGCAAGCGGGAGCCCGACGCCGGGCGCCTCGGCGGGGAGGTACAGCCCCTGCCGGATAGCGGCGACGCCGTAGAAGGCCGGGTTCGCGTACATCACCCAGCGCAGCACGGCGGGCACGCCGTCGGCCGGAAAGAACGCGCCCGAGAGGAACCACATCGGGAGGAGGAACAGGTTCATCACCGCGTGGAAACCGCGCGTCGTGTCCAGTCGCCACGCGATGGTGAAGCCGAGCGCGGTGAAGGCGAGCGCCATCAGCACGACGGCCGCGATCACCACGAGCAGGCCCACCACGCCCGGCGTGAGACCGACGAGGGGCGCGAGCAGCAGGAACAGCACGGCCTCGGCGACGGCGAGAGTCGTCCCGCCGGAGACGAGCCCGAGCACGATGGTCGTGCGGGGGACGGGGGCGACGAGAGCGGCTTGCAGGAACCCCTCCTGCCGCTCCTGCACGACGGAGATCGTCGAGAAGATGGCGGTGAAGAGGAGGATGAGCGCGATGATGCCGGGGTAGAGGTATTCGAGGTAGCCGACCTCGGTGGCACCGGGCATCTGAAACGTGCCGTAGAAACCGAGCCCGAGCAGCACCCAGAACCCGAGCGGCTGTAGGAGCGCGCCGATGAGGCGGCTGCGGTCGCGGAGGAACTTGGTGATCTCGCGCCGCCAGAGCGCGTGGATGACGGCGATCATCGGGTTACGGGGTGTGGTTCGAGGTGGGAGGTCTGCGCCACGTCCAACTTCGAAGCTCCAACCTCGAACGCTCTCCCGGTCCGCGCGGCGAACACGTCGTCGAGGGTGGGGCGGCGGACGGTGGCGGAGGTGACGTGCTCGGGGAACGCGGCGTAGACGCGGGCGAGTACGGCGGGAGCATCCTCGGCTTCCACCATCACCGCGGACCCAACGAGCCGCGAGTCCAACCCGAACTGATCGTGCAGCACCGACGCGAGGGCCGCGGCGTCCTTCGACTCTAGCCACAGCGTTTCGTCGCCGAGTTCGGCCGTCAGCGCGGCCGGCTCGCCGAGGGCGACGAGGCGGCCCCGGTCGAGGATGGCGACGCGGTCGCAGCGCTCGGCCTCTTCCATGAGGTGCGTGGCGACGACAATCGTGGTGCCTTCGTCGCGGCGGAGGCGGGCGAGGGCGGCCCACAGCTCGCGCCGTGCCGTGGGGTCGAGGCCGGTCGTCGGCTCGTCGAGCAGGAGGAGGGCCGGGCGATGGAGGAGGCCGCGGGCGAGGTCGGCGCGGCGGGTGAGGCCGCCGGAGAGCGTCTTCACACGGTCCCCCGCGCGGTCACTGAGTCCGAAGACGCCGAGGAGGGCGTCGGTACGTGCGTTCAACTCGGTGCCGCCGAGTCCGACGAGGATGCCGTGGAAACGGAGGTTCTCCCGCACGGTCAACTCGGCATCGAGCGCGGGCTGCTGGAACACGACGCCGAGGCTTCGTCGCACCGCCTCCGGTTCGGTCGTCGTGTCGTGCCCGAGCACGGCGGCGCTCCCAGCCGAGGGCGGCATGAGCGTCGTCACGATCCGGAACAGCGTGGTCTTCCCGCCGCCGTTCGGGCCGAGCAGGCCGAACAACTCGCCGGTCTGCACCTCGAACGTGAGGCCGTCGAGGGCGCGGTGCTCGCCGTAAGCATATGCGAGTTCGCGGACGGAGAGGGCGGGAGGCATAGCGAGTACGCTGATGGCGCTTAGCTCGTGGCTGTCGGTTTCTCTGGTGCTCTCGGAGCTAAGAGCCGAGAGCTAAGAGCCGAGAGCTAAGAGCCCCAAGCCTCTTACAGCAGGAAGTAGTCGAGCACGACGAGGGTGAAGAACGTCGGGATGTAGACGATGGACGCCAGGAGGAGTCGGCGGGCGCGTTCGGGCGAGGGCTCGTTGAAGAACGAGAACGCCGGGAGGGTGAACCATGTCCCGAGCGCGACCATCCCGACGAGGTACAGCCAGCCTGCGGCACCCAGCGCAGCCGGGACGACGCCCGCGACCAGGAGCGCGAGCGTAGCGCCGAGCGCGTGCAGTGCCGTCGAGCGCCCGTCAGGTTCGACGACGGGCAGCATGACGAAGCCGCCGCGCGCGTAGTCGTCGCGGTACATCCACGCGAGCGACAGGAAGTGGGGGAGCTGCCAGAGGAAGAGGATCGCGAAGATGGCCCAGCCGGCGGCACCAAACGCGCCCGTCGCCGCCACGTAGCCGCCGAGGGCGGGGAGCGCGCCGGGGACCGCGCCGACGAGCGTGTTGTACTTCGTGCGCCGCTTGAGCGGGGTGTAGACGACCAGGTAGCTGAGCGCCGTCGCGGCGGCAAGCCCGGCGGTCAGCAGGTTGACAAACGCGACGAGGAGAGCGAGCCCGAGCGCCATGGTGGCAAGGCCGTAGGCGAGCACGAAGCCGGGTGTGATGCGGCCGGCCGGGAGCGGGCGGTTCTGCGTCCGCTTCATCTTCGCATCGTGCTCGCGCTCCCACCAGTGGTTGAGAGCACCGCTGCCGCCCGCCGTCAGTGCCGTCCCGAATAGGAGCGCGACGAGCCGGACGAGGTCGATCCCGTCTGCCGCTCCGAACAGGTACCCCGCAGCCGCAGTGACGACGACGAACAGGCTGATCCCGGGCTTAAGCAACTCCTTGAGGTCCGCTGCACGCGAGGGCACCACGTCGAGCGCGACCGAGCCGGGAGAGGGGGGAGGCGACATCCGACGTAAGGGGGCGGAGGCGATCCCGCTGGCGTGGGGGAGACTGTGGGCGTCTGTGCTCATGCGCTCGCGTTAGTCGGAAGGGCGGCCCGGAACAGAAACGATCGGGGCTGTCAGACCGGGGAGTAATCAACAACAGGAGGGAGGGGCCGTTCCGTTAATTAATGGGGAGGATCGGGCGCGTTAAACGAGCGTTAAGGCGACCCCGCCGCGC
>JBBSMX010000152.1:0-10035 GCA_038232935.1 Rhodothermales bacterium | reverse complement strand
GTGGCCCTGACACTCAACACTCGACCACGCAAGACGCTGAGCTGGCGAACGCCGGCCGAGGCGCTGGGTGAGTTCCTACGATCGGCCCACACAGCCACTGTTCCACACACCCCCGTTGCGACGACCGTTTGAATCTACCTAGTAGACGTATTCCAGCCTTGTTATTTCCAACCGACCACGAGACAACCCAATGAAAACCTGGAGCCTTCTCTTCGCTTTGGCACTCCTAGTCACGGCGATCCCTGACGCCGCGCACGCGCAGTCCCGCACCGACGGTGACTGGTGGGAGTGGGCCGCGCGCTCCGACCGTTCTACGGGTAGCGTCCGGCCCAGCACCGACCGCTCGCGCACCGAGCGCCATGACCGCGACGACCGAGACGATCGGCGTGACCGCGACGATAGAGATGACCGCCGGGATGATCGTGGGCGGGAGGGTAAGGGGCCGATGTTCTGCCAGAACGGCCAGGGCCACCCGACAAAGGGGATGCGCTGGTGCTACGAGAAAGGCTTCGCTACGCCTCGCGACTACCGCCGCGATGATCGCCGCGACGACCGCCGGAACCAGCAGCCCCGCTGGGAGCGCCGTACGATTGAAGACGTCATCTTCGGCACGCCGCGTCGGGATAGTGACCGTCGCCGGGTCACGATGGACCAGCGTGTCCTCGGGGAAATCCTGGGCGTAGCTGCCATGCGCGATCTGGAGCGTGTAGCCAGCGGCTCCGTCGTGGGCCGGTGGGTACAGCCTTCTCGTACCGTCCGCGTGCTCCAGCTCCGCGACGGGCTCGGCCCCCTCGCCGAAATGACAGACTACGACGGCGATGGCCGCGTGGACCTCGTGCTCGTCAACAGCGACCGCTAGTTTTTCCTGCCAACTCCTACCGACGAAGCCCGGCTGCTACCCTACGGCAGTCGGGCTTTTTTGCGCGCCGGTCCAAGGCTGTCGAAGAGGGCGCGGCGGAGTAGAGCATGAGAAAGAGTGTGGACCGCGAACCGAAGTCGGCGTGCACCGTGAGAGGGAGCCGATGCCGGAGCTCACAAGAGGGCGTACCCGGCCAGTCGACCCTTTCGTTCCACGAATCGTCCGCACGAATGGATTTTAAGTACTGGTTCGTCGTGGCCGGGCTGCTGCTGACGCTGATGGCGGTGGCGGGCTCGTTCCTCCGTCGGCTTCCGCTCTCAGCCTCGCAGCTCTACCTCGCTGTAGGGGTGGTGATCGGCCCACTCGGAATCGGGCTCCTCGTGATCGACCCCATTGAGCAGGCACCCGTTCTGGAGCGGCTGGCCGAGATCGCCGTAATCCTCTCGCTCTTCGCGGCTGGCCTCAAGCTCCGGACACCGCTCGGCGACGGCCGCTGGCGGCTCCCGCTTCGCCTCGCCACCATCTCGATGACGATCACCGTCGGGCTCGTCGCTCTCGCAGGCGTGGGGTTGCTCGGCCTCCCAATCGGAGCCGCCATCCTGCTCGGGGCCGTCCTCGCGCCCACCGACCCCGTCCTCGCCTCCGACGTGCAGATCGAGGACCCGGATGACCGGGACCGCCTCCGATTCAGCCTCACCGGTGAAGCCGGGTTCAACGACGGGGCTGCCTTCCCCTTCGTCATGCTCGGCCTGGGTCTGCTCGGCCTCCACGAACTCGGGGTGTACGGCTGGAAGTGGTTCGCGGTCGACGTGGGGTGGGCCGTCGCGGGCGGGATCGGGATCGGTGCTCTCCTTGGGATGGCCGTCGGTCGGCTTGTCGTGTACTTCCGGCAGGAACACCGGGAGGCTGTCGGGCTCGATGATTTCCTCGCACTCGGGCTCGTGGCGCTGAGTTATGGCGTTGCCCTCGTCGCCCACACCTACGCCTTCCTCGCCGTGTTTGCGGCCGGTCTCGCGCTCCGGTTCGAGGAGCGCCGACACACCGGCGACAAGCCGGCCAAGGAGATAGAGGAGATGGCGCGGCAAGGCGACAGAGAGGGGGTAGACTTGGACGACGAGGCGGTCCCGGCTTACATGGCCTCTGCCGTGCTCGGGTTCGCCGAGCAGCTCGAACGGATCGGCGGCGTTGCCCTCGTCGTCCTCGTCGGAGCCCTCCTCACTTACGCGGACCTGTCGTGGAATGCGATCCTGTTCGTGGGCGTGTTATTCCTCGTCATCCGGCCGGCCGCCGTGTTTGTCGGGCTCCTTGGCTCGCCCACGACAGGGCTTCAGCGCAGGCTCATCGCGTGGTTCGGCATCCGCGGGATCGGTTCCGTTTACTATCTCATGTACGCGGAGACCCACGGCGTCTACGACCTCTTCTCGGGGCAGATTCTCGGTGTCGTTCTCCTCGCGATCGCGGTGAGTGTGACGCTGCACGGCATCTCGGTGACGCCGGTGATGGGGTGGTATGCCAGCCGCTCACAACAGGAAGAGCGGACGGCGCACGCGATGGAGACTGAAGACGCCGCTGAACCCTGAGCCGCGTAGAGCGTCAGACCTACCTGCTTAGACTAGCCTCCGATGAACGCCGCTCCGATGCTTGATGTGCTCGCCCTCGCCGCTCACCCGGACGACGTGGAGCTGTGCGCCGGCGGCACGATGTGCGTCCTCGCCCGCGACGGCTATCGGACGGGCATCGTAGACTTCAGCCGGGGCGAGCTCGGCAGTCGGGGGACACCGGAGGGGCGCATGGAGGAAGCACAGGCCGCTGCTGAAATCCTCGGACTTACCACCCGCGACAACCTCGGCCTGCCCGACGGTGCCATCCGCAACACGAAAGCGAACCAGGAAAAGCTCGTCCGCCTCGTTCGTCGGTACCGCCCGCACATCGTCCTCATCAACGCACAGGAAGAACGGCACCCCGACCACCGCGACGCCGCCGTCTTATCCACCGACGCCCTGTTTTATAGCGGGCTTGCCAAGCTCGAGACGTTCGACGACGATGGGCGATTGCAGGAGCCGTGGCGGCCGAGTCATGTCCTCCACTACATGCAGTCTATCGAGTTCGAGCCGACGTTCGTCGTCGATGTCACCGACGTGTGGGAGCAGCGGGTAGCGGCGCTGCAGGCGTTCAAGAGCCAGTTCTTCAACCCCGATTACGAGCCGGAGGAGGGGGCACCCGAGACCTTCATCTCGAACCCCGATTTCTTCGAGTGGATCGAGGCGCGGGCGCGGGTTTACGGCTACCGCACTGGCGCTACCTATGGGGAGCCACTTTTCTACCGACACGGCCCCGTCGGTGTGCAGAACCTGATGGGAGTGCTCAGCGGGGAAAAGCGCTTCCGGTAGCGTTACAGCCAAGCGATGTCGTCGTTGTCAACAGCGGGGGAGGGGCGGGTCGGGCGGCGGCGTGCGAGCACACTGAAGCCGACGAGTAGTGCGGTGCCGAGGGCGAAGGAGACGTAAGAAGCCATGGGGACGTAAGGCATTGTGGTTGAAGTCTAAACGAGTTTATTCGGCGGCAATATCTATTCCTCAAAACGTGGGGTGTCCTTCAAGCGGGTCATCCGTTGTCGTAAGCGCGGGCCAGAAACTCGTCGGCATCGTGGAAGGGACGGCCTTCTGGCGCGACAAACGCCGAGATGGCTCGCAGCATGTCGTCGGCGTCGTCGACCCACGTGCGGAGATAGTCCTTGAGTTGAGCGAAGAGCACGCGCGCATCCGCCTCGCGACGGCCTCGAAAGACCGCCACGAGCCGGAGTCGATCGTCGTCCGCGAGGAGTGCGTCGTCGCTGTCGAGCGCTGAACGAAGACCTTCCACCACGACGGGGAAGTGCGCCGCGGCCCGATCTCCGGCCGGTATACGGAGCGCGATTGCGAGGAAGGGGAGCCCGTCTTCAGCGCGGCATGCGTCGAAGACGGAGACGAACCGCTCGCGTGAGCCCGGCTCGGCCGGATCGAGGAGGGAGGCGAGCTGGAAGAATCCAATCGTCGAGGGCTCGGCTTTGGGCTGGCTCGGAGGCTCGGTTGCCGGTTCGGCCAAGGGTTCGGCTGGCGTCGAAGTGGAGTCCGCCTGATGGTGGGGGGCACCCGTTAGTGCGTGTTCGAACGGATCGTAGAACGCTGATCCTCGCACCGGCTCCCGCTGCGCCGACGCTTGCTCGGTCTCTCTCTCTGTGTCCGTCTCTTCATTTATGTCTGCATTTATGTCTGCCGCGTCGGACGATGTGGACAGGCCTGCTGATGCGAACGGGTCTGGCTCCGCATGGCGCTCACTCGATTCGAAGGGGTCGGTGAAGTCGAAGAAGCGGATGCCCTCTAGCTCGTCGCCGGTCTGTTCGTCGCCGGTCTGCTCGTCTTCCGGTCCGGCTATGTTCATAGAGTGGAGGGCGTAAGGTTTCTGCACGAATGGGGCGCGTACGATGGGCTTGGAAGGGGCGTAACTGAGCCGGTTGCTCATGCTTGGTTTTGAAGCGCCGGTGCGAACACGCACTGTGCGGCGAGATTATCTGGCGGAAGGAACCCGAACCCGGCGTGCGACTCGCCTCCCCTAGACAAGCCGGCTTGTGCCTTAAGCTCACGCGGTATCGTGGCTCTGAGGGACAGAGCGGGGGCCGAAGTTCGCGTCTGAACGGCGCTTTCACAAAGGGCACGCCAGGGTGATTTGCTGACCGGAAAGGTAAAGAGTGGCTTCCAATAAGTCAGGGGTAATGGCCTCGCCTTGAGAGGCACCGGTGTTTTGGAATGCTGGGCGGGGGCGGTGTATCAGGCAGCGACTGTTCTCCGTGACCGGCGTAGACATCGGTTAGGGTCGCCTCCTCTTCGAGCATCGCAACGCGACGTAGAGAGACAGCCATCTCATTTCGGCACGAGGAGTGAGATACGATATCGCGATCTGCATCTGCGAGGCTGGGGGACGTAAACGGAAGAAGACGCTTCGCCACGCTGAAGCGGTCGGGGGAGGTTTGGAACGGGGCTTGTTTGGTGAGAGTCAACGGAGGCACACGAATCAATTAAGAGGTGTCACCGAGGATAGCCGTCGAAAGCATTCGATTAATAAGCACGGGCGCTGTTTGGGCCAGCGTCTGTGGTGGGGTGGAAGGGCCCTCTGCCTGTGGTGGGGCGGGGGGTCCTTCCCTTATTGTGCAGAGGCCACACGGACGCGGGTCGGTTTCGGACGGGGGAGCGCTCGGATCGGCGCTTCGCTCACCCTGCGCGGCCGTGGGCTATCTTTCGGAACCTCTCGACCCAGACCCTCTCTCCGATGGACGCCGACCTCCGCTCGATCCAGCAAGCCCGCGAACTCCTGCAGCGGGTGCACACCGCGCAGAAGCAATTTGCCACCGCCAGTCAGGAACAGGTAGACCGGATCGTCGCGGCGATGTGCGAGGCGGGCGCAGCCGAGGCGACCCGGCTCGGTCAACTCGCCCACGACGAGACCGGCTTCGGCAAGCCCGAGAGCAAGCGCGAGAAGAACCTCTTCGCCACCCGCACGCTCCACGAGCGGATGCGGGGGATGCGGACCGCCGGCATCATCGAGAAGTCGGACGACGGCAAAGTCTGGAAGGTCGCTACGCCGATGGGCGTCGTCGCTGCGCTCGTCCCGAGCACGAATCCGACCTCGACGGCGATGTATAAGGCGATCATCTCGGCGAAGGCACGGTGCGGGATCGTGATGAGCCCGCACCCGCGCGCGAAGGACTGCACGGCCGAGGCGCTGCGCGTCGTGGCCGAAGCGGCCTACAAAGCCGGAGCCCCGCAGGGCCTCTTCGGCTGCCTCACCGAGGTCACGCTCGAAGGGACCAACGAATTGCTGGAGCACAAGCTGACCGATGTGATCCTCGCTACGGGCGGCGGGGCGATGGTCCGCGCGGCCTATTCGAAGGGGAAGCCCGCCTACGGCGTCGGTTCCGGCAACGTCCCCGCCTACGTGGACCGCTCAGCCAACCTCGCGAAGGCCGCCGCCGACATCCTCACCGGGACGGCTTTCGACTGGGGCACGCTCTGCTCGACGGAACGCAGCGTCGTCGCCGACCTGCCGATCCGCGACAAGCTGAAAAAGGAGATGCAGGCGCGCGGCGGCTATTTCTGCTCCGACGCCGAGAAGGAGAAGCTGCGCAAAACTGTTGCACCTGATGGCCGCCACCTCAACGTGGACATCGTCGGGCAGAGCCCGATGCGGATCGCGGAGATGGCTGGCTTCTCCGTTCCCGACACGACGCGGGCGCTCATCGCCGAAGTGGACGCCGTCGGGCGAGAGGAGCCGCTCTCGATGGAGACGCTCGCGCCCGTGCTCTCGTTCTACGTGCAGGACGGCTGGCAGGCGGGGTGCGAGAAGTGCATCGAGATCCTGAACTTTGGAGGGATCGGCCACACGCTCGCCGTCCACGCCGAGAGCGACAACGTGATCGAGCGGTTCGCGCTCGAAAAGCCGTCGATGCGGATCGTCGTCAACACCGTCGCCGCGCTCGGCTCGGTCGGTCTCACGACCGCACTGTTCCCGGCGATGACGCTCGGCCCAGGCACCATCGGCGGCTCGATCACGAGCGATAACATCTCGCCGATGCACCTGCTCAACGTGAAGCGGCTCGCATTCGAGACGGACCCGATGAACTCGCCACAGGGCGAGCCGCTCACCGCGTCGCAGTCGGCCCCTCGCTCCGCGCCGAGCGCACAACGTCCGGCAGCCCGTGCCGCCCCACCGTCCGGCAAAAGCTGGATGGACGAGATCGAAGCCCGCCTCCGCGACCGCGCCGGCAACGCACCGCCGAGTAACCCTGTTCTGTCCGGCAACGGCGATTTCGGCCCCTCGTCCTCCGTCCTCCCCATGCCCGACGCGCAAGTGGACCGGCTGATCCAGCGGTTTCGGAAGTGAGCAGGGAACGATATGTCGGTCTCCCTCGGTGGTTTTACCCCATCGCGATCACGGTTCTAGTTTTGATCGCCGTCACGTCGCCGAGCCGGGCGCAGGACGGGGGCAAGCGGTATGGAGTGCGCGCTAGCGGAGGTGCCGGAGTCGGTACCTCGCAGGGCTTCCCGGTGATCACAGCGGACCTGTCTGCGGACTGGCAGCGAGCGCCGTTCATCCTCTCGCTCCGCTTTGCCGGTGCAACGGAACTGTGGGGGAGTGGCATGAGCGAAGTCGGTGCTCTCGCGGGCTTCCACCGCTCCGGCAAGCGGTGGTCCGTAGCGAGCGGTGGCGGAGTCGGGTTGGTCTGGTGTCTATAGCCCGCCCGCCTTCTTCAGCGACGAAGACGAAGGGGAGCTTGTGGGTCCGAGCCCGAGCCTACCACTGTTTGGGGAAGTGGCCTTCCGAATCCATGGGCCGATTTTCGTTCGGTTCCGAACCATTGCGAGCGTAAACCGAGAAAGGAGCTTCATCGGGACGAGCCTCGGATGGGGGCTGTGGTTCTGAGTTAGTATGCCGCTTCGAGCCGCTCAGGGTGGAACGCATGGTCCCGGCGGAGGAGGGCGACGGGCGCAGCTAGCCGGTTTCTCGGAGGCGATCCACGACGAACTGGTTTAGACTCTTTCCTTCGCGCCTTGCGCTGACGAACACGTCGCGGTGGAGGTCCTTCGGAAGCCGGAGCATGAGGCGGCCCGAGAATGGTTTGACTGGCTCCTCGCCCCGCTCGGCGCAGAAGGCGAGGTAGTCGTCGATGGAGTCGCGGAAGGCCGTCTCGATCTCGTCCACGCTGCGTCCCTGGAACGTGATCACGTCGCGCGTGTCGAGCACTTCGCCGTGGAACAGGCCCGCCTCGTCGTCGAACTCGACGTGCCCGGTGTAGCCTTTGTAAGAGAGCATGGCGGTTATTCGGGTTGAACGCCGGCTTCGCGGAGGAAGCGGCGCATGGACTTGAGCGCGCCTTTATCGGTTTCGCGCTGAGGATACGGCCGGTGAAAGACGGCGCGGACGCCGCCGAGGACGATGCGGATGCGCGAGCCGCTCCCCTCGCTGATTTCGGCCCCAAGCGCGGCGAGTAGCCGCTCGACATCGCGCCACGGCACGTTTGAGCGGACGGGATCGTCGAACACGGCGTGGAGCGTCTTGCGGTGCTTGCTGCTGAGGCTCATGGTGTCAATCTACGACACCGTTTCGAAGAATACGTTCCCCCGGCTAATGCCGCCATTACACCGTTTTCAGCCGCTCGGGGTGGAACGTGTGGTCGCGGCGGAAGAGGGCGGTGTAGGCGAGGAGGACGACGGCGTGCGACGCGAACGCCACGCACACGGTGATCATCAACATGATCAGGATCTGGTAGCGGACGGCGTCGCTCGGGTCGGCCCCGGCGAGGATCTGGCCGGTCATCATCCCCGGCAGGCTGACGATCCCCATGACGGCCATCGAGTTGACAATCGGGATGAGGCCGGTGCGGAGGGCGTCGCGCACCGGCGGTCGGGCCGCCTCCCACCGCGTCGCCCCGAGTGCGAGCCGCGTCTCGATCAGGTCGCGCTCGCGGACGCACGACTCCATGAACCGGTCGAGCGAGAGCGAAATCCCCGTCAGCGCGTTCCCGAGGAGCATGCCGTGGAGGGGGATGAGGTACTGCGGGTCGTACCACGGCTCGATCTGGAGCACGCCGAGCACGGTGAACCCGGTGACGAGGAACGACGCGCCGAGCACGGAGACGAGCGCGTTCCAGTAGATCCCCGGAAACCTCCGCACCGTCCGCCGCACGGCCGCGACGCCCGCGAGCCCAGCCATCAGCAGGGCGAGCCCGAGGATTACGAGAGGGTGCTCTGTCGCGAAGACCCACCCGAGCACGAGCCCGACGAGCAGGAGCTGCACCACCATCCGCGCCGCCGCCACGACGATCCCCCGCGCGAGGCCGAGCCGGAGAGCCACCGTGAGGCCGAGCGCGACGGCGAGGAGCACGGCCGCGAGCGCGAGTTGGGCGAACGAGATCGATTCGTACGGACTCATGCGGGTTCGGGGCGCGGGGCGAAGTCGGCGAGGTCGAGGGTGTAGTCGGTGACGCGGGCGATCTGCGCGGGGTTGTGGCTGGTCCAGAGGGCGGCGCGGCCTGCGTTCTCGTCCAGCCACCGCGCCACGAGGGCTTCAACGGCCTCGGTCGCGGCGGGGTCGAGGCTGGCGGTGGGCTCGTCGAGGAGGAGCACGTCAGGGCGGGCCTGGAAGGCGCGGAGGAGGGCGACGATCTGCTGCTCGCCGCCGGAGAGCCGGTCGATGGGTTGATCGAGAAACGCGACGGGCCGACCGAGTGCATCGAGCGCGCTCGTGGTAGCGTTGGCGTCGTAGCCCCGTCCGCGGTGGACAGCGAGTTTGAGGGGCGCGTGGACGTTGTCGGCGACGGTGCCGGGGAAGAGGGCGGGGCGCTGCATGAGGTAGTGGACGCGGGCGCGGTGGGCGGGAAGCGAGAGCTCGTCCAGCGTCCGTCCGCCCGAGCGAATCGTGCCTTCGTCCAGCCGGTCGAGCCCGGCGAGAGCGCGGAGGAGGACCGTCTTCCCCGAGCCCGACGGCCCGACGACGGCCCACCGCGTTCCCTCGTCGATCTGCGCGTCCACGTCGCGCCACAGCCAGCGCCCGTCGATCCGGCGGCCCGCATGGTCGAGGCTGAGGGGGAGGGCGTCCAAGCGAGCGAGGGCGAAGCGAGAGAGAGGCGCGGGCTTAGACCACTCCGATACGTTGGAGTTCGTCAGATTCGTAGACGTGGACACCGGGGGCGCGGACCTGCGCCGCCATCACCATCGCCGCCGCGACCGTGTTGCTCTCAATCGGGCGATACTTCCGCAGAGGACCGATCATAAGCGGCGCGACGGGCTGCATCAGCGTCTGCGACAGCGACTCGCCCGCTCGATGTTCGTCGCGGTCGCCGAGGAGGGGCGCCGGGCGGACGATCTGCACCGCATCGAAGCCTAGCGCCGCCACGGCATCCTCCATCTCGCCTTTCGTCTGATTGTAGAAAATCCGCGAGCCCGCGTTCGCCCCCATCGCGCTGACGACGATGAACTGCCCGGCTCCGTGCGCTGCCGCCGCGCGGGCGAAGGCGACGACGTAGTCGAGGTCCACCTTCCGAAAGGCCTCCTCCGAGCCGGCCTTTTTGATCGTCGTCCCCAGACAGCAGAAGGCATCGTCGGCCGTTGGGAAATCGGAGACGTTTGGCAGCCGGTCGAAGT